>NZ_CP178624.1:3616292-3917650 GCF_047302455.1 Bdellovibrio sp. HCB185ZH
AGTATTTGTGCCTGAGCGTGACGAGGTGGATCAGGTTCATCAGCGCGCTCACCTGGAATTTTATTTAAATAAAATTCATCGCACCAATCAGGGGACAGGAATTTTGATTTTCGTATCGGTGATGGAGCGCAAAGCGGTCATTTTAGCTGATGAGGGAATCAACGGAAAACTTCCCCCTGAAACTTGGAATCAAGTTCTTGCCAAATTTGGCGAACAACTGAACAAGGGCAATTGGGCTGCAGGATTTAATGAGGCCATCGAGGCCTGTGGTAAGCATTTACATCATCATTTCCCTCACACAGACGGTGGGCACAATCAGTTGAAAAACCACTTGGTCATTCGATAAAAACTGAGCAGCTGTGTCAGCAAAAAAGGGTGCAACCCCAAAGAGGCCCGGTTTATAGTTTTCGTTTACGGGGTTTATGGCATGGCGAAGGAATTGATGCTGCAAGGGCATCTTAAAGTTAAAGACTTATCTGATTTCGTTTTTCAGCGAGAGCTTTTTTCGAAAATTTCTGTTGATGAAAATCTGCTTAAAAAAATCGAGTATTCATTTAAGTCCTTAAAAACCCTGATCGATAAGGGCATCCCTATTTACGGAGTGACAACAGGATTTGGTGAAAACTCCACGCATTACGTACAAAGTGACCATGCCGATCAATTGCAAAAAAATCTGATTAATTATTTAAGCTGTGGCCAAGGCCGCGCGATTCCTGCAGAAGCTTCTCGCGCCATGTTTTTGGTTCGTTTAAATTCTTTGGCCCAGGGTGTTTCAGCCGTCAGCCCCGAACTTATTGAAAGAATGTGTCTTCTCTTAGAGAACGACGTGGTGCCCCTCGTGCCCTGTGAGGGATCACTCGGCGCGAGCGGTGATTTAGTGCCGCTTGCTTATCTTGGACAGACTGTTCAGGGGATCGGTGAAGTTTTCTATAAGGGCCAACGCACAACTGCCGAAAGCGTTCTTAAAAAATTAAACCTCCCTGTTTACAAACTAAAACCCAAAGAAGGTTTGGCCATCGTGAATGGAACATCCACGATGGCTGGGATGGTGCTTTATAATCTGAAATTGACAGATTTTATCGTCGAGCTTTGTGAAGTGGCGGCGGCTTGGCAGTGCTTGATCCTGGGTGGACGCAAAGAAGCCTTTGGTGCTTTTATCAATGAAGTGGCCAAGACCAATCCTGGACAGGGCGAGAGCGCCCGAAACATTCGCAAGCTTTTGGATGAAGAAAACTATCATCCTGCCCGCGGTCAGGATGTTTCCGTTGCTAAAAATAAAACATCTGAATTTATTCAAGATCCCTATTCCATGCGTTGTGTGCCTCAGATCCTGGGTCCCATCCGCGAAAATTTAAAACACTCCTGGATGAGCCTTGAACACGAAATCAATTCCGTGACGGATAACCCGGTTGTGAATTTTGAAGGCGGCTTGGAAATGGGTGGGAATTTCTATGGCGGATACTTATGCCAGGCCATGGATTTCGTAAAAATCAATCTGGCACATATTGCAGATCTTGCGGACCGCCAGGTGTTGATGCTAGTCAGTGATAAATTCAATCGTGGTTTGTCTGCGAATTTGATCGACACAAAATCGATTCCGGCAGACGAACAGCATATGCACCATGGACTTAAAGGTTTACACCAAACCGTGGGGGCGATCACCAGTGAAGTCATCCAGCGTTCCATTCCCAGTGGAATTTTTTCGCGCTCTTCTGAATCTCATAACCAGGACAAAGTTTCATTGGGTATGAGTGCTTCCATGACGTGTCTAGATATGCTCGAAGGCGTTTACAAAATTCTGGCAATGCAGCTGGTGTGTTTGGCGCAGGCTTTGGATTTAAAAGACATCAAGCTTCAGGGAGTGCAGTCGCAAAAGGTTTACGCGATGGTGCGAAGCCAGGTGGGCTTTGTGAACTATGATCGCAGTCTGGGTCAAGAAATCCTAAATCTCACACAGACCATGCAACAACAGGCATTGAGGAAATAATGATTCATCTGTGGCGCGGAACTCATCATCAAGAATTGCCAGGTCTTTTAAACAAGTTTTGGGAGTTCGGTGAGCTGATGATCATGGTTCCTCCATATCACCGTGATTTCCAATTCCTGCAAATGTTTCCGGAATTTGAACTTCATGGTGAATGGCCCGAGGACATCAGGAAGCTGACTCAGCAAATCCCACGCACGATGACAGATTCCGAAAAAAGAATTATTGAATCCGCGGTTTTGGGTGTTTTCACCTCGGGAACCACCAGCGGTGTGAATCGTCTGGTTTTATATTCCAAAGAAAACGTGACGACGTCACTTAGCGCCATTCGTGAGTTGTATAATACCCAACGTATCAAAAAGATTTTCTCGTACCCTCAGCCCACTCACACTTTTGGATTGGTTCTGGGTTACATGCAGGCCGTTTTAAACAACGCTCAAATCATTTTTGCAGAAGGGGCTTATTCACGGCAAACGCATCAGCTGTGGTTAGAACAAGTTGACACGAATACTTTGACGTTAGGAACACCTACGCATTTCGTGGATCTGATTCAATTCGTAAAAAGGCAAAACATCATCCCCCATAAATCCTATACTTCGATTATCGGCGGAGCGATGGCCACTTGCGATTTGTGGCAGCAAATGCGTTCGGTTTTAAATATTGAACAACCCAGTATCGGATATGGAGCGACGGAAGCTTCGCCGGGAGTTACTCATTTGCCTCCAGGCATTCCGCCTAAAGTAGATGGGGATATTGGTTATGTTCTTTCTGGTGTGAGCGTAAAAGTTCAAGAAGAAGGCATTTACTTTGAGGGCTCTAACGCCTGTGCTGGCATTTTTGAAAACGGTGAACTTAAGCACGCCGAGCAAATTCTGTTAAAGGACTCTTTAAAACCCCATACAGAGGGCGGAAAGACTCGTTACACATTCAATGGTCGCACCGATTTAGTTGTAAATCGTGGCGGCCTGAAGCTTCCGATGGAAGTTCTCGAGGGAAAAATCGCTTCACATTTTTTCTGCCGATGCATGGCGGTTTCGTTATTTGATGAGCGCTTAGGTGAAGACATTGGCTTCATCATTCAAAGTGATGTTTCAGATAAAGAAACACTTAAAGCTCGAATCGCGGATCTGGTAGAAGAATTTGTTGGCGTTAAGCCGGCTCTTTCAAATATTATTTTTTCAGATATTCCGCTGAACGCGAATTTCAAATTCGATCGGGTGGAGGGTATCAAAAAGGTCTTACGTGAACGCGCGTGGGGCAATTCGATGTCCGTGCAACATATGAAATACTTGCTGCCTCATAAAGGCGGCGCCGTATGGATTGATGATGTGGCGGAATTTAAAAAAGGTCAGGGAGTTGGCCAAGTCACGTTGCAGTCTCATGGGCGTTATTTTTCTGACGGTAAAATTCGTGAGAGTTCCTGCATCGAGTGGATTGCACAGACCTACGGTTATAGTGTGATTGCCAATGATATTTTGGGAATTGAACCCGCGTATAAAGGACGCGTGACCTTTATTGCGGAAGTTAAAAATGCGCAGTTTGATTTTGTCGATGCCGATCACAAACCGGGCGATATGATCCGCATCGAGACCACGTGTACTCACGATTTCGGTCCGCTGAAAGTGGTGAACGGAAAAGTGTTTAACGACAAAAAGCTCCTTGCTCAGGTGGGACTCAAATTATATTGTGGGCAATAACAAAGGGGTGGGTTTTGAAATTACTTAATATTTTTACTGCAGTCTGTGTCGCAATGTCCTTTTCATTCGCGCATGCTCAAGAAGAAGTGAGCAAAAGTTCGGCGAAAGTTCCAGTAGCGACTGGAAAGTACGTAACCGGTGGAGTATTGGCTTCCACTTTGGGATTTGGGATCGGTCATGGAGTTCAAGGTCGTTACGCTGACAAAGGTTGGATCTTCACGGCAACGGAGTCTGCGGGCCTTGCGATGTTGATTGCGGGGGCAAATACTTGTAAAGAAGAAACAGACGCCTACGGTTACAAAGAAACGAAATGCAGCAACGGTGGTTTGGCCGTTGTGGGTCTTGGCGTTTTACTTGGTTTCCACGTTTGGGAAATCGTCGACGCCTGGGCGGGTGCAACTCCAGTGGATAGCGGTGTTAAAGCTTACATCCTACCTGATCCGAAAGCGCCAGGTATTGGGTTGGCTTACAGCTTCTAATTTCGAATTTAATTCGAAACCTTAGTTTGTCCTTTAAGTGTAAGACCAGAAAAGGACGACTCTCTTGTCGTCTTCAAGTACAGCAGGGCTGCCAAAGACCCAGGCGCATTTGCCGGATTTCGCAGCCTCTTTGGCTTCATCTTTTGCAAACTCGATTGTTTCAGGTCCTTGATTCACGCAATAAACTTTGCCACTAAAACCCAACATTTGAAAAATGACCGAAGCGCAGATGTTCGGCAGGGTGAATACAAACTTCGCAGGACTGGAGGCGCCCGAATTGACGAAATCAAAGTCTGCCAAATTTGAAGCTCCTGGCAGTGCCAAATAAATAACATCGGGGCGTTTTTCATCTTTCAGCAGTTCCCACTGATGAAGCGCTTCGCAAAAAGCAAAACCGACTTCATCCAGCTGATACCAGCGATCGACTTTAGAACTCCATGCGGGCTCTGATTTATTTTGTAAATCAATTGTGAGCTTCATAGTTTTCCTCGCTCGAGATGGCACAGGCTGCATGAATGCCGCCGAAACCTAAAGACGTGACAAGAATTTGACGGAACTTACGATACTGTTCGACGTCACTTTGTGCTGTCAGATAATTTCCGGTAAAAGCAGATTCCTTGGTCAGGGTGTTCTGAATACGGAAGGCTTTTTGAGTTTTTAAGATTTCACAGGCGGCTATGACATCGATCAACCCACTCGCACCTAAGGTGTGGCCGATGCTCCATTTTGTGTTGGTAATTGGCGTATCCGCTTTTTGGATAGTCCCCAAAAATTTCGCCAGAGCTTGCTCTTCGGCCGAATCATTGAACTTAGTTCCGGTGCCATGGGCGATCACCAAGTCAGGCTGAATGGCTGACTGCGCGTTAGCTTTTTCAATGGCGCGAAGCAAACCTTGCCCATTCAGAGACGGCCGGGTGATGGAGGAACCCTCGGTGTCGCTGGCAACACCGGTGACTTTTAAATCATTGGGAGATTTTCTTTCTTTAGAAAGCAGAAGCATCGCCATGGCCTCGCCCAGCTGTAAACCTTCACGGTCTCCCGAGAAGGGACGATTTCCTGTGGGTGAAATCACTTTCAATGATTGAAATCCTTTGTAAACGAAAGGACCTATCAAATCACCCGCGATAATCAGAGCATACTCTACGCGATCTGCCATAAATAAATCCTGCGCATATTCCAAAGCCACATGGCTTGAGGCGCAGGCATTGCTGATATTGCAGTGAAGAGTCCATTCCAGGTCCCCCATGGCTTCAGTGAATTCTTGATAGATACTGGTGAAAGGATCTTGCATCTCTCGAATGTTTTCACTGGTCGCTTCCCAAATGAAATCTTCAAGGCAACCCTTGGTGGAGGCAAAGATTAAAGCGGCCCGACTTTTTGTAATGTCTCCGTGAGCATTTTTTGAAAGACCTTCACGTACAGGATGTATCAGATCTTTAAAAGCGTTTACGAAAATATTCTTATAGGTCTGAGCCTTTTCCGGGTTTTGTTCCAGGTAGCAAACACGGCCGCCATTTTCGGCGGGGATAGAGCAGTCCTTTCCTGAATAGAGAGCTGACATCAACGCCCGTGTGCCGAATCCCGCTGCAGTGGTGCAAGAATAATTTTGAATGTACACAGGGATTCCTCCGGGTGTATTTTCTCACCTATGATTGATTTGGCCAAGGAACTTTCTGGAACTTATACGATTCGCACAAAAAGTGGCGAAGCGCTTGAGGTAGAGATTCAACCCTCTCCCACCTGGCCTTATTTTTCAGGACACTTCCCGCAGATGCCGATTCTTCCCGCGGTGGCCATGATTGATATCAGTCAGCACTTTATTCAAGAAATGATTCAGTCGAAAAATCTGCTGAGTAACATTTCAAGCTTTAGAATCAAAAACCCTGTGTCGCCGAATGATAAAGTCGTGGTGAAGATTCAAAAAGAAAACTCCACCTTTCACGTGTCGTGGATGAGCTACGAGGGAGACAAATCTTTGGCGGATATTAGTTTACAGTTTCTTGAACTGTAAGCTCGCTGACCAATTGATAAATATCGCCCAGGTTTTTGATTTTCATAAAATCAACATTTTGTGGATTCTTACCAGTTTCTTGTTCCAGCAAAATAAACATGTCGACGAAATCCAAGCTGTCTAGTTGCAAGTCTTCCTTAAGATTTGCTGTTGGAACCAATGCGTCCTTAGGCACTTCAAATTTTTCATGAAGAATGTTGTTAACGATGTCTACGACCTGCGTGCTGTACTGGCTCACTGACTCACTCCGTGCTGTTTAAATTTTCTTAATTATAAAACTTGTATTAATGCCACCGAAAGCAAAGTTATTGCTAAGGGTGATGTTGGCATTCACTTTGCGATTTTCTTGCAAGTGCATGACCGTGTCGCACTCAGGGGCGACTTCTTCCAGATTGCGGGTCGCAATCAAAAGACCTTCATTCATCATCTGCATGCTGGCGATCAATTCACCCACTCCGCAGGCAGCCATTGAATGACCAAAGTGTCCTTTAAGCGAGCTGACGGGAACTTGTTTGCCGAACAGATTGCCAATAGCGATCGCTTCAGCGGCGTCGCCTTGCATAGTACCTGTTGCGTGGGCACTGACATATTCGACTTGATCCTTGGTGATTCCAGAGCGTTCCAGCGCGGCTGACATCACATGATGCATCTGCACTTCATTGCTTTGGCTCATATGAGAACTTTCGCAGCGATAAGCTCCACCCAGGAATTCCGCCAAAGGTTTCGCACCACGCTTAGCAACACTGCGCTCGCTTTCTAAAATAACGATCGAAGCGCCTTCAGACACAATCAAGCCATCGCGTTTTCTATCAAACGGACGGGGAGTCGCGGAAGGGGAGTCATGATATCCACGGGAGGCTGCATAGACAGAGTCAAAAACTGCGACACTTAAATAGTGAAGCTCATCCGCTCCACCGCAAATAGCGATATCGTAAAGACCGGCTTTGATCAGTTCCCAACCCAAGATCACTGCTTGAGCCGAGGTCGCGCAAGCGCTGCTTGGTGAAATTACAGCGCCATTAAATCCCAACGCCACGGCCACATTGGAGGCGACAGAGTGATTCATGACTTTAAAGAAGGCTGTTCCGGATTGTCCCTGCACGCCATTGTTTTCGGAAATTTTTTGAAAGTACTCTTCCAGACCAATTGGGCTGCCCGTCGTGGATCCCACAGATAGCAGGGATTTAGAAAAATCCATTTCTTGAACAGAAAGACCCGCCTCAGTCAGTGCTTGTTGAGTTGCAAGCGCCGTCATCTCTGACATCGGCGACATCGTTCTGCGCACGGTGCGAGGCAGAGTGCGGTTATCATAAGCAGCGGCAGGAGCCGCCAAACGGCAGTTTAAACCATTGAGGTTATTCCAAGCAGGAATGGGACGAACGGCACTTTTTCCTTCAATCAGAGAACCGAACATTTCTTTTGTGCTGTTGCCCAGAGAGGAAATCACTCCTGTGCCGGTAACGTAAACCTTCAATCAAAACTCCAAAATACGAATGAAAAATAATCGTATAATAACGATTTCAGTTAAACAACATAACTTCACGCGTTAGCGATAGAAAGCTATGCTGGTACGCATTTGAGGATCGTGTGATTCAAACGAATAAATGGGTGTTCTTCGACGATTTTCATCTCGGCTTTTTCAATCAGCTTATAAAATTCTTCGCTGCGATACATGCGGCTGTTTCCATTCGCCATGACAGTGAAATAAAGAGACGTCATGTCCAGGCAAAAGCGGGCCGTATTGAATTTCTGATTATCGGTGAAGGTCTCCATGATATACAGGCTGCCGCCTGACCCTAGCGCTTGACGCGCTTTTTTCAAAAGCATCACCACTTCGTCGTCTGAAAAACAGCTTAAAAGCTGACTCATCCAAATGACATCATGCCCTTGGGGAAGGGCCGCTTCTTTTTTTAAAAGATCGGTCACGTGATAGTGTACGCGATCCGCCACTTGGTTGCTGGCCGCGTTGGCCTTAGCCATTTCGATTTGCCCGGGGTGATCGGCGATCGTGACATTCACATCGCTGTCAAATTTTGTACACGCCACAGCGAATTTTCCGGTGTTCCCGCCGACATCTAAAATTTTCTTAGGCTTATCTTTAAAGACGATGGGTAGTGCGCGAGGAAAGCTGTCGCTGCTAAAGAAATGATCAAACGCAAACCAACTTTGCTGAACTTTTTCAGGCAGACTGGAAAGACCTTCATAAAGCGTTGACCAATTTCCGAACACCTTAAGACCTGTCGGAGTGTTTGTTTCGAGTGCGTCTTTCAGATTGAACAGACCTTGATAGCAAACGTCTTGGGAGAAGTTCATGTTCACGCGAGTGATCGCATCTTTTTCCAAAAACATTCCCGTTTGGGTGATCGTCCAGATTTTATTTTTCTCTAACAAGATTCCAGAGCTTTCACCTGCATCCAGCAGAACATTTAAGCTGTAGCGACTTAAGTTAATTTTCTCAAGCAGGCGATCAGCGGAAAGGCCCTCAGGAGTTTCACAAAGAAGATTCAAGATTCCAAAGTCACGCAAGCACACCGCCGTCTGAAAAACAAAAGGCGCCATCGCGATAAATTGCGCCATGAATTTGGCATCCTGGGGAAGCAATTCCTTAGCTGCGGGCGTGGTGACGGGAGTGACTTGCATGCAAAACCTCTTCTTGTAAAACCGAATCTGTCAGACACGCACAACGATATCCCTGTCTTTGGATATCTTGCAAATATTTGCGCAGGGTTTTCAAAAATAAATCTTGGCGAACAGTTTTTTGTCGATCGTGCAGCAAAACAATATCGCCGGGTTGCAGGTGCTTGAGGTTTTCCTGCACTTTGTCTTCGGTGAACTCGTGAGCAGTGTCAAAAAAGCGGTGATTCCACAATACCAAGGGGCATTGCAATTGTTCTGCGGCTTTGACTAACGGTGGAGTGATGACGCCGGCAGGGGGACGAAAAGCCTTGTGGGGTTGGCCGGATTGGTGATTCAGATCTGCTAGTGAATTTTCAATCCAATTTTTCACATACGGTGTGCGGCGAAAATAATGACGGTAATCATGATCCAACGAGTGTGTGAAAAGCCCATGGCCCTCCTCCAGGATGCGTTTTAAAATCGCGGAATGTTTGCGAGCTTCGTCACCAATGACAAAGAAGCTGGCCTTGGCATCCGCTTCCTTTAAAAGATCCAAAACTCTTGGGGTAAAGTCTTCAGTCGGTCCATCATCGAATGTCAGATAGATTTCATTCTTCGCAGAGTGAATGCGTCTGACAATCAGTGGACTTTGGCGAAAGAAAAACATCTAGGCCCTTGCGTAAAGAAAGCTTGTGGCTTCATTTAAGTGTTCGCCCAAAAAGGGGAACTTCTCTAAATAGTGTTCAGTGAGTGCATCAGGAACGCAATCAACAATAGAGATAAGGACATAGGGTGTCAGGGTCAGAAGGTTTTGACCCATCTCGTGGGCGGATTTTACAGTTTCCAGGTCACAACTGACTGTCATGCACGGGCCCGTGAGACCCAGTTGAATACTCGCAAAACCCAGGGTGGAATTGTGCAGGCTATTTTGGAACAAAATAGGGCGAGGAGTTTGAGTCTCGTGATAAGTGTTCAAAAACTCCAAAGTCGAATTCACTTCTCCGAAATGAGTCGCAACCACGAACGAAATATCAGACTTGGAAACGCCTTCAGGCAGATTCTTTAACACGTTTTGCGCCGTCAAAGTTGTAAGTGCCATATTCATGGTCGCGCGACGATAGGAAGGATCTAAAGAATCCATATCAACGTCAGCACTGCGTAATGTATCTTCCGCTAAAAGCTTCATGCTTGCGCCTCCGCTGAGAATATCACCGCAGCGTTGATTCCGCCGAAACCCAGACTGTTTTTCAAAAAGTGGGAATACGTGTGCTCAACAAGGACCTTCGGAATCTTCAGCTGAATCTTATCATCTGCATTTTCGAAACAAGCCGTGGGAAGAATTTGTTGCCGCTGCATCGCCATTAAACCCATGACGGATTCCAGGGCACCTGATGCACCCAAGGTATGTCCGTGACTGGATTTTGTCGAAGTCACAAAGGGATTCTGCGGGAAAAGGTGATTGATGGCCTTTGCTTCGGCCAGGTCATTTGCAGGAGATCCCGTGCCGTGAGAATAAATCCACGCAATTTCAGAAGCAGAAAGATTGGCATTGTGCAGGGCCATTTGAATCGCGCGCTGCGATCCCAGTCCATCCGGATGAGGCGAGGTCGGGTGATGCGCATCCGTAGAAAGGCCCACGCCACTGACATATCCCCAAGCGCTCTCAAAGCGAAGATCGCTTTGTTCTAAACACAGAAAGGCACTGCCCTCGCCCAGATTAATTCCTGTACGGTCTTTATCAAAGGGTTTGGCATTTTCTTTTGAAAGCAGGCGTAAGGAACCGAAGCCCACTTTGGTTAAATCACTTTGAATTTCGGTCCCACCCACCACACAACGTTTCACTTTTCCCGTACGAATCCAAAGAGTCGCCATAGCAATCGCTTGCAAAGACGCTGTGCAAGAGGAGGTGATCAGGGAAACAGGTCCATTGATTCCGAAAAACTCAGCCAGGCGCAAGGCGGGTGTGCCTAAAGACTGATTCGCCACGCTGGACTTAATTTTTTCCAGGTCGTAGCCGTTTTTTTTGTAGAACGGTAGATGCTTTTCCCATTGATCAATCTGAGATGTGGTGGAGGCGAAAATAAAACCGGTGTTCTTCAGATCTTCCTGGCTCCAGCCGGATTCTTTAAGGGCTGCGCGCAAGCTGTGAACATTCAATAAAGAACATCGGCTGTCATGAAATTCTGTAGGAACTGTTTTGGTAACTTCTTGCCACTGCGATTCAGAAAGAGTGGCTAACCCTGAATCAAGAATCGCGGAGGAGCCTTGGCTGATGGAGGCAAAGATTTCCTCTTTGTTCACTCCGTTAGCGCAGGTAGCTCCGAGTCCTACAACCTTGATGGATTTCATGCTATTGGCTTTGTTTCGTTTCGATGAACTCGACGATAGATCCAATGTTGCGGAAATGCTGGGCATAGGATTCGGATTCGTTCAGTTTGATTCCAAAACTTGTTTCGAAATTCACGATCAGTTCCAGAATATCGATTGAATCAAGATTCAAACCGCCTTGAGTGATAGCTGTTGTCGCATTGACGCTGGATTTATCGATGTGCTTCAAATTCAGAGTTGTGAAGATGATATCGATGACCTTGGAAGTTAAATCATTTCGAACTTGTTCTTTTTCCATAGGCGAGATGATATATCAAATTACTTCCAATTCAACTCGTTTGGAGTTTTTTATGAGAGTCCGCCCACAAATTCTGATTTTTCTTGTTTCCTATGTCGTTGCTCAGTTTTCGCTTGCTGCAACGCAAGACGCAGGAGCCTTGAGGGACTTGAAGTTGGCGGAGTTCACCAAGCTGAGTGGACAGTTTAAGCAGTCTAAAAGTTTAAAAGAGCTGGATGTGGAAATCAAAACAGAAGGGAACTTCCAGGTCCTGCGCCCGACACCGGATACTTCTGTCTTTCACTGGAATATCGAAAAACCGAAGCCCTCAAATATCTGTATTGATGGAGTGGGAATCGTGGTGGATTCCGGAACTCCGATGAAGCGTAAAAACTTAAAATTTTCTGAGGTCGGTCGCGAGGCGGGTGACCAGATTGCAAGTCTGCTTAAGATTATCACCATGAACCAATCGCGTATTGCGGAAGAATTTGTTATTCAAAAACAAGGTGGTTCATTTCTACTGAACCCGAAAAATCCCGCTCAGGCATTTTTTGAATCAGCGACTCTGGATATCGGCAAATCCGGCCTGGTTAAAAAGGTTGTGATTCTGGAAAAATCCAAGGATGAAATTCAAATCGATTTTTTAAATATGAAAACGCAGTCCTCTGCCATTGCGAAAGATGAAAAATGCGCTCGTTAAAGATCCTGTCAACAATGCTGTCTTTGCTGACAGCACTGGTTGTTTGCTCAGCCCAGGCTAAAATCGATGATTCGGTTGATATCTTCTTTCCGCAAAGCCTCAAGTACCTGCAGTATTCACAAACTGAGTTCCCCGTTTTTTGGTGGAACTTTTTGGTTATCAATCCCCACGAAGGAAAAGCTGATTATGAAAAAGCCAGAATCTTGTGTAAGGAACTTCAAAAGTTTCAGGGGAAAAGTGTCAAAAGATTGATCTGCGGTGATGATATTGGTGGCTTTACTGGCACACTCGGAGAATGGTCCAAGGATCTTGTTTTGCGTGAAAACTTTCACGCCACGCCAGATTCCCCGATGCACTATCAAGGTGCCATTCAAAACGCGATGGCAGAGCTGAGCTTTATCAGCTCTGATAAAAAAGATTTCTTTAATTTAAAAAGAATGGACCCGACGGATCAGTGGCAGATTTACCTGCAAAAAAGTCAGGCGATGACGCCGGCAGCGTTCACTCGCGAACAAGGATTTTTGCTCGAACCTAAATCGCAGCGCCTGGTGATTCCATTGCAGTTTGCAGTTCAACCCAAGATGACGAATGTTCAAGACATGATGGACGACCTCCAAAAATTTGACGACGTTCATCTGGTCGGTGCCCATGGGGCTTCTTACTCCAACGAAAAACAAGTTCACCAAGACATGGAAATCGTTTCGTGGGTGGGGGTTGCAGTTCTGGTGGGTTTTATCGCCTTTCTGGTTCTAAAAGGCCGAGTCGGCGCTTTGCTGCTGTTTCCGCCGGTTGCCATCGCCATGTTTTTGGCAGGATGGGTGACCGAATTATTTTATGGCAGCATTCATGGCCTGACATTGGCATTTGGTTCGGGAATTGTGGGCCTTGCCGTGGATTATGGACTGCACGGAGCGTTCAATCAGGAATCCAAACAAACCTGGAAATCCAATCTCGTTGGATTTTTGACAACACTGGTGGGCCTGGGAATTTTGGCTTTCAGTGGAATTCCACTCATCCGCCAGATGATGGTATTTGGAACCCTGGGCATTTTATTCGGTTTTGTGATCTTCTTCCTTCTTTGCAAATACCTTCCGCAGTATTTTACCTTGAAACCCATTGATTGGTATTTTCCCGACTTCCGCGGGAGCGGCATTGTGATTGCGGCTTTGATTGTTTTAGGAATCGTGGGTTCTTTCCGCGTAGACCTGAGTTTCGACCTGCGTAAATTCAACTATCAATTGCCGGGTGATCAGGAAGCGACAAATTGGTTTTTCTCTCAAGGGGCTCAGCGCGAAACCTATTTGTTATTGCATGACGAAAAAGATCTCTACGTGAAAACGGATCAGGAGCAGTCATGGAGTACCGCCAATAAGATTTCCTATGTGGGCCTAGGGGAGTACTTGCCTCCTCAAGAAGTTCAAAAAGCAAATATCCAGTCATGGGAGGAAAGTGGCTGCGGTTATCTTTCTAAAAATCTCTCCGTCACGGAATCCAAAGTGTTTGCGCCCTTCGTGAACAATGTTTGCGCCGATGATCATAAGGTTTTGCAGTTTGCAGATCTAGCCGGGAAAGATTATCTGAACCATTTGGTGGGGCGGGGACAGTTCATTTCTGTTTTCTTTGGCGAAACATCCGCACAAAAAAATCTGATTAAAGAAAAATATCCCGACGCTCATTCGTTGGTGGATTCCATCAAGGGTTTTTCGGATTCTTTGGAGAGCGATCTTAAGTGGATGATTCCAGTGGCATTGCTGCTTTCTACGATGGTGCTCTTTGTGTACTATCGCAACTTGTATTGGGTCGTGGCAGCTTATATTCCCTTCTTAAGTGGTTTAGGTTTGTTTTATATCGCGAATTTCTTTAAAGGCGGCTCCCTGGATTTGATTTCCGTCCTGGGGCTTTTGATGGTCTTTGGTTTCAGTATCGATTACGGTGTTTTCGTTACAGATTTTTACGCCTTTAAACAACCTGAAGAGGAATACAACATCATTCAATCTGTTTTAGGATTGGCCGCCATGACCAATGTTATCGGGTTTTTTCCGATGGTCTTTGCCAAACATCCTATCTTGCATCAGCTGGGCTTTGCTTTATTCTTTGGAACTGTGGGAACTTATTTTGGAACGCGCTGGGGTCTTAAGAAGTTTCTGCTGATGGAGCAACGATTTATGAAAAGATCAAAAAGATGAGAAAGCTGATTTACCTGCCCTTCTTATTTTTGATGGCCTGCGCGAGCAAGCAAGTGGTGCCGAGCGGTCAGGGGCAGTTACTTTTCCCAGATGGACGGTACTCTCAAGATGTTGAAGTGGAAGTATCGGCTTCAAAACCTGTGCAAAATTTTGATTTTAGCTGCATCGTTCAGAAAAAACCCGCAGAGATGTTATTCTATGGCTATAACTCCTTTGGATTTTCACTTTTCAAAATCAAAGAAGTCGAAGGACAGCCGATTCAGGCCGAAAGCACGATTGAGCAAATCAATCAGCACAAAGATTTTTTCATAAAGATTTTTAAATTGGTGAAAACCATCGTAAATCTTCAGAAATCCGATCCCCGTATTCAAGGAGATCAAATTCATATTGATCAGGATGGCATCAAAGCCCACGTGACTTTTTCCGGTTATGACGCTCTTGGGATACCGTTAAATATGCTGGTAGAAACCAAGGGTCAGTACGAAGTCAAAATTAAGACGACTTCTTATAAATTTATGATGGAAACAGACCCCCATTAACACTGATGGTGTGACCGTTCACGTAGGCCGCATCCTTCGAACACAAGAATGAAACCACACCAGCGACTTCTTCGGGATTTCCAAAGCGACCCATAGGAATTTGCTTTTTCAATATTTCCAGGTGAGGAATCGATGTGATCATTTCGGTTTCAATGAGTCCTGGAGCCACGCCATTGACGCGAATTCCCCGCGGCCCCAGCTCCGCTGCCATGGTCTTAGTCATAGCTATCAAACCTGCCTTGCTGGCAGCATAGTTCACCTGACCTGCATTTCCGGTTTGACCAGCAAGGGAGGAGATATTCACGATGCAACCCGCTCGCTTAAGCAATAATTTTTTTGCGCAGATTTTAGAAATATAGAACGGACCAAAAAGATTTGTTTTGACGACTTTTTCAAAAGCATCATTAGACATCAAAGCGGACATCCCATCGATATGCATGCCGGCGTTATTTACTAACGTGTGAACGTCGATATCTTTTAAGGAAGCTTCCACTTGTTCGGCGTCGGCCATATCAAACTGCAGAAGGCTGCTTTCGGGGGAGTGCTTTTTTACTTCCGCCAAAGTTTCCTCGGCACCTTTGAGATTGGAATTGTAATGCACGCGAAGGTTGAATCCATCTTGAGCCAGGCGAATAGCAATGGCGCGACCAATTCCTGAAGAAGCTCCGGTGACAAGTGCAATTTTTGACATCTCAAGAAATCCTATGCTAGGGTGATTTTCATGCCGAACACAGTCAGTTATAGGTTTCATAGAATATTCTGGTCAATTTATTTTGCCCTGACGATTGGCGTGATCGGCATCCTGTTCGGCTATCTGCTCACATTTGCGATTTATCTCGTGGCTGTCTTGTTCACTCCTTGGCAGTGGGCTTCTGATCGCATCCGTTATGCCGGAGAGTACGTGCAGTGTTTGGCCATCCGCTTTTTGCTTAAGATTCAGCCGTGGCTGCGTTGTGAAACAAATTTGCATGACATCGTGGGATTTTATGATCGCTACAAAACGCGCAGAATTATTTTCGTCGCCAATCACCGCTCGAATTTGGATACTTTTTTGTTGATCTCCTACATACCCGGGCTGCGCGGGCTTGCGAAACGTTCCCTTTTTTATAATATCTTCTTTGCGCCCTTTATGGTGGTGGCTGGTTTTATTCCAGTGGAAAAGGGGAGTCCGAATTCTTTGATGGTGGGATTAAAGCTTTTACGTGATCGCTTGCTTTTGCGAAATCGGTCGGTCCTTATTTTCCCTGAGACAACCCGTTGTGATAAAGGATTTCCTTCGGTGAATAAGTTTGGTTCCGCATTTTTTTCTTTGGCCATTGAAAGCCGTGCCCTGGTGGTGCCTCTTTCGATTCAAGGCACGGATCAAGTCATGGGTCGCGGTGATTTATTTATTCATCCTTTTCAACCGGTCAAAATTAATTTGCTTCCAGCAGTGGATGCAAGCCAATACCAGGATGCTGTTCACTTGCGTGACAGTGTCTGGGGCCAGGTAAAGGCGGCGTTGTAGTATGAATTGCAGATTTGTAGTTGGAATTCCGGTTTACAATAACCCCCGCACGGTGGTCGATGTGATCGAGCGCTGCTTGCTAGAGTGTGACTTTCCAGTTCTAGTTATTGATGATGGCTCCGATGTTCCGGTGGAACGTCTTTTTAAAGACAAACACCCCGACAGCCATCCTCGCGTAAGCTTTGTTCGTCATGAAGTGAACCAAGGCAAGGGCGTGGCCCTGCAAACTGGTTTTAAAGAAACCCTTCGTCGTGGATTCTCGCACTTTATTGCTATTGATGCCGATGATCAGCATGACCCCAAGGACATGAAGTTGTTGGTGCAATCGGCACGCGAAAACCCGTGGGCTTTGATTGTCGGCGACCGCGATATGCAAGTTGAAAATGTGCCGGGCTCCAGCACATTCGGGAAAAAGTTTTCAAATTTTTGGGTGCGCTATCAAACGGATGTGGGCGTCGCTGATTCGCAGAGCGGTTACCGCATTTATCCGCTCTTCTTTTTGCAGAATATGAAATTTTTCTGCACCAAGTATGATTTTGAAATTGAAGTTCTGACTCGCTTGATCTGGCGAAATGTGGAAATCAAAAATGTCAAAATTTCCGTTAAATATTTTCCACCGGAGAAAAGAGTCAGTCACTTTCATAAAATCAAAGACAATACGCGCATCGGCATCCTGAATACGGTTTTGACTGTCGCCGCGATGATGCGTGAACAGACTTCGCCATTTCGCAGCTCTTTGGCTTTTGCAGTGGGAGTTTTCATCGGCGCAACTCCTTTATATGGATTGCACACGGGGATCGCCGGTCTCTTTAGTCTCGTATTCCGTCTGAACTTTGTATACATGTGGGTGGGAACAAATATTTCTTTGCCTCCCTTTATTCCATTCCTGGTTTGGGTCTCAAAAGCCATTGGTGAAACCATGCTTGGAAAACATGACGACTCCGCTGCAGGATTTTTCACGGCCTGGGGGCTGGGATCTGTGGTTTTAGGATTGGGTTTAGGTGCGATCTCTTTTGTTGCGATGTACCTGTTAAAAACTGTGGGTCGCGAGAAAGCCGATGCCAAAGGTTGGACTGGTAAAAACAAAAATGCCACCGGCATTATGATCATGCGCTTGATGTTAAAAAGCCTGGGACTGCGCTTTGCTTATTTCTTTTTAAACTTCGTGGTTTTTTATTATTACCTTTTCGCTCGCAAAACCCGACTGTATTTCAACGAGTATTGGAAAGTGGTGCGCCCGCAATACAGCTGGTGGCAACGTCAAAGAAAAATCTTTGCGCAGTTAATGGTCTTTGCGCAAACATTGGTGGACCGTGCCGTTCAGCGCGAAAGCCAGGAATTGGTATTTGGCTATGAACTGGATGAAAGCGTTCAGGCCTTTGTGCAAAACGTAGAAACCAGTCCCAATGGTCTGGTGGCAGTGGCAAGTCACGTGGGTGGCTGGGAACTCGCCATGACTTTCTTTGCTGGACTTCCTTCAGAGAAAAAGATGCTCGCGGTGATGCATGGAATTCCGGGGCAGTACACTCATCAGTCCTCGCAAAGTAGTAAGGCGGAAGTGGTGTTTTTCAATCTTTCCGAAAATACCATTCTGAAAGTAAAGGATCACCTGAACGACGGTCACTTTGTCGGAATGATGGGGGATCGCCCCGTCAGCCGCAGCCTGGATCTACGCCTGTTTTTCGGAAAGCTTGCCGCGTTTGATACCACTCCCATGCGGGTGGCCTTAGCAAGTCAGGCCGAGATCTATTTTGTTTTCGCATTTAAAGCGAAAGATCTGAAATACAAGGTTTATACTTTCAAGTCAGAATCGGTGGCGCATTTGCCAAAAGAAGAGCAGGTCGGGCACTTGCTTACCCAGTATGTTGCGCGTCTGGAAGAAGTGATGAACCGGTATCCAGAACAATGGTTCAATTTCTTTAACTTCTTCTCAGACGCTCCGAAAATTCGCACTTAGTATGATTTAACTTTCAGGTCGCCGGAGCCGGATTTCGCTTCAACAGAGAATTGAGCGTCTTTGTTGGAGCCGAATTCATTTTCCATATGTCCCGTATAAGCGGTCAATTTGGCGTTGATTTGGCTGCCTTTGGGTAGCAAGAGCACTGAATTGCCGCTGCCATTTTTAAATTCCAATTTGCCTTTTTGTGGCAGCGAAGCGTATTGCAGTGTCACGTTTCCAGCGCCCGTTTTAAATTCCGTGTCGCCAGTGAGACCTTTGATTTCTGTTGTTGCCGCGCCGGTTTTACCATCAACACTGTCAAAGGTACCATCTGCGATAAAGGAGCCTGCTCCCATTTTGAAAGTCAGGTGGCCTTGAGTTCCTTTGATCGCCACTTTGCCAGTGCCGACTTCCAGATCCAGCTTGACCATTTTAGGAACTTTGACGTCGATGTCGACTTGGCACTCGGCTTTGCCTTTGCGTTTTACTTCGATGGAAAGACTTTTTCCGGAGCGCTCGGCGTTCACTTTGCACATGTCAGGCATGGTGTTTTTTGTGACTGTCACGATGGATTTGGAGCCATCCGTGGCGTTGATAGTCACTTCGCCATTGTAGTTTTCTACGGACACTTTCGTTAAGCCATTGGCGTCGAAATCACGAGAGTCAGCCGCATAAACCCCTTTCGCTGCCAAACACGCAGCGATAATCAAAATCTTGTTCATAAGTTCTCCTTGTGAATTCAATCTGTCACAAGGAGATTGCTTTATTGAATTATTTTTTCTTAATTTTAAACTCGATCTGACGTTTGATCGACTTGCCAAGATTTTCGCGATTCACAACGAATGTCAAAGTCCACTCTTTGGCATCTGACTTATCCAGAGTAATCTCTTGAGATTCTTCACTCCAGTTCGTGGTGTTTTTAGTTTTGTCTGTGGTCAAAGTAGACTTGTCGTCTTCTACTTCGTATTTGTCGGCAGCGGAAAGCCAGATATCACTTTTCACTGTGGTATCGGTTTCAGACTTGAACACGAAGCCCACGGAAGGACCTTTACCCTTAGGATTTGTATCAGGATTCGCAGCACCAATCGTCACCGATTTCAGTTTGCAGTCCAATTGAAAAGTCTGCCCCGCACAACCCGTAATTTCATAGTGACCATAATCAGATTTAAAAGGTGGGGAAGGCATCTTGCCCTCATCAGCATGCGTACTAACAGAAACGGTAGCAACAGCGAACACAGCCAAAAGTTTTTTCATGAGCGACTCCTTATATTCTCATGATGAGGAGTCTCAGGAGGAGTGTCAATTGCCGCCGTTCCAGCAGGTGCGAGCTGTTCCCCAAATAAAAAAAGGCCAGCGTTACACTGGCCTTCGTTATTGTTGTCTAAGAAAGGGAATTAGAAGCCTTCTTTTTTAAGATTCAAGAAGTCGACTCCCGGAACAGGCATATCTAACAATAAGTACTCAATCACATCATCAATCGCAGTATCAGCAGTCACTGACAAAGACATTTTCTTGCTAAGGTACGAGCCTTCGAAGGAATAAGTTCTGTCTTCGTTCTTTTTAATATCAAGATCGATCCAGTAACCATTCATGTAACCTTTAAGATAATAACCCATTTTTGTGGGTAGAATATAAAGGTCTGCCAATTCATTTTTATAGAAACCTGTCGCACGACCTTCATTTTCATTTTTCGGAACATCAATACGCAAAGAGGGGCGGTGATTTTTGAAAACTCCCGCAAACCAGTGAGTTCCGTTGTTCGTGTGATCGACTTTCAAATCAACGGCGCGACCATCAAGCTGCCCTTTGAACAAAGTCGTCGTTGGAGCATAAGCAATTGCCAAAGCCGACTTGCCATCAGCAGAAGTGATTTGCACGTTGTTCGCGTCTGTTACTTGGATCGCCAAAATTTTTTGCACAGAACCTGTCATCAAGTCCCAGGTTTGTTGCTTTTCATCACCGCGAATTTCCCAGTTCAGTGCGTCTGTTCCCCAAACGCCGCGAACGTTAATGTAAGACGCATTTGCCGTCACAGCAGCGAAAGTCATAAAAGCCACGATAGAAATCAGTTTTCTCATATAAGCTCCTTAAAAATGGGAAGACATATAAGAGCTATTTGGATTCGCAATTGGGGTCAATCGAAACAGGTTTGAATGAAATGCTGCAAGGTAAGTGAAAGCCGCAGACGGCTGAAAAAAATGGTGCGGCTGGAGAGATTCGAACTCCCGACCCCCTGGTTCGAAGCCAGGTGCTCTATCCAGCTGAACTACAGCCGCACATCCATCGCAAGACTACCCATGATGCCTAATGTAAATCAAATGATACCGTAATGCGCCGCCGCGTCTTAAAAACAAAAAGCCCCTGCGTCTGCAGAGGCTTCGAGTGTTTTTAGTTTTTCAGGGCGAATTAATAAGGGCAGGAGAATTCAATGGTATCTACGGCGCTTTGCAAGACCTCACGCAAAGGCTGCATATCGGCCACCTGAGGAATCATCCCTGGAGCACAGCTTTTTTCAATCGTAATGATAACTTCATAATGAGCCTTCGCAGTCCCGCGAGCCACCGTGCACATGCTATTAGAATTAAGCTCATTGCGATACTTGTCCTGCATTTTATAACCGAATGCACCTATAGCTGCCTCTGTACATGCAACACGCTCACCTTTGATTGATGTTAAGAAATCAGCAGGCGGGGGAGTGATAGGACCTGTGCTGCCGCCGCCATTTGATAATGAATTTGAAGATGAGTCGGAGTTTTTGCCTGAGTCGCGAGCTGATTTACCCGCATTTGGATTTTTAGGAAGTGAAGATTTCATTTCATTGTACATCTTCACATGAATGTCACATTCCTTTTTATATTTGCGGCAGCCATCGTAATCGGGAACGATGCCTTCACCAGTTGGCTCAAGGAAAACTGGTTTCGCAACACCATTTTTGATTTCCATAACAAACGGATAATTATTGCCAGAAGAATAACGTATGAAATAGGACGTTGAGGAATTCTCTTCATATATTAGGCCATAACCCTGAGCTTTGTTACCAGAGCATTTACCCTCCCAAACAACACCTTCTGGGGGAGCACCTTTTTCATGGAAGGGCCAGATGAATTCACAACCATCGGGTCTTTGCATTCGGTAGGCGAGCTCGTAAGGTGCAGCATGGGCTTGCACGGCGAAAGCCATGACGAATAAAGAAATAAGAAGTTTCATAAAGTCTCCTGATCGAAAGAAAATATCGAAGCAGTTTTAACACAAAACCACTTCAACTTATCCATTACAGGAGTTCAATGAGAACTAACGGGAAATTTATTTAGAGGTGTCAGGTTTTACGACAGTTCTCCTATGATTCTGGCAGAGGAATGATGTCCGGCTCGCCTGGAACCTGAGGGAACTCTAAGCTGGCCCATCGGGCTTTGGCGACTTCAATTTTCTCTTTGGAGGAGGAAACAAAATTCCAATAAATATGGCGCGGCTCTGGGAAAGGTGTGCCTCCCAGAACGATGAACTGACAATCTTCGGCAGCAAACACATGCAAAGCCGAGCCTTGATTTAGCACCACGAAATCATCGGGCGGAATCACCTTGTCGCCAACTTTAAGACTGCCTTTTAAAATGTAAAACGCCAGCTCATCACCTTTTGGATCGAAGTAAAATTCCTTGTCCTTTTTCAAGTGAACATCCATGAAAAATAAGTCAGAAAAAACTTCGACAGGGGAGGCGTGATCCAAAGCAGCCCCGGCGATCATCACGACATCGGCATCTTTCACTTTAAAGCGCGGGATTGTGGCTTTGGGATGATGATTAAAACTAGGTTTGCGATCTTCTTCAGCCAGTGGCAAAGCCACCCAAAATTGCAACAGATGCAATCGGTGAGGGATGTCTTTCAAATCGGGTGGAGTGGTTTCCGAATGGGAAATACCCTCGCCCGCCGTCATCCAGTTCACATCACCCGGATTTAATAATTGCTTGTTTCCCAAGCTGTCGTGGTGAAGAACTTGCCCTTCTAAAAGATAACTCAATGTTGAAAGGCCAATGTGGGGGTGAGGACGCACGTGAATTCCATCTTGGGGAGGGAATTCCGTTGCCGGAAAATAATCAAAAAAGATAAAGGGTCCGACCATGCGCTTCTTTGCGTAGGGAATCATGCGATGCACTTGAGAGCCGCCACCCAATGAAAGTAAACGCGGAGGAATCTCCATTAGAATGCTGTTTTCAGTGACGCTCATATAATGCCCCTTTTCTGTGCGGTAAAAGCATGCTATCCTTGATCAATTCATCTGACGATAGAAAAGTTAAGGACAAGAATGAAAACAAAAAAGGAAATCGTAGATAACTGGCTTCCCCGCTACACTGGCGTCCCTCTGAATGAGTTCGGCCACTACATTTTGCTAACGAACTTTGGCAATTACGTAAGAATGTTTGCAGAAAAATTCAATGTCCCGGTTCAGGGCTTGGATCGCCCGATGCAAAGTGCGACGGCAGAAAACATCACAATTCTTAATTTCGGTATGGGTTCAGCATTGGCTGCAACTTGTATGGATCTTCTCTCTGCAATCAATCCCAAAGCAGTTCTGTTCTTGGGTAAATGCGGAGGTCTTAAAAAGAAAAACCAACTGGGTGATTTCATTTTACCTATCGCTGCGATTCGCGGTGAGGGAACAAGTAATGAGTACTTGCCAGCGGAAATTCCCGCACTGCCATCGTTCCGTATGCAACGTGCTGTTTCCTCGATGATTGCGAAACATAACTGCGATTATTGGACAGGCACGGTTTACACGACAAACCGTCGCGTCTGGGAACATGATGAGCAGTTTAAAGAATATCTGACGAAAACTCGTGCGATGGCTGTGGATATGGAAACCGCAACTATTTTCGTTACTGGTTTCGTAAACGAAATCCCTCGCGGAGCTTTGCTGTTGGTATCCGATAATCCGATGATTCCTGACGGTGTAAAAACTGAGGAAAGCGATAAAAAAGTAACGACGAATTTCGTCGATAAACATTTGAACATCGGGATTGATGCACTTCGTGAACTACGAGATTCAGGCGAATCCGTTAAGCACTTGCGTTTCGACTAACTGTTTTCTGACAATCCATCCTTTCAGTGATTGAAAGGGACGCTGGTTTTTTATTTTCTGAGAGAATAGGAGGCCAGCGCCATGAAATGGATTGTACTTATTCTCACTGTTTTTTCCCTCGCTTATTCCCACGCCGAAGAGGATCTTCCGATGCCACTTCCGGATGAGCCGGGTCATCAAGAGCCTACGCCTCATCCTCGTCCGCAACCTCCACCATATCCTGCGCCAGAGGACCCTCAGCCTCCGCAATATCCTCGACCACCCGACGGCCAATCCCGAGATTACAGCTTAGGAGTAGGGGATACAGGGCGCTTTAAAGAGCGTACTTTTACTTTCTATCCCAACAGCACTTGGCGCCGTGTAACGCGAATCGGACTCACGGGAACACGCAACAATGTGAAAATTAAATCTGTCGATATTATGTATGCCGACTATCCAGACACCCGTTATGAGTACAATTTAGTCGGTGAATTGGTGGCCGGATCCTCCCGAAACGCGTACCTAGAGGGTCGTCCCATCACAGCAATTCGTATCACTGCGACCAATAAATATTTTTGGAAAAAAACCGGTGGTTTCAGAGTGGATGTGACTGCTTATAAATAGTTTTTGCTCGTAAAATAGGCACGCAGGGTCGACGAAAAAATCCGAAGAGAGTTTCGGCTTTGTAGAGACGATCCTGTGATTTTCACCTTTTTTCACGCAATTAACATATTGTGTCATCGTGAAAGTTGCGATATAACTCATCCCACTTTCAATCAGTGTTTTAAAAGATATGTACTGTACTTGGTACTTGGGGGAGGCTCGCTTTGATCAATCCAGGCAATAACATGGCCGAAGAAATTGATTCTGATTTGGATTCTGACCTTGATGAGAAGAATACCAAAAAAACGTCAGCATTCGATATCGACGTAGATGAGGAATCAGAAGCTGCAGTATTAGCGGGACTTTCTGACAACCTTCTTGGTGAAGGTGAAGAAGATGACTTGAACCTTGATGATGTTGAAAACATCCTTGAGCTTCCAGACACAGGTTTCCCAAAATTCACTCTAGCAAAAAATAAAGCTCGCTTCTTGCGTATGGTGAGCTGGTACCGTGGTAAAGAAGAGTGGATCGAAGTTGCTCCATTGTCTGGCGTAACGAAACTTTTCAAAACACAAACTAAAGAGCTAGAAGGCATCCGTTCTTCTAAACTTGATTACGAAATGGAACTTGAGACTGGAACTTTGACTCCTTCTCAAAGATCTTACCGCCGCGACGAACTTAAAATGTGCCGCGTGCAAGAGAAAATGGCTGTTCACTTGATCTCTAAACTTCAAGTGAAAATCAAATCCGGCCGCAGATAGAAATTGGAAATTTGAAATTGGATTTGATTCGAAAGACCGCTTACAAGGCGGTCTTTTTTTTGCCTTTTTGGGGGCGCTGAAACTGTCTAATAGTTTGTCGGCTCTGTTGGTAAAAGGTTCCTGCTTTTGGGGGCGGCTCTCCCTCAACTCCTTTATAGGCCTGTTGATCGTTAAAATTCTGGCCCGGATTTCGCTTAAGTGAATTTATCATTTTTTACTTGGAGTTTTTGCGGATGAAGATGTGGATGCTGCTTCCTTTAGTTGCTTTGGTGGCCTGTTCTAATAAGAATTCGGGGCCCTCTCCAGCAATGCAAGGGGAGAAAATCATCAATGGTCAGACGGCAGAGTATGACAGTGATCTTTCACGATCTACTGTGGCCTTGGTGATGGTGGATGCCGATCGTACAAAATCTTATTGCACGGGAACTTTGGTTTCAAAAGACCTGGTGGTGACGGCGGCTCACTGTGTGGATCCTCATTTGTCGGGCTATCAGGTTCAAGTTTCATTTGGCTCCGAAACTTACTCTTCGAAAAATGAAGGGGAGCTTCGTGAAATTGAGCGCGTTTATACCTATGACATGGTTCATCCGCCGCAAGGGATGACCGATGCGATGCGCACGATTAATGAGTTAAAAGATGTCGCTTTGATTAAACTTTTAACTTCGGCACCCAAGTGGGCAGTTCCGGTTCCTATTTTGGGATCAGAATCTTCGTTGGCACCGGATCAGGAATTGTTGATCGCGGGTTTTGGTCGTACTCAAGAAGGCTACTCGGCCATGTCCAAGTACTTGCAGTGGACGAATGTGAATATTGTGAAAGTTGAAGACCGTCGTATTGAGGTGGATCAAACCAAGGGCACGGGAGCTTGCTGGGGTGATTCCGGTGGGCCCGCTTATATAAGAACGGATAAAGGCTTGGTTGTCGTGGGCGCGACCAGTGGTGCGGCTTACGGTGCACAGGATTGCCATCATAATGTTGTGTATGCTTCTCTTCCAGGCTTTAGAGATTTTCTTGAGAAAGTCGCTGAAGCTTTGGGTGGCGAGGCTTTGGTATTTACGGAATAAGATTTTTAAGAAGGAACATTTATGAAAAAACTCGTTTTGATTCCGCTGCTGGCGCTGGCAGCTTGTACTAAAAATAATCCAGCCGTCACCCATGTGGGTGACGCGAAAAAAGCCGCTATCATCAACGGCTCCGATGTTTCAGATAATGAAGCTTATGCTGCTTCAGCGGTAGGGATCGTTGCGCAAACGCGTGAAGGAAATATCGCAGCTTATTGTACGGGCACATTGATTTCGCATGACATGGTTGTCACTGCGGCTCATTGCGCAGAATTGTTCGAGCGTATTCCTACTAAAATTCTTTTTGGCACGACGATCCCTTCTGACTGGAATGATTCCCGTTTGGTAGAAATTGAAGAAGCCATCAGTCACCGTGATTTCGGCCAAAATCCACGTACAGGTCGTACCATCAATGACGTCGCTGTTGTGAAATTACTCGGCGGTGCGCCTGAAGGGTACTCTCCCGTTCCTATCTGGGATGACGGAAATGCTTTAAAGCCGGGCCACGCAATGACCTTAGTGGGCTGGGGACGCATGTCTGAAACCAAAACTATTAAGACGACGGTTTTGCAGAAAACGGAAGTTGAATTCGTACAAATCCGTGACCTTGATATCGTGGTGAATCAAACCCGTGGAACGGGTGCCTGTAACGGAGATTCCGGCGGTCCTGCGTATATCGAAACGTCAATGGGTCTGATTTTAGCGGGTGCCACCCGTGGCCCTGAAACGGGTTATGTTGATTGCCACAACTACGGCAACTATACACTCCTTGTTAACTATAAAGACTTCTTGAATTATTCAGCAGAAACGATGCAAGGTGAGTATCCGCAATTCGTAAGCCCTTAGGCCTTCGAACTTTAACTTGGTGAGGAATGCTTTGAGATCATTATCGTTAATTATAGCGTTGATCCTGACAGCGGCTTGTTCCAGACAAGCTCCTCACGCCTATTTATCTGGTGATATTGAATCTCAAACTTCCATCATCGGCGGCGAAGCTGTGAAATCCACGGACTTCGCCCGTTCCGCAACAGTTGCCGTATATACCACGGGTCGCCGCGGTTTAGAGTTTCTTTGCACGGGAACCTTAATCTCACAAAACTTGGTGGTGACAGCCGCTCACTGCATGCAGTCCGTTTATACCATCGTGTATGTGAGCTTCGGAGAAGAACTTCCGAAATCCACTTTGTCGATGACCCGCGTGGAAGAGTTTATTTCTCACCCGGATTACGGCACCGTTCAAAAGCCAGGCGAGGATCAAAGCCTTTATTGGACGACCGAACACGATATCGCGCTTTTAAAATTGAATACTCCCGCGCCTGAAGGATTCAATCCCGTCGCGATTCACGCAGACACCGATAAAATTCCTCTGCAAAGCAAGCTGTTACTTGCAGGATTTGGGACAACTAATGATGAAAAGGGCACCGCGGCTCTTTCGATGAATCAAGTCGAAGTGTCTTTGGATTCGTTGGTCGATGATTATTTGGTCATTGATCAAACTGAGTACAAGGGTGCTTGTTTCGGCGACTCCGGTGGCCCCGCCTATTTGAAAACGGCGCAGGGGTGGGTGGTTGTCGGAGCGACTCATGCGGCACGCCCTGGCTTCTTTGATTGCCATCATAAGAGTGATTACACGAGCCTTTCAAAATATGGCGCCTTTATTCAAAGCATAGCTGTAGAACTAAGAGCAGAAGCTCCCGTTTTTGTGACGCCTGTTGAGACGTTTAAACGTCCAGTGCGTCCACCAATCGCCATCCAGTAACGACCATTTTTTGCCCAGAATTCACAAATTTTAATGCAACTGGTATTTTCGTACCCGTCAAAAGTCTAGTGATTTGGCGCCGTTAAAGTGTCTCAAAAAAAAATTGCAACTAGCCCTAAATTCTCACGATGAAACGCCGATAGGTACAAAGTGAGTCAAATATGATTGCAAATTGTTTCAAATAGGGAGGACAAGAATGTCACGCACAGTAATGATCGTGGTGAGCGATAACCAGGAAACCGTAGAAAACGCTAAGAAGTACTGGGAGCAGCACGATGTGACAGTTCAGGCTTATTCTTCAGCTCAATGGAGAGAAGGTCTTGATAATGCATTTTTCAGACAACAGCTTTCTGCTGGAGTACCAGCATTGATCTCTGGCAACAGCCCAGTGACAACTGATAACTCTGGTCATGGTAACAACTTGATCCAGTTCCCAACGCCAACTGCAACATCTACTAACGTTCAAAAAATGGAAGAGATGGAAGCACACGCAATTGAGAATGCGATCGCTCAATACAAAGGCAACCTGACTGAAGCTGCTAAAGCTTTGGGTATCGGTCGCGCGACTTTGTATCGCAAAGTTAAGCAATATCACATTGACCCTTCTGCGGCTCGCAAGAAGAAAACTGTGGTTGCCGCTTAATTTTCGAAAGTCTTCGGCAATGGAAATTGCTTAATGGACAATGGAAAAATGGATTCCGTAAGGAGTCCATTTTTTCGTCAAGGATGAAATGTTAAATAGAATCGCCGCCGTCATTTTAACTCTGGGGTGCGCTTACGCCGCCTTTCAACTTACGATGAATCAATCGTTTGTGAACCCATACCCCGTGGTGTGCGACTTGGTTCTGGATAAAATCTATCTCCCGAACAAGGAGATTTCCCAGTGGCATCGACAGTGTATGCAGCGCAGTCAGATGGTCACTCCTTACACCAAAAAAAATCTCATTCTTCGAGATATCAATAATACACTGAGCACCCTGCAGGTCTCTCACTTAGAAATCTATGATGCTCCGGAAGTCCGCGGTATCTGGAAAGGTGAAGTCAAAGAGACGGGATTAAGTGGAGAGTTCGTGGATAGCGAACTTGTCGTGTTTAAAGTTTTCCCCCAATCACCGGCCGAGCGATTGGGTTTTAAAAAAGGCGATGTGATCGTCACAATCAACGGTGAGCAACCCAGCTCCTGGGCAATGGAATCAGAAGCCGGCGACTATCAAGTTCACCGTGGGAACGATGAATTCACGTTAAAGCTTCATCCGGGTGTGGTGAAGCGCGATGAAAGCATGCAGATCACTAAGATCTCTGACAAAATGGCGCATTTGGAAATTCCATCATTCCGCGCAGAATTTTTCAAAGATGAAAAAATCAAACCGATTGCAGAGGAACTTAAAAAATATCGCTCTGTGGTTGTCGACTTAAGAAATAACGCCGGCGGAAATTTCGTCGCAGGCTTAAGATTTTTATCGATGTTTATCTGTGAACCCACTCTGGTGGGGAGACTGGAAAAGCCAAAGTCAAACTTAGGCAAAGCCGAAATGCCGGATATTTTGAATGATGAAAAACAGCTTGAGATTTTAGAGAAAAACCGTGAAGTAAACTTAAGAACTTTCCGTTCGACGAACTGTTTTTCGGGAAGTTTGAAAGTGCTTGTGGACGGCAGAACATCTTCCGTGGCGGAGATGGTGGCTCAAGCGCTTAAAGAATACAAAGGTGCACCACTAAGAGGAGCGCCATCACGGGGTCAGCTTTTGGTGGGTGTGTGGTATCCGATGGATGAGCTAGCACCGGGAGTGCAAATCTCTATTCCAGAAGCACTTTATATCAGTGGAAAAGGTCATCGTATCGAAGGACACGGTGTTCAATTAGATAAAGTACTCTACTACAACCTGCCGCAAATGCAGGCTGGCATTGATTCCTGGGTAAAATCTTACCAGGACTAGAGTCTGAAGAGTGTGGCTGGACCTGATTTTTGTGGCTCGTTATGAGACGATCATTGTGAGACGTCAAACAAGTTTTGTGCGTCTGTTTAATCGATTTTCGGTGATACTGAGTCTAAGAGAATTAAAGTACCGCACAAGCGGCACGCCCTTCGCAGGGTAGCCTTTGAATGATCTGGTTTAGTTACTTTGCGATGGAGAACAGAACATGGGGAATGCAAAAGTGATAGAGTTTCCTAAAGACAAATCTTTCCGTAAAAGATTCCAGGACAAGGTCCAGGAGCAAAAAGCTGTCCTTGTTCTTTCTATCGCCTCTGTGGCTTTAATGACTGTCTTCGTAAACCAATGGTTGGTCGATAATTCCGAATCCGCATTGGGTGCTCGTGGGAATCGCGGTATCGCGAGCTTCGAACCGGGTGTGTTTGCCCGTGACGTAAAGTGGGAACACGAAATCGCTAAAAAACTTTCCTCTGAGAAAACATCTTTCGTTGCCGCCTTGGCTGAAAAGCCTACTTTGCGCGATGATTTGATTTTTGGTTATCTTGAAGGCAAATACGGTATGAAGATCTCTCAAGGTAAAATTGAGAGCTTGGAGTTTATCGATGCTCAGGCCGGGGAGAAGGCTCTTTCTATCAGCAATAAAGCCAGCTTCCTGACGAAATATGCGGATGCTTTTGGCTTGGATTATTCCGAAGTAAGTCCCGTGCAAACAGCGGATGCATCGGAGCAAGTCTTCAACCTCATTGACGACTCCAAGACTATCGTAGGCAAAGCCCACTTTGGAATCGACTCCGAAGGCCGCGTTCACTCTCTGAGATTCACTCAATAATTCCTTTAGTCCTTTCTGTCCCAAGCCGATACGTTCTGTATGCTATTTCCAGATCTATCGGCTCCAGAAATCAATAATTCTAAACAGTTCAAGCAAGAGCCTGCGATCGCATTTGTTATGGACCGTTTCCTTGCACTTGTTTTGGATTTTTTGATCTTTTCACCAATCATCAGTCTTTTGGTGTCGGGCCTGGTTCGTCAGGCGAAAACTTTCTTTCTGCTGAACTCTCGTTCGGAAGAGGGGATCGTTGCGGCTTTGATGATCATTGCGGTTTCTGCTGTAGCCGTCGTATTTTTGCAAGCCGCCTTTCTTTATTTACTTCAAGCCACTCCCGGTCAGTTCTTTTTGCAATTGCGAGTGGTGTCTTACCCAGAAAAGCAAGCGCGTCTGACATTTTCTCAGTGCCTGGTGCGCTCGGTGATGTGGTGTGTTTCTTTTGCGCTGCTGGCGATTCCATTTTTGGGAATTGTCGCCCATCCATTGCGTCGGGCCTTTCATGAAAAGGCTTCTGATACCATGGTCATCACTTTAAAGAACAAACATGATCGTGGGCCCGCGCCACATGAACAGCGTTTGATCACATCATGGATGCAACTCAGTTTTGCGATGTTTGCACTGGTGGGATTTTTAGGATTGATGAAGAGCTATCATGCTTTGACAGCAGGGGACTACCAGGTAGCTGCTGACAATAGCGATGCTGCTTGTAAAGAAATTAAGGATAAAGACTTAATGGGCCCGCAGCGTTTGGATGCTGCCCTGTCGTTATTTTTACTTAAAGAGATTTCCGCCGATTGTCTGCACAAAGAAGCTGAGCTTTCTTTGTGGGGAGATCCGGTGAATTCCCAGACGATGGCGTACTTTGCCAAGTTCCTTTTAAGTGAAGGTGCTGATCGTGTGGATTACCTTAAAAAGGTCTGTGAAGAAAGAACTTCAACGGGCTGTGTGCTGGCGCAATATCTGGATCATCCTGAAGATGTGCAGTTGACCGATGCCTCTGATAAGCTTTGGGTCACCCAAGTTTTAGAAGCCGACCAGCGCTACAATCAACGTGATTTTGAAGGCAGTCTGGAGTTGATCGAGGACCTGCAATCAGTTTCAGCTTTGAAACAGGCCATGGATAAAAAGTATGTGCGCTCGATCTGGGCCTTGCAAAAATCCCTCGGACAGAAAAAAGGCGGCCGTGTTCCGGCGAGTGCCAGTGGCGGGAAACTGTGGATCGAGGATTTTAAGGAAAAGTACGGTGTTCAATGATCGTCCCTTGTCCTGAAGATCTTAGACAGTTTCAGCGCTTTCCTTTGACGATCACTCTCGGGGCGCTAAATATTTTTATCTTTATTTTGATCTTTAGTGGCGCGGGTAATGACCTTTCAAACAATCGTCTTTTTGATTTAGAAGGCATGACCCTGACGGGGCGTCTGTATTACCAGCATCTTCAAGAGCTTTCTCCGGAGAAGTTATCCGAAACTCCGAAGTGGGTGCAACAAGTGAGCACTTCCAACAGCGAACAGTTGGCGATTCTGGGTGCCTATGCTCTTCGGGATTCCGAGTTCCTGCAGGATGGGGAGTTGCGCGCCTATAAGGGCGATCAAGTTCAAATCGCAACCTGGAAAGAAGACTTTAAAAAATTCCGCACTGATTACAAAAAGCAGCTGCTGTTTCGTTTTGGTTTAAGCTCCATGGAAAAAGGTCCCCTTTCTTGGGTGACCTATCAGTTCTCGCACTCTAATTGGATGCATTTGTTTTCGAATCTATTGTTCCTGGTGGTGATGGGGGCTGCGGTTGAGGCCTTGGCAGGCAGTGCTGCGCTTTTGGTGGTCTATCTGATTGGCGGCTTTGCGGGTGGCTTGGGCTTTCTGATTTCTCAAGGGCCAGGCGTCGTGCCTATGGTGGGGGCGAGTGCCTCTGTGAGTGCGCTCCTCGCGTTTTACTGTGTGGCTCAGGCTAAGGCTCGGGTTCGTTATGTGTACTTTATCACGCCTTTGCCAGAGCATTATGGTGCGATTTTTTTACCAACCCTTTTGATTATCCCTCTCTTTTTAATTACTGATCTGGCTAATCTTTGGTCAGCTCCGGAAGGTTTAGGAACGGGAGTGGCTTACGCGGCCCATTTGGGTGGCAGTCTTTTCGGTATCTTAGGTGGCCTTGCCTACCGACAAGGAGCTCTTTCCAAGGGCTCCTCCCTCACACAACCCTGACCGGGAATTTCTTATAGCCCCATTGACATATGTGCACTGATCCAGCAAAAGTGGTCAGCGACAGAGGCTGAAAAATCACCCCCTTTACCGAATGGTGGACCCGAATGAAGCTAACCCAGCTCATTAAGTCAGTGATTGTGTTTTCCACATTGTTTTTCGTTGGTGCGGCTTACGCGGCTCAAACGTCCCAAGCGATTCCATACTATGGAGTTGAGTTCTATCAAGACCTAGCTTCTGGTAAAACGGATGCAGATCTCATCTACAGAATTAAATCAGTTCTTCGCAGTTATCACATCCCTCAGGATGGCGACTACGATATGATCGTATCTGATTGCCAAGCCGCTAAGGGCTGCTACGCACACACTAAAATTGGATACAACGGTGCGCGCGTTTGGTTGATGGGCAAATTCTATTTGGCTTATGACCAAAACTCTCACACGTATTCAGTTAAAGACTTTTACTGCGATAACTATAAAACACGCGCAGACTTCCGCAGCAGAGGGGCTCCGGCTCCGGGTTCTATTCCTGATAACACAGTGGTGAACGTAGAGCACACTTGGCCACAAAGCTTGTTCAGCCGTCGCTTTGATAAAGACACTCAAAAATCAGATCTTCACCACTTGTTCCCGACGGACTCTCAATTGAACTCGATCCGTGGTAACCAATGGTTTGGTGAAGTTAAATCCGACACGCAAACTTTGAAATGTAAAGCTTCCCGTTTCGGTATCGGTGATGGTGACCGTGACGAGGTTTTTGAGCCACCTCAAAATCACAAAGGTCACGTGGCTCGCGCTTTGTTCTATTTCTCTCTGCGCTATGACCTACAAATTCCACCGGATGAAGAAGCTATTCTTCGCAAATGGAACCGCGAAAACCCGCCGGACGACGAAGAGCTAGATCGCAACAACAAAATCTTTGAAGCTCAATACAACAGAAATCCTTTCGTAGACTATCCAACACTCGTAGACAGCATCCACGACTTCTAGATCATGGTGCTATTTAGGAAAATGAGCTCACCCCAAAAAGGTGGGCTTTTTTTATGTCTAAGGCGTCTTGGTTTTCACTTTTATGGGGGCCATTCTTGGTGGGTTAGGATCCCGATTCTTGGGATGACTTGCAGATCTTTTAAAAATTCCAACGATACATAATTCTTCAGGGTGTGTTTGGCTTTTTCGAGCACGGCGGTGAAGGGGCGGAAGTCCCAGAACTTTTGCGCGTTCTTTTGGGTGCGATTTGCGCCGGTTAATTTGAGAGCAATGGCTCCCGTCAGGGATCTGATGAATGGGGAGTAGCTGTCCTTGCTGTTCAAGCGGATGGTCAGGTGAAGATGAGAGCCTCCGTTCGCGAAGGATTCAATTTTGATTTTATATTTTCGGGCGAACTGTCGGCACAGTGATTCGACCTGCTTCCAATTTTTAGACTTTCGAAAACTGAGTGATCCCTTCGCTTGGCTTGATCGCAAAACCAGATGAAGTGGTTTTTTCGTGCTTAACGGACGACGGCAACGATGACGCGCTTTTTTAAACAGCGTGCCGCCGTGGGCTTGAGTCATCTGCAATCTGGGGTCATCGAAATGCGATCTTTGCATGAACGATGGTATATTAAAGTACTTAAAGCAAGGCAACTAAGTTGTTGGAAATACTATTGATTGGTTTGAATTTAGGAGGCTGCGAGTAAAGCTTTACTTCAAGAGTTTAAAGGGCGATTTGGAGAGGGGTCTTCGGCGAAAAAATGCGGGAAAATGTGCGGTCTTAAAAAATCTTAAAAAAAGTGGCATAACACGCTTGCAATGTGTACCACAACAATGTCTAATTATTTCTACGGGAGGGGTGATACCAAGGAAGGTACTCGGGTGCATGATGTGCTCACCTCTATTTTTATACAAGATTATAAAGGCCGGAACTTAGGTTCCGGCCTTTTTCTTTTCTCACGTCCTCTTTGAGGGAACGCTATTCGGCCAGCTTAATCTTTTGCAAGGTGACCACAGACCCCACTCTGGGTATTTCTGCTCAACGAAACTTTGTGGAGGATCAGTCCAATGAAACTTTTGGCAATCGGTTTGGTATTGTTTGGTATCGGTTCTGAAGCTATGGCGGCAGGCCTGAATTGCAAAAATGAAGCAGCGGGTCATGCGCTGAATCAGATGATCGGGGAGATCGTTAAGGCTGATAAAAACGTGTCCTTGTATAAATTCAAGGCAGACCGTCCCGTCACGGACGATGCTATCGAGTTGGCAAATGGGGACGTTAAGGAGACCTACACAGTAACGGTGTTCCTCTATAAGGGAACAACAGATGAGGATATCGAGCTTCCGCTAACCCGCACGGTCCGTGTTGACATTTTGAATACGAGAGCAGGGGATTGCCAGCTTCACAAAACCTATCGCTCTAACGGCGAATAGGGCTTTTAAAATCAATAGGATCTAAAACGAAAAAACCCGCTTTTTACAGCGGGTTTTTTCGTTGAGGGAAAAGGTACGTCGTACCTATGGATGCCAGTTGCCGTAAGAATCAAGTACTGGGGTGTGCTCATTTGGTTTTTGGCCATCATTCAACCAAAGCAAGGCTTCAGAAATCAATTCGTAGTCTTTAAGAAGCGTTGGTGTGTGAATCGCAAAGCCAAAAAAGGATTTTGAGAAATCAATGGAATCATCACTGTTAGCTTCAGTTCTGAAGCAATTCAATTTTTGGGCAAGTTTATAACTGAAATCGCCTACCGTAATTTCCGGTGATTCTTTAAGGATCGTCTCTACCAGTTTCATTTGTCTGGGAGTGAACTTCGTGCAGTATTGCCATTCAGAACCGGCTCTTTTTTTATTGATGATTTTAGCCAAGCGGTTCATTTCCGTTACCAAGTCAGTTTTAAACTCTTGGGGAGTGACGGATGCGTGGGCTTGAAAGCCGATCAAAAGGGTCGTGATTAGGATAAGCTTTTTCATAATATTCATCCTTCTTTCTTACGGATTGAGGCTGTCGAGCAGTTTGTTTTCAAGTTGTGATCGGTGGCGATATACACCCAAATCCGCAAGGGTGGCATTTACTAATTCAACATCTTTCCAAAGGGACTTGGTCAATACGCCCCAGCCTTTGCGCTTTAATTGCGGCAGCAACGTGGGATAGCAGTTGATGGCTTCATAAGCCTTCGCTGAAAATTCCTGAACTGTTATTTCGGTGTTCTCTCGAACGATCTTCGAGATCGCCTCGATCTGGTGAGGACGCATGCCCGTACAATAAATCGTTTTATTTTCCATGATGCGATCTTGGTTGATGAAAACCAGGCGGCGGTTCACGGCAGCCACGAATTTATCCACGAACTCCTCTGTCGACACAGAAGCGTGTGCTTGAGTGCCGATCATCATCGCAAAAGCTAAAAGTAAAAGGTGCTTCATTAAGAGTTCCTCTTTCGAATCTAATGCACCTTTTTATGGCATCAGGGAATTTTCGTAAAGAGGCGGGGAGTGAGCCTGAACCTTTTGCCCGGGTGTACTCAAAATTGACACTCACGAATGATTAGAAGCCATTCAGGGGCGAATCGACCGGTCTCTAAAATAAAAAGGCCGATCGGTGAGATCGGCCTTCTGGCACTTATGCGATGCGAAACCGCAGCGATTCTGCGCTGCATACGTAAACAGGACCTGGCACCCTTTTATTCGCCTTCGGCTGGGGCGAAGCCGCGACGGAGGGTGTTCTCGGTCACTGCTGCGGGTTCCATGTATTGCTTAATATAGTCAGGTCCGCCGGTTTTTGAGCCGATACCAGACATTTTGAAGCCGCCGAATGGATGGCGATCGACCATGGCACCAGTGATGCCGCGGTTGATATACAAGTTGCCCACTTCGAACTCGTCTTTTACGCGAGCGATGTTGGCAGGGGATCTGGAGAACATACCGCCTGTTAGAGCGTATTCTGTGCTGTTCGCGATTTCGATCGCCTGATCCAAGTTTTTCGCTTTGATCACGGCCACAACCGGTCCAAAGATTTCCTGTTGAGCCAATTTTGCGTCACCTGGAACGTCACCGAAGATTGTTGGTGGAACGTAGAAACCGTTGTTGGGTGCGATACCTTTGAACAACAGCTTATTCGTTTTTTCGCCTTCAGCGATGGTGTTCATGATGCGCTCATAAGCTTCTTGGTCCACAACCGGGCCCATGTAAGCTTTTGGATTTTCTGCAGACTTCACTTCAATAGAGCGAGCTGCTTCAACCAGGCGTTCAGTAAAGCGATCGTAAACTTCTTCAAGCACGATCACGCGGCTGGCTGCGGAACATTTTTGTCCCGAGAAACCAAATGCAGAGTAAAGAACCCCGTCCACTGCTTCATCCAGGTCCGCATCGTTATCGATAATGACAGCGTTTTTACCACCCATTTCGATAATGCATCTCTTAACATGCTGTTGGCCGGATTGAACCATGGAAGCGCGGTTTAGGATGTGTAGACCTACGGCTTTTGAACCAGTAAATGCAATTGTCGTCGTGAATTTATGATTCACGATGTATTCGCCAACTTCTTCGCCCAAACCTGGAAGGAAGTTCACGACGCCTGCTGGGAAGCCCGCTTCAACGATCATTTTCATCAAGCCCCAAGCAACTACGGAAGATTGCTCGGCTGGTTTCATTACCACGGTATTTCCTGTGACAGCTGCCGCTGTCACCATTCCAGCCATGATAGCTAGCGGGAAATTCCAAGGAGCGATCACTGCTGTTACACCACGAGATTTGTAGATGTAATGAGAAAGCTCGCCTGGTAAACCGCCGACGCGAAGCGGTTTTTGGAGGTTGCGCATATCACGAGCGTAGTAACGACAGAAGTCGATTGCTTCGCCCACGTCACCATCTGCTTCCGCCCATGGTTTACCTACTTCCAAAACTTGTTCCGCGATCAATTTGAAACGATCACGTTGCATCAGATCTGCAAGCTTATCAACCAAAGCCGCGCGTTGTTCCGCTGGAACATTTTTCCAAGTTTTGTAAGCAGTTTGTGCTGCTTGCATCGCTTGTTCAGCTTGCTCGATCGTGGCCATATGGATTTTACCAACAACTTGTGAACTTTCAGAAGGGTTCACGCGATCAAAGATCTTGGCAGATGTTTGTTCCTTGTTATTGATCATCACGGGTACAGTCACTGGAAGTGAGGCGCGTAAAGTCGCGATGGATTTTTCCATTTTTTCGCGATCTGCTTTCACTGCGAAATCCAAAAGGGGTTCGTTATAGAACTTCCCTGGTTTCTTCGGGATGATTGCCGAAGTCGGAGTCAAACCACTTGCTGGATCTTTCAAAAGTTCTGCAGTCGTTTTGTTGTCAGCGAATTTTCCGCGAAGCCATGATTCATTCGAAGAGTTCTCAAGCAAACGACGGACGAGGTATGCCATGCCTGGAATTAGTTCTCCCACGGGAGCGTATTCACGCATGCGGTAGCCCATCTCGACGATGGTTTTTTTGATGGGTTCTGCCATTCCGTAAAGCATTTGGAATTCCAAAGCGTCCTTTGGAATATTCAATTGTTCTGCGTAAAGCATACAAGCTGCAATCGTTCTTACGTTATGAGACGCGAAAGCCGGGCGGATGTATTTGATGTTTTCCAGGAAGTATTTTGCGCACACTTCGTAGTTCGCATCGGATTCTGCTTTATTTGTGTAAACCGGAACCGGCCAGCCACGCTGTTCAGCTTCGATTGTTTCGTAGTCCCAGTAAGCGCCCTTCACCAGGCGAACCCAGAATGGAGTGCCACGTTTTTTCGCGAAGTCCGTCAGCATTTTGACGTCTTCGAAAGAATCACGAAGGTAAGCCTGGATCACGATACCGAAGAATTTATAGTTTTTAAATTCTTCCTCGTTGATAAGTTCAGTGTAGGCTTCCAATGTCAGGTGCTTAACGGAGTATTGCTCCATATCCAGATTGATGAAGACACCTTTTTGCATCCCCAAACGGAAAATAGGGCGCATCCGATCTTTAAGGATTTTTTTAGATTCATCCCAGGCAGAGTCTTTGATTTGCGAGTAAAGCGCTGTCATTTTCACAGAAACGTTTACTTTTGGAATCGCGCCCTCGTGATCGCGATCGATCTGAGGAACTTCATCCCATTTTTCTGCGTCTTTTGCGAGCCACTCGATAAGCTCGATGCATTTGTTGGAATATTCTTGGGCTTCTTTTTCAGACAGGATGGCTTCACCCAAAATGTCGACGGTGAAAGTCATTTTATTTTTGCGCGCTTTTTTCAAAACAGGCAAAGCTTCATCCGGATTTTCACCCGTGATGAACATTTGCGCCATACCGACAACGTTTTTCTTAATTGCACCGGCCATCAAGCCCGGAGCCAAAGAGCCAAGACCAAGACCGACGTTGAATACCGGAGGAAGTTTTCCGCCGTCTTCCGCAAAGTATTCTTTCAAGTGGCGAGCGACTTCGTCACCGGAGTTGATGGAAGGAAGCACGTCCACGAAACGGAACATGTTGGTTTTGAATTTTTCATTTTTCATACTCCATTCCATGATGGAGCCGTACCAGAAATCTTTGGAGAAGATGGAAGCCTTGGATTGGCTTTCCATACGTTTCATAATCTCTTCGCCGCGTGCGACGATCTTCGATTGGATATCGTTCATAACTAAGCCTTTGTCTGCGAGCGAAAAGGGCCCGCAATTCTTCAAATATGATTGCGTGGAATATTCGCTCTACAGGCTTAGATTTTCAAGGAAATTAGATGGAGCGCGCGCGCGCTATTTGACGGTCCATTTGTGAGTGATTTTCCCCACAATTTCCGCCACCAAAACGTCGCCAGGTTTCACCGGTCCAACTCCCGCGGGAGTTCCCGTTAAAAGGAGGTCGCCCGCCATCACCGGGAAATGCTGACGCACATAGTCTATCTGTTCTTCATAGGAGAAGATCATAAGGGACGTATTGCCATTTTGGCGAAGCTCGCCGTTGACCATCAGTTTGATATTGATTTTACGAAGCTCGTCCAAGTCCGCCACAGGGAAGAAATTTGAAATCGGGCAGGCTTCAGTGAAACTTTTTGCCAAGGTCCACGGTTGGCCTTTGGCTTTTAGCTTCGACTGCAAAGTGCGCTCAGTTAAATCCAAAGCCACGCAGGCTGCGGAAATCTGCAAGTTTTCATCAAATTGCAAAGCGATTTCGACTTCGTGATGAACATCGGTGGCCCATTTTGGCAGGTGAATTTCAGAATGCGCCAACGTCGCACAGCTACCAGCTTTTAAAAATACCAAGGGTTCTGTAGGAACTTCGTTTCCCAATTCTTTCGCGTGTTCGACATAGTTACGACCGATGGCCCAGATATTTTGAATCATGTGGAAACCTTTTTTAGTTCAAGAAATTTAAACATGCCGTCTTTAGCGACTTCAAAACCTACGCACTGACAAGGTGTCCAGTGGTTAAAGCGGTCGTCTGACAAATCCGTCTCGCTGGGAATGACCGACATCGCCTCAATCACCCAATCATAGTGGGAGCACATGAAGATTACGTCATTTGTCGCTTCACTGGCCTTTTCTAAAAGATTGGAAATGCGACGACGGAAAATCTGTAAGGACTCATCACCTTGCTGTTCTAATAGGGCTTCCTGATTTACGAGCGGCAGTTTGAGTTGTTCTGACAATGGGCGAAAGGTGCTGTGAGTGCGTTTTCGCGGAGAAACCCAAAGCTGTGTGGGTTTTGGCATTTCGTTTTTCAAAACCAAATCCAGAAGAGTCGATGCCTGTCCATGTCCTTCGGGAGTCAGATCGGGATCTCCGGAGAAATCCATGGCTTTTTGGGCGTGGCGAAAGATATAAATCTTCATAATACGACTCTGCTATTGAAGCTTGAATTTATAGTGACGCTTTGTTAGTTTCGGCTGTTATTTTCTATCTATTTTGGGAGTTTGTCATGGGTAAAGAACGTGTTCACCGCTTTGTCTCCAAAGATCTGACAGTGCGTATCGCTGCAGTCAATGCAACGGAAGTTGTTCGACACATGCAGGATCTGCAAAATACTTATCCTTTGGCGACTGTAGCAGTTGGCCGCGGTATGGTGGGAGCCCTGTTGATGGCTTCTCACTTGAAAGATGGACAACAAGTGGGTCTTTTGTTCCGTGGAAACGGTCCGCTTAGCAGCGTCTATGCTGAAGCAAGCTATGAAGGTCATGTGCGCGGTTACACACCGAATCCACAATACCAACCTGAAAATTACGACAATGGCTTGAGCTTGAAAAAGGCCATCGGTATCGGACTTTTGACAGTGGCTCGCCATCAACCCTTCCAAAAACAACCATTCCAAGGAACCGTGGAGTTAGTCAGCAGTGAAATCGGCGACGATATCGCTCACTATCTGCACCAATCTCACCAAATTCGTTCCTTGGTTTCTTTAGGCGTGTACCTGGATCAAAACGGTAAAGTACAATCCGCCGGCGGGGTCATGATCGAAGTGATGCCTGGAGTGGAAGAAGAAATGGTTGAAAAAATCATCGCGAACTATGAATCGAAAAAACCAAACATCTCTAAAATGTTGAATGAAGGTGCGACTTGCGTCGACCTTGTGGCTCCTTTCATGGAAGGCATTCCTTACGAGGAAGTTGAACATGACTATACGGTTGAATATTCCTGCCCATGCACAAAAGCTCGCGTGATCCGCGCGTTGGAAGCCATGGGTGAGGCGGAACTTCAGGACATGTTGGATAAAAAAGAACCTGTCCACGTGACTTGCCAAGTTTGTGGGAAGCCTTACGATGTTTCCCTGGATGAAGTGCAGGAATTAAAAAATCTTTTACATCGCGAATCGATGAACTAAAAAAAGGGGAGCTCCAAAAAGCTCCCTTTTTTTATGCCGTTTTATTCTGAGACACCCATTTTGAAGCGTCATTCGCTGAATGGCACCTGTCTATACTTTGTGCGCCCAAGTGCGCGGTGGTGAGCGGTGGGGTGGAGCAGTCCTTGCTTTATTTATGGGTATGATAAAACCTACCCTAAACCTTATTAAACGTAGCTCCTGGCCTTGGATGTCGGCTTTTATGGCGGCTCTGTTGGCAATCTCTGTTTTAAGCTTCGTGGTTGAGGTTCGTCGCGCTCAAGGGGCCGTCGCCCAGTATTTTGCGATCTGGGAAGAGGACATTGCGAAATCACTGTTGGTGAAACAAGATTCCACGTTGCTTGATAAAATTCTAGGTCAGCTGAAAGAAGTGCATAGTTCAGTGGCGCAGGTTTCTGTGAAGCCCCGTGATGGAATGTGTGCTTTTGAAAACGATATTCCGATTACTTTGTTCTCGTTGCCAGCGGGTCAGGTGCAGGTTTGTTATTCCAGTGCGGACCTGGCATTGAAAACTGTTTCTTCGCCCATTTTCTTAATCGGTATTTTCTTAGGTTTGGTCTTCGTATCTTTCGGTTCCAGACGTGAATTATTAAATCGTCTGCAGGAACAAAAGCTGCAATCGGAACTCGATCGCAACAAAGAGATTTCTGAAATCTCTCGTCAAGTGGCGCACGATATCCGCGGTCCTTTGATGGCGTTGACAACTCTTACTTCACTCTCCCATGAAATGAGTCATGAAAAGAAAGAACTTCTAGGTCTGGCCGTCGGGCGAATTCGTGGCATTGCCGAAGACCTTTTGCAGCGTGGGCGTGCTCAAAAGAATGAGGAAACTTCCACTCAGGCGAGTTCTGGAAAAGCCGTTAAAGGTGGCGTGGATGTGATCCAAGTCGCAGACCGTCTTTTAAAGGAATACAGATTTTCCTATCCAAATATTGAGTTTACTTGGCATCAGCATGTGAAAGCTGAAAAGCTTATCGTGCCTTTAGATGAGATGAAACTATTGCGAGTGCTTGGAAATATCCTAAATAACTCAGTCGAGGCGGCTCCAGAATCTGAAGCCAGCGTCAGTATTTCGTTATTGGACCGTGATCAAAATTGGCTTTTACAAATCATGGACAATGGCTGTGGTATTCCCGAAGAAATTCTTCCCCAATTGATGGAAGAGGGAAAAAGCTTTGGTAAAGAAAACGGCAATGGTTTGGGTCTTTTTGATGCTCGCAAAGCTTTGCAGGCCGTCGGTGGCGATTTGCAGTTGCGCTCTCGTGTTGGAGTGGGCACTCAAGTGATTATGATCATCCCGAAAATCACCGCCCACACCACAGAAAAAATCTCTTAGTTTTCGATTTTGATTCCTAAAACATTTTCGATAGTCTTATCGTAAATATCTTTTTTCTTCGGTGCCCCGGCACCAGCCGGATCTTTTTTGCGAGCCTGTGCAAGATCTGCGGTGAAAGCTCTAAAAAGATCTGCTTCTTTATCCGTATAAGAAACATTGAAATGATATTCGCGATCTTTACAATATGCTGTCATTGCCACGGGCGCTTCCAATTTTTTGGCGGATGTCAGCTGAATTTCTGAGACGTTTAAAGTAGTGATTTTGGTTTCAAGCACAGAGTCGGGAATGGCCTCAACATTTTCGATCGCGCACGGGAAAGTAATGACCAGCGGAGCTTTTTCACGAATTCCCAAAGTGCCTGAAAGCAACATGGCTTCAGGTGATGTCTGAGGAATTTCCATTTTCGTAATTAACAACCCCCATGGATTTTCCAAAGTTCTTTCCGTATCTTCGATGGCTAGATCCACGGCCACAAAAAGCTGATTCACTTTTCCTTGCTGTTCACTGATTTGTAAAGACAGCAGGGCATGATACTGATTGCCGCCTTTGTTTGTTAAAGACAGCAAAAGGCTTCGTTGATTTAAAGATTTGCTTTGAATTTTATCGCGCAGACGTTGAACTTCCTGAATGCGTTTTTCTCGCAGGCTTTGCGACATTAGAAAAGTCAAAGATGTTTGTGACTGCCAAAAGTTATTTGAGTCATAGGTGAAGTACCGATCCAAGTACTGGCGCATAAATGTGACTTTTTCCATTTCGCTCAGCTGGAAGTTTTGCGGACGGTCTTTATCCGCCCCTGACATGTCCGTCGTAATAGCTATCACCCTTGGATTTGATCTTAGTTGCCAGTAAAGGACGCTAACAATAGAGGCCCATAAAAAACTTGCTGCAAATAAGATCTGCCAATGGTGCTTTTTCATTAGTCGTTCTTTTCAAGTGGAAGGATTTCAATCATCTGGTCGCGATGGTATTTTTTGTTGGGACCTTCATCAACCCACTGGTCAATTTTATACAATTTGATTTTCGCTTTACCGCTTTGGAAATATTTTTTATCCGCAGCCCCTTTAGTTTCTTTTAGCAAAGTAGCCGTGCCACTTTGAAAGAAATCCAGCTGCGCTTTCATCTTCTCGTTTTCTAAACGAACCATATCCATGTCAGTTTTATCATTGAAATAAATGTTCGCCGCAATCGCTGCGACTACACCGACGATACCGCCCCAATACATGGCGTGCAGCTCTGCTCTTTCGTCTTCAGGAGCCGTTGCAGCTCCGATCACAGCACCGACGCCCACGCCGGCAAGAGTAGTTGCCAGGCGACTTTTTTGATTGGTTGCACAGGCAGAAAGAAGGGAGCAAACGCACAGAAGTAAAATCGATTTTTTCATGCCTTAATGCTAAGGATGTTTAGTCCAAGAGTTAAGCAAAAAGAAAAGGTGCCAGGTCCTATTTCTTGTCATGCCACGACAAGAAATAGGACCTGGCACCTTAATGGAATTAGAGTTTTTGAATGATGGCATCGGTAAAGGACTGAGTTGTTCCTTTACCGCCTAAGTCTCCTGTGCGGGCATTGATATCAGACAAAGCTGTGATCAAGGCTTTCATGATGGAGTCGGCTTTGCCATGCTCGCCGATGTGTTGAAGCATCATCACCGCAGATTGTAGCAATGCCGTTGGGTTGGCTTTGTTTTGACCTGCGATATCTGGAGCGGAGCCATGCACAGCTTCAAAGATCGCTGCTTTTTCACCGATGTTTGCACCAGGAACAACGCCCAAGCCACCGACAAGACCTGCGCACAGGTCAGACAAAATATCTCCGTACAAGTTTTCAGTCACGATCACATCAAATTGCTGTGGGCGAGTGACCAGTTGCATGCAGGCGTTATCTACGATCACGTCTTTGGTTGCGATGTTTGGATACTGCCAACCGACCTCTTGAGCGACTTTCAGGAAAAGTCCGTCAGACATTTTCATGATGTTGGCTTTATGAACGATGGCCACTTGTTTGCGACCGGTTTTCTGAGCCAGGTCATAAGCATAGCGTGCGATTCTTTCTGAACCACGACGAGTGATGCGTTTGATGGACTCAGCCGTGTTTTCATCAACCATGCGCTCGATTCCAGCGTACAGGTCTTCGGTGTTTTCACGCACGATCGTCAAATTGACGTCAGAGCATACACATTGAACTCCCGGAAGGGAGCGAACAGGGCGCACGTTTGCGTAAAGATCAAATTTCTGTCTCATCGTCACGTTGATGGATTTGTGACCGCCGCCCACTGGAGTTGTCGTCGGACCTTTGATCGCCAGGCGCGTTTTGTTAATAGAGTCCACTGTGTTCTGGGGAAGTAGGTCGCCCAACTTAGCCAGGGCGATTTCGCCAGCTTGATGCTCTTCATATTCAAAGGGAGCATGCACGTGTTTCAATACACGGATAACTTGGGTCATAATTTCGGGGCCAATACCGTCGCCAGGGATCACAGTCAGTTTCATCATAATTCGCCTTTCAGAATGCTCATTTTTACCAAGATTGGGCTCAAACCTCAATATATTGGTTTTAAAACTCCCCATTTGCGGCGTGGGGGTGGCAAAAACTTTGACATCTTAAATATCAGTAAATTCAGGTATTTAGGCATGATTTGGTAGGGCGGCTGTGTGGTGAACGGTGGTGTGACCGTCTCAGGGGCCGAATGCCGAAAATCGTAATTATTTAAAAGGTATGGAATATCAGTGAGTTAGTGATGTCCCGCGGATGGAACAGGGTGGTCCTTTCTTTGTAATAGGAAAAGAGCAGGAGGACACGCTCATGTGGAAGTGGATTGGCGTTGCATCACTAGTAGTTATGGCTTTGACCCTGGAAGCCTGTGCGCCGAAATCTCAGGATAGCTGCGGTTTTGTGCAAAATGCCTATGGTGAGCGCGTGTCGTGGAAGGCCGATGTGCCGGTGACGATGTACCTTCACGAGTCTGTTCCAGAACAATACGTGGCAGCTATTGTCAGTGCGGCACAAACGTGGGAGCAAAGCTCCGGTCGCAGACTATTTAATATCGTTACATCCCCTCGAATCAGTGGTCCCAATAAGCCCGTTCAAGACGGTAAGAACGTGATCTATTTCATGGATACGTGGGAGAGCGAAAAGCTTTCTGAACAAGCTCGCACGACGGTGTTGTGGAACGGTGACCAAATCAAAGAGACAGATATTCGCGTCAATACGAAGTTCACCTTCTACTGGAATCAAGGCAAATCCAACTCTGCTGTGAATATCGAGGCCCTAATCCTTCATGAGATGGGTCATGTTTTGGGACTAAAACATAATGACCAAGGTGCTTCTGTGATGGCGACTTACCTGAAAAACGGCGACGACCGTACAGAACTTGCTTCCCAGGATACAGTTGATTTGAAGTGCGAGTACTAGTGACTCGGCTTGTAAAAGTTTTATGTAAGTTTATTTAAGTTGAGAAGTGAATTTTTAGAAATAGACTTTTATGTCGGCGCCTCCAAAGGCGCGCAGAATCAGGAGTTCAAGATGAGAGTAGTAAATAAAAATGAAACAGTAAAAGTTGAAGAAAACACAGTTGCTGAATCATTCATGGACTCTTTTGTATCTTCTGAACCCGTTGCTCACACGAGTTACCACGAACTTGCCGATAAACCTGTTCAAGAAGTGGATGCGATTGCTCAATTGCACGCTAATCTTGAAATGCTTTATGATATCCAAACAAGATTTAGTTTCGTTATGCGCGAAGTGCGTTATCTTTTGAAGGCCTAAACTCCGTTTAATTGAGCCTGACAAAATAGTTACAAGTTTTTCATTACCTTCAAACACATGTTAGATGACATATAAGAAATTTTCGCATTTGATGTTCTTCAGAGGAGAACTCCATGCAGGATATGATTAAGTCAACATGTGCACACGTATGTATCCCAACTGGCGGAATTCATCCTATCGTTCAACGCCAGTTCCAAAAATGGGGTCTTACGAAAACCGAAGGTGACATCGGTCTGTTGCTGCTAAAGGGTCTCAGCCTGCGAGCTATTGCTCAAACTCGCGGAACATCAGAGACCACCGTCAGACAACAAGCATTGATTCTATACAAGAAAGCATCCGTAGAGGGACGTCATCAGTTAGCGGCTTACTTTCTTGAAGATCTTCTGAATCCTTGCCAAGTGCCTAAGTTCGAGCTGTCATAAGGGACCATCCGGTCCCTTTTTTTTATCCCTTGGGGTCCGGCTGTTTTGAGGTAAGAGATGTCTTCGTTTAATTCAGTTGCATGGGCTATTTCATTTTTGCTGTTAATGTTCTCTTCTGCGGTTTCATTTGCACAGGGGACTTCTCAACTTATCCCATTGACGCTCATTACTCACGAAGCGCCACCGTATATGGCAGAAAGTTTAGACAGTGGTGGTGCTGTTTTCTTTGCTCTCGGCAAAGTCCTAAAACCCTTGGGTTATGAAGTGAAAGTTCAATTTGTATCCTCGTGGATTCGCGCAAAAATGAACGCTCAGAAAGATCCTAAAGTAGATGGCTATGCTCCCTATCGTGTCGAGGAAGATAAGGACATTTTCGACTTTACGGAATTCCTTTTTGAAAGTCCCTGGGTGATGATTGAACGCAAAAAAAATCCAATCAAATGGAAGGTGCCAGAGGATCTGGTGAAATACACGGCGGGAAATGTTCAAGGAGTGGAGTTACGTCCCGGTGTGAAAGAGCTTGCCGAGGCGGGGAGATTGAAAGTTGAAACCACGACCACGCAGAACAACAACATTTTGAAACTTGTCGCGAAGCGCGTGGATTTTATTTTCTCTGATATTTTGGTTTATCGCTATTTGATGGCGAGTGATCCGTTACTTCGACCTCATCGCAGAGAATTTCAGGTGAACGCTAAACCAATTGTGATTGAACGCTATGGTGTCGCTTTAAAGAAGAGCAAAGATTCGATGAAAATCATCGCGCATTTAAACAGTCACAAAACGGAATTTCAAAAATACATTTGGGACTACTTAAGCGAAATCGAGCGCAACAGCGATGCAAAGCCTAAGCAAGCAGTCATTGTCGGTTCGCTGGAGCCTGCTCTTAATTAAGCTTTGCGGTTAAAGCCCGTCGCTGAGCCTTTCGGGATGGTGTAAACCACGAAGTCGCCTTCGCGTTCGCGAGTCATGCCTTCGGCGATGATGGGTTTGTCGAAATTAAATTCTTCGCGGAAAGTTTGAAAGCTGCTGGAGCTTACAGCCTTGGTTTCGTCTTCGATTTTGTCTTTAAAGGCGCGCTGGCCGGCTACAATGGCTTTGTCCTTTTGAATATTCACGCGCACAGCATCTTTTTCATGCTCTGGAACAAAAGCTCTTAAGACATAAAAGTTTGAAGACTCTTGAAGAACACTGCCGCGGTTTTCAACCTTATAAAACGGATCGTTTTCTTTCTTTTCGTACTTACCAGCTTCTTTCACGAATTCCGCACGGGTAGCGGCCAATTCCTTGGCATACATTTCTTCTTGAATGCTTAGGGATTCGCGATTGGCAGCATTGTTTTTAACGTAGGTGCTTTGAAAGTGATCGTACTGATTTTTAAGTTCTTTTTCGTACGCCTTTTTATTTTGCATAACGCGTTGGCTGTACTGATTGTTCAGATTCTTTTCTTTGCTATCCCACTGTTGTTGATTTTTTTCATAGCGTTTTTCAGCGTCGGCATCAGCACGGGCTAATTTCTTTTCCTGAACTTGTTGTTGGGCAGCGATTTTACCTTCACCGCGCTCGCGAACTTCGGCGAATTCTTTTTCCTGTTTTACGCGCAGATTTTCCTGAACGTTTTTACCGCGTTCAACTTCGTTGCTAATGGCTTTTTCATTGGATGCACGTTGGTTCTCAAGACGTTTATCGGCAAACGCATTGATATCTTTCATGTCCTTGTTATAGCGCTCTTTCGCGTTCTGCACGTCGGTCGCGGATTTTTCGCGGATCGCGCCAATCTGGTTTTGTGCGTAGTCTTGCGTTTCTTTGATTTTACGACCCGAGTCCTCTTGCACAATCGCTAGCTGTTGCTGACGTTTATCGCGGGTCTCGTTCAATTTTTCATCATAGGATTTTTGCAGGTTTGCAGTGCGCGCATTGTAGTTTTCAGAAAGTTGACGGCGCTGCTCAACGGATTCATCGACCATTTCTCTTTGGCGCTGACGGATGTGGTTGATCGCAGCCTCGTTGCTTTCGCGCACATTTTCTTTTTTCTCAGCATAATGCCCACGCAGTTCTTCCAACTGATCATCGTTTTCTTTGCTGATCTGTTTTTTCTTACGATTGAACTCCGTCTGAAGTTCATTCAGCTCGGCCTGTTGAGATTTGCGAGTAGAGTTGTCGATAGATGACATATCTACCAGTGTATCAAAAAGAGGCAATTCGATTAAGGTGCTGGACTCTCGGAAGAGGGAATCTGGCCTTTGGGGTTGGGGCAATGGGGGATCCCACCGCCGGTGCGACCGTAACAGCGCCAAGTATCGATGTAGGTGACGTCTTCATCGGCCGCCACGGGATAAAAATAGCGATATTGAACATGATCCAGCGTGCTTTCAACTAGACGAAAGGACGGCTCGCCTTCTGCAGATGTATCCACCGAAGCCCCTGCCGTGGCGGCAGCACGTTTACTGATCTTTAAAACGAAAACACGGTACTCAGCGTGACTGAGAACCGGAGCTAGGAAAATAAAGAAAGCCGATAAGAGACGTCGATATTTCACAATACCCCTTATCGGCTTTGCGGTGGGAAAACATTATGGAATGGGAATTTCGTTGAACGTGCGTCCGATGCACATTGCTTTCGCCGTTCGTGCATCCTGCAAGAGCGGCGAATTTAACTTAAGAGCCATCGTGGTACTTAGTTTCATAACGACAGAATATCATCGGAATACCGCGTTGCATTATTTTTCGATTCTGATGTCGAATTAGGACTCTAAGAAATCGACAGAAATTTCAAGATCTCAAAAATCGCCAGAAATGTTGGGAAAAGTGAAAAGCTATTAAACACTTTCCCTTCGAAAAGTGTCAGAAGTGAGGAGACTGTCAAAAAAAATCCGCTTCAGGGAAACGGATTTTAGTGGGAGTGCTCGTGATTGGCGCGAACTGTATTTTCGACGATGTGAAAATACGCTCTGACAAGCATCTGATAGCTTTCTGAGTCCAAGGCTTGTAAGTACGCCATTTTTTCGAAATAGGTTTTCTTCGCAATGAGCTCCGTCATTACGTCTTGGACCTTTTTCATCTTATCGAAGCTGTAGAAGTCTTTGTCGTCTGTGACTTCTTTAAGAACATTCGCAATGGTCGTGTTATCAAACAACACGTGAACACCCATTGCGGAGTGAGAGAGAAGAGCTTCCATACGTTCAAGACTAGTTTCTTCTAAATTAGCCAAGATCGCCTCCTTGCGCCTTGATAGGACCATAATATACAGCTCAACATATTTTCGATGGTGAGGAAGAAATCTAAGAGTTGCAAGAGGAAAAAATCACGGTCATGACGGGCCTTGTCGTGTCAGATTTTTTTCCTGTTGTTGCGAGGCAAGATTTCTCTCAATAATAGGCAATAAGGAGCCACGATGGCCAAAGCAAAAACTCGTCCTGTAAAAGCCAAATCTATCACTGAAAAAGAGTACATCGTCGTCGATGAAAAAGCCGGTCTGATCTTTGAAACCGAACAAGATCTGTATGGCTATTTTGAAACGATGATCAAAAAGTTTCAGGATGAGTATCAATCCTACCGAACTCCTGACGACTTCTCTGATGAAGATCAAATGTCTCGAGAAAATTATTTGGAGTCCACATTGGATGATCCAGATGAAGTGTGGATGGATAACTCAGCTTCTGAAGACTACGCGGTTTATTATTTTATCCGCGAGTTCGAAGAAGGGGCGACGGCTTTTAAATACATCGCAATTGGCTATATGGCGGAAGAGGAAGAGTATCCAACTTTCGTGTTCATGCATTTCCCAACTCGCGACTCCCATGTTTGGCATCATTATCAAAAGCAAGAGATGGTTTATGACCGGGGCTATGCCGAAGCTTCTGAAGGGGCGATCGAAGGCGATGCCATGTTAGAAGGGGATCCTTTGGCAGTGGGGCTTTATCAAGCCATGATGAAAGTGCGCACGGACAAAGATATCTCCCAGGATAAATTCCAGGAGTATGCAGATCTTCGCGAAGAAACGATAGAGTCAGCTGATGAGATCTGGAGAAAAACCGATACCGAAGGTCACGTTCTGGTGAGCTTTATCAAAGAGTTCCCGGATCATGAAACCAAAGATCTGGTTTATGTTGCTGTCACACAAGAAGATGAAGAAACCAATGTTCATTCGTTGTTATTCTCATTCCCTACAAACGATGAAGCTTTGGTGGATCGCTATCGCCAAGGTGAAAACTTACAGGCTGAAGAAGTGAGCCAGGAGTCTTCGCACTAACCAATGATTTGGCCTTATATCATTCTGTCCTATATTAGTTTATTCGTGTTCGGTCTGAGCGATAATGTGCGAGGACCCCTGTTCCCCGAAATCATGAAAGAATTTGCAGTGAACGACTCCATGGGATCATGGATGTTTGCTTTAAGTTCCATTTCCGGATTTCTTTCAAGCTATCTTGCCCGGCATTTACTGCGCCGCTTTGACCGCTTAAGTGTTTTAAGGGGCGGGGCGATTGCTTTGATCATCTCCTTGGTGGGACTCGCAACCGCACCGCATTTTTATGTCTTTCTGGTGTTTTCTCTCTTTTTCGGGATGAGCCTAGGTATCGTGGGTTTAATTCCCAATGTCTTGGTTTCTTTGGGATCAAGCGAGGAGCGTAAGCAGCAATTGTTGTCTGGCCTTCATGCCATGTATGGCGTGGCAAGTTTTTGCTCTCCGTTGATTGCAGCGTCCGTTGAATATCTGACGGGGAGCTGGCGCTGGACATTTGGAAGCATCACGATCGTGCCGCTGGGTTTGTTGATTTATACTTTCCACGGCAGCCACGATAATTTGCATCAAAAAGCCGAGTTCATTCCCGAGAATCACAAACTGAACAAAGCCCGTAACTTTAAGCCGCAAATGTTTTTGGCATTGATGGTGAGTTTCTGCGTTTGTGCGGAGATCATGATTTCATCGCGTTTAGCCCTCTTCATGCGCAGAACTGCAAACTACGACATGGAGCACTCCAGTCTTTATGTGACTTACTTTTTTGTCGGTATGCTGACAGGAAGATCTTTGTTTGCCCTCATCAAACTTCCAATAAGTCTTCGCGCGCAGCTTTCGATTTCACTGGTTGCAACGGCGCTTTGTACTTTTGGCGGCATCTATTTGCATCCCGTGTTTTTACCAATTGCGGGTTTCACGGTCGCGCCATTTTATCCATTGGCGATTACGTGGATTTCGACCAAGTTTCCAACGGATCTTGATTCCGCAGTTTCCTATATGATGGCAACGGACTCGATGATGTTAGTGGGAATGCATTTATTAGTGGGACACTTTACCGACAACAACGGCATTGCCTTTGCGATGCTGTTGGGCCCGATCTATTGCTTCTTGTCTTTTCTGCTCGTCAATAGCTACGAGTATTTCTTTGAACGCCATCAGCCTCAGGATGACTCCAACATCGCCTAAAAAGGAAAACGCCAACCTAGGGGGGGACCAGGTTGGCGTCTGTTTTTGGGGGTAATATCAAATTGCTCAGACTTAGAAGCAGTAGTTTTGCGCCATGCCCTGGAACTGAGAAGTCGTATATCCAGTGCTTCTGTAAGTGAAGAACGGGTGAAGCTGTTGCAGAACACCTGCGCGAGCGGCACCAGAAGACTCCACCGCATATGCATTAGGATTTGCAGCGAACAGTGGCAGAAGTCCATTGATCTCGTTCACTGATTTATTAGTTGAAGAATTGTAAACAGATACTTTCAAAGCATCATAATCACCATTCGTATCTTTAAGGTTCGCAAGAATGATCACGCGACCAAAGAAAGAAGTAGGGGAAGAGTAACCCATGGAAAGCGCCATCGCCGAGATATCCGTCCACTTAATGGAAGTACCCCAGTTCGTAAGAAACTTTTTAGTTTGAGAATCATAAAGAGCCACTGGAACCGCAGAAGAATCCAAGTAAGTTGAACCGTTCGAATTAGCCAACCACTTCCAAAAAGCAATATAAGAAGACCCAGAAGAAAAATCAGTCGGCAGAGCCGTCAGCTTCAACCAAACCAGATCCATGCGGTAAGAGTTCCCTTCAGTATAAGCCATCTGACGAACCGCCAAATTACTACCCGAAGTAGAATTACAAACAGCAAGAGCCTTAGAATCCGCCTCACTCACAGAAGAAATAACACCACGGCTAGCCAAATCCGTCGATTGTGCACCAGATGAACCACACGCCGTCATAAGCGCCGCACCTGCAACCAACAAAGTAACCATCATATATTTTTTCAAAGTAGTGATCGAATTCATAAAGCCCCCTTGCACACTGTTCACAAGACTATAGAGCAACATGAATGCCATAGATCACAATGAAACAGAAAAATTACCCAAACAATTCCAACAACTTAACCCCACAATTTCCCCACCAAAAACCCAATCCCAATCCAATACGCCCAACATGCCCAAGAACGGCAGACACAACTCGTCCCCAATCTCAAAGTGAAGCAAATTGAAATCCAAAAAAACCAAATTTATGAATAAAAAGAATCTTCGATCGAAGACCAAAACTTCTCAGGCGGTTTCTTGTTTGCACATTCGTATCAATCCGAATCACCAGCAAGCCTCCTTGGGGAGTCCCCGCATGCAGCGACCTCCGTGGGCGCATGGATGCGCGCACCCGCCAAAGGCGGGCCACGGCTGAGCCACGATGGCGTGTCGCGGAATGCGGGGACTCCCCAAGGAGACTTGCGGGTCGAACCGAACTGAACTACGAAAGGAACAAAAAGAAACCCCAACCACTATGGTTGGGGTTTTAGGGAAAATCCGTTTTATTAATAAAACGAGTTTAAGAGTATTTCAATTACAGTGCGCAACGATAGTCTGCTGAGTAGGAACCGTTTGGCAAAGTAGAAGTGAAGGTAACAATTTTACCGCTCACTGAGTAACCCGTAGTGATCGCAACACCGGCAGAGTTTTTCAACACGAAGTCGATTTTTCCGTCGTTGTCAGAGTCAATTGGATTACAGTTCAAAGAAATCGATCTCGCCAAAGACACCGCTGCGTTACCAGCGTTAGACAAGATGGATGTATAGTCCGAGGCACACACTGAACCAAGCACACCACCAGTCATATTAGCTAGTGAAGAAGTGATTGGAGCATAAGAGGCCGTCGAGCATGAAGAATCGGATGGAGCTTTTACGATTGAATCTACCATCATAACTTTTTCAGCACCGAACTTAGATTGAACGAAGCTCACCAAACTAGATGGCTGTGATTTTTTAGTATCCGCAGAGCTAGAAGGGCAGTTACCGTTACTGCATTCGTCTTCGTCTGAGATGATGATCACGACCAGATTTGAATCTTTACGGAAGAAGGAAGCATTTTCAGCACGCTCCATCGATCTATAGATGTTATTGATAGGGCGTTCGTCACCGCTACCGTTAGCACCTAGCTTGATCGCATCAGCCAAAGCCGCTTGTGCCGCAGAGTCTGTCGTATCACCTTTTTTAAGGAAGCTACGATTCAACATGGGACGGAATTGTCCGTCACCCCAAGGTTGATTGGCACCGCTGGAATCGACTGTATTCACACGTGGATCTGTTGTCGTTAGAGCCACTTGCCAGCTAAGGCCAGAAACCAGATTCATGAAACCATTAATTTTAGAAGACATATTCGCTTGCTCTTCAAGCATGGAAGGAGAGTTATCGACCACAAACAAGATGTCGATGTTCGCGTTCTCCTTAATATCGAAGTTTTGCGAAAGACCTCGTGAAGGGATTATTGAGTCCGTTGCATCAGAAGTGGACGATGCCGATGTGGACTGTGAAAAACTCATGTCTTGTGGAGCACATGCGGATAAAGCAGCTAGTGAGAGAATCGAGATGATTGCGTTTGTCTTTTTCATATTAACCCCTATGCGAGGGTATGTTGCATCGGATGTGCCAAGTGAGAAGGGCTTAAAATCGTCGCCGCTGTATACCTGAGTAACACTGTAAAAAGAGTAGTTAACATTTCCAACAATTCTCATTTTTTGAGGTCAATGAAACGTGCTTTCCCGAGACGGCGTGGCTGTTTTCACTAGGAATTTCAAGTGGGAACCGTGAGACACTTAACATAAGAACGAAAAATACGGTGGATTCTGTCTCAGACTGAATCAACACCGTATTTTTTCTTTTGCCAAATTGTTTACAACTGGATTTTTCTAAAATTAATTGATTACTTTGTTTGCGCTTTTTTCAGGTCATCGTCGCTTACTAGCGACCAAGTCTTACCACTGTTCTCCGAACGCATCAGAGCGTTGTTAAGATACGGGGAAATAAATTTCGGTTGTCCCTTAGAATCTTTCGCAAGGTACGGTGGGTACGGTCGCATGTTGCTGTACTCCACATATATATTGTCTTTGCGATCTATCGACATCACCTGGTACCAGTGAGTGTATTCAGGAGCATTTGGATACACCAACACTCGCGCTTTGTTCCAGTGAAAGGAGTTCGACTTTCTGTCGAACTTACCATTTTGATAAACGAGTGCGCCGAAGTATTCGAAATCGAAAATGTTCTTGTCATGCATCCACTGACGGTAAACAGTGTGAACCGTGTCATCCGCACCGATCATCATGGAGATATAAGTTTGACTGCCACCTGTCCAAAGCGGAGAGCTGTAGTTTGACTTGTAACCCGTGTCGGCCGTATTCATCGGTTCTTCTTTGCTCCACTCAGAGACAGAGTCAGGATTTAAGGAATACGCCGACGTAAAGTGTGAACCATGGCCACCGGAGATGACGATTAGATTTCCATTCCAAGTGCGGACAATACCGGGCTGGTTGTGCGTATCATTCACGGGCCAAGATTTAAGAACTGCTTTCTTAGAAACTCGTTTGGTTTTGAGATCATACTCTGCAACCCAGATCTCCGAATACGGTCGATTGTTTTGATCAGGTTTGGGAATGATGGGATTTCCTTTTTGATCCAGCTTGGGAACGAAGTCGCGATTCGCCTCGAGCCAAGTTACAAAATACTTGGAACCGGAACGAATGATTTTCGGTGAGGAACCGCTACGATAACCAATCTCTTGAGCGCTCAGGCTTAGAAGTACTGGTTTTTCAGCAACAAGTTTTCCTTGGGAGTTTTTAGAGATAGGTTGCAGATACAATTTTCCAACTGTACCTAGCCAGGAATAAGTTTTCTCAAAGCCTGGCAATTTTCCGTCACTTAAGAAATACAGCATCGCTGGAGGCCCACTTAAGGGAGCGCGATTGTAAGGGCGTTCCAAATCATAAAGTTGGGGAAGTGGACAGTTGTTCGTGCCCAGCACTCTGAAAACACAAGCCGTGTCTTTAGTTCCCACCAGTGGTAACGCTGACCAGTTCAATCCTTGATCATCAGAATACATCATCACATAGGATGTATCTTTATTAAACACCGTGGTTTTTAAGCGAAGCACGGTGTACATACGATCTGTTTTATCAAAGACCGCCATTTTCGGGTCCCACAAAATATCCTGTACGGAATCTAAAATGATGTCGTGAGATTTTTGATCATAGAATGGCAGGAGTTGGCTCGCCATAAAAGGGAAGTGCGTCCACGAGCCATCGCGCAGGGTTTGAAAGCCATTGGCAACGGGAACGGTTTGCTGACGGTCATGGTAGCGGAAGTAGGGACGGTTGCTAGAGTCAAAGCTGGGTGAGGAAATGGCATAACTTGGATGCCATTTAAAATCCTGGCGCTCATGATAAGGAGCAATGAACTCCATCGCCTCTTTAAGTGACCTCATAGGTTTTTTCTCAAGCTTATCAGGGCTTGGAAAGGCTTTTAATTTAAGTGTTTCGAATTCAATCTTGCTAGAACTTGCAAGATCCTGGCTGACGTTTTTTCTGGGAGAGAAATCAGAATATTTCTTGCCGGAAAAGTATCCAATAATAAGGGCTACGCCAATACTGGCAACTGTGTATCTTGCTTTACTCACGTTCAAATCCTGTATTTGGAGTCATATCAGAATAGTTTGAACGATTTTCGAGCAGAAATCCCCCTCAAAAAGCTTTGAGGGGGTCCAGTTATTATTCGTTGGAGGTGGCAGGTTCGATCAGCCGAACAGTCAAATTGTAGACCGAATCACTCTCTGTTGGAGCTTCCAGGTCCTTAGCTAACTGCTCTTGGAAGGTTTTAATCTTCTCTAGAGCGTGAGCATACTGTTCGCGTTTGATCTGAATCGCTATGTGGGCGCCTTCAGATAAACCGCTGAGATCCCGAGTGTCGATGGTTCCCATCAACTCGGTCCGAGCCTTGACTCGACGTAAAGCCATCTCTTTCATCACAGCACTGCGTGCGTGTTCAGAGAGTGCTAAGTCGATAAAGTACTCTTTCTCTGGTTGTGAAAGATTCAGTCTCTCCGCCAGATTTATTGCCCTAGCCTCGGAAAGTCCCATTTTGCGATTCAGTATTTCACTGAGTCGCGAGCTGGGCATTTCCAGATCTCTGGCAAATGCTCTGAGCGAATAAGACGGATTCTTTTTTTGACGTCTTTCGAGTTCGCGTAAGATAAAGTCCCGATAGTTGTGCATGACTACCTAGCCTTTGGTTAGAATTTCCCCTAAAAACCATTTTGCGAGTTTCCAGGAAAAATCTCCAATTTATTTTTCGTTCCGTTTTCTCTTGATACGACCACTTGATTTTCCAGGGGTCACCGCTTCTGAGAGTGAAAATACCGCGTGACCGTTTAGACAGCTGTCATTTTCGTAGTCACTCCCGAGGGGAAATTTATAGTGCTTAGGATTCTTCATCTCTCTCAAAAATCGGAGAATACGGGGCCGGGTGGCCTCGCTTCCACCAGATTTTCTGGGATTTTAGTTCTTCCCAAGAGCTGAAGAGATAGTTGTAGCGCACAAAACGCAGAAGCTTTGGCGATTTTCCATTGAAAGGATCAGCCTTTAAAAGTTCCTGAACGTCGGGACTTTCATCAAAGAGTCGTGTCACCAGATTCTGCAGCCACAAGTTTTCATTAAAGCTCTCCAGCGCTGCAAACCACATCTGCCAATCCAGTCTGGGTTGAAAAGGTGCGATCACCGTCGGTCGGTGAGTGAGCTTGGTGGGCTTATGCTTAAATTCATATTCAAGCCACGTGTGACCATCATCACTGCCTTCTAAAACAATCTCGGGGCGAGTCTTAGTCATCACTGCAAAAAGGCCGTAGGGATTGGTGATCCTAAAGGGAAAAAGAAGGCGCATCCAGGGAAGCATGAAATCCAGGGACTTACTGGTTTCAAAGACAGTTTTGTAAATCCAAAATAAGTTGCCCGGAAGAAGAACGACTAACGCGGCGACGGCAATTTCAGTCGAGACCCCGATAGGCAATATCCACGACGTACTTTCAAATATCCAAAAGGGATCAGCAATCACAGAGGCACAAAGCCCTAAAGTCAGCAAATTAAAGAAGGCAAAGTTACCTGTTAAGATAATCAGAATTTGCAGCAAAAACAAAAACAATGCGGCGATGAAACTGATTGGTCCCGGAACAAAAATAAAAAAGGGCACAATAAGCTCGATGAAAAACATCAATAGACAGCTGAACTTTTGAAATTTTAACGAGGCCTTATCTAGTAGCCAGGCAATCGGATTTGGAAGAGGCTGAGTCCAATAATGAAATCTTAAAGCCGTCAGATTTTTCCAATCAGGATCTTTGTTCGCAAGTTTCACAACCCCGGATGAAAACATCAGTTTAAAAAGTAGTACCCAAACCAACCCCATGACCATGGGATGGATTTCATAGGCCGCCAAAGGACGCCATTCCAAAGTAAATGGAGCAAAAAATAAAGCGATGAACCCAAGCTCTAAAAGTAAATTGTCCCACTGATAGGAGAGAAAGACCTGTCCACAACTACAAAAGGACAGATATAGCAGCCAGCAAAGAAGGAGCATCCAGGTTTGACTAAAACCTAAGAACGCCAAAGTGGACGCGAGCATTCCGATCATACAAGCAGCTTTTAAGGTGAAGTCCCCAGAAGCAAACCAGAACAAAGAAGGAAAATGACGAAAGCGTGAGCCACCTAACTCTTTATCAAGAATATTTAAAAGGTGATCGATGGAAAGAATCCCGCGAGAACCAAATAGTCCCAAGACCTGCACGGATAAAGATAAGAATGCTACAAAGTAGGCGAGCGAGAGGGTCTTACTTACCACCCAACTTGCAATAAGGTAGTGATTCAAGGGACCCTCCTAAGAAAAATTAAGATTCGCCGATTTCTGCCCAAGTGATGCCATCTCCACCATTTTCTGGTGAGCCCGCTTTCCACTTTTTGACATACACAGAACGAGACAAATAAGTTCTAACGGCCTTCTTTAAAGCCTCCGTCCCATGACCGTGAATAATCTTTAAGCGATCTTCACGAGTGGTCGCAGCTTTATCTAAAGCCACTTCCAGTTCCTGCAGGGCTTCTTCCACAGTTTTTCCTCGTAAATCCAAAGTACGATCATCATCTGCCATAGAAACAGAGAAGCCGCTGGAACCTTTACGCACCAATTGCGAAGTGGGATTTTGAGGTTTACCCGGCAGACGAAGAGTTTGCCAGTTCACCTGCAAACGCACAGATCCTGACAGGATCATAAGATCCCCTTTATTGTTCGGTGCACTTTGCACGATGCCGTCTTGATTTAAAGTCGGTACAAAAACTTTTGATCCTGGTGGGAATTTTTTAGCGAATTCCTCTGCCGTTTGCGGAGCTCCCGCTTGGATCACGGGTTTTGCTTTTACGATTTCAGGTAGCTGATATTTGATTTCCTGAAGAGCTGCATGACGTTTGAAAGTTTCCGCCACTTTCGCTTGGGCGATAGCTTCTTCAACTTTGCGTTCGGCTTTTTTAACAGTGCGCTGAAGCCATTCATCTTTGTCTTTGTTAAACTGGCTTAATAAGCCTTCGTACTTGTTCTTGGTTTCAACGGCTTTCTTGGTTTCTTTGCGCAAATGTTCCTGCAGAATCGCGATATCGCTTTTCAGCTGTTCAATTTGTTCCAAACCTTCAAGGCGAGCACGAGTGGCTGGAGCGAGTACATCCATCGCTCTTTGTACGATCGTCTGAGCCACGCCGACACGCTTTGCAGTTTGAATAGCCAAAGAGTCGCCCGGAATACCAGCCAAGAATCCGTAAGTAGGGCGTCCTGTTTTAGGATCGTACTCCATGCTTCCGTTTAGGACGCGGCTTTCATCATCCCATCCGGCTTTCAACGGACCCAAGTGAGAAGTGATGACAGCGAAAACGTCGTTTGCAGAGAATTCTTCGATGAAGGCACGAGCTAGTGCACTTCCTTCTTCCGGATCCGTGGAGCCGCAGATCTCGTCGATCAAAATCAAGTTTTGATGACCTTTAACAGAAGCCGCTTTTCCAAGAATTTTCAAATGGGCGGCAAATGTCGAAAGTTCTTCGTCAACACTTTGGCTGTCACCGATGCCAATCAAAACATCTTTAAAGAAAGGAATGCGTGATGTTTCACTTGCACAGATTGGAAGTCCACAACGAGCCATCTGAGCCGCAAGGCCGATGGATTTTAAAAGAACCGTTTTACCACCGGCATTGGGACCACTTAAAAGCAGGATGCTTTTTTTGCCATCAAATAGAACTGTGTTAGAGACAACATTTTTTCCACTCAATTGCAAAAGTGGATGGCGAACTTCGATCAGTTCCATGGTGTCTTTGGAAAACTCAATTGCATGACCATTGATTTGATTCGTGAACTGCGCTTGCGAAAAGCGGATATCGCCCTCTTCCATCAAAACGCGTGTGCTTTCGATGTCGGTCGCTTGCGAAGAAAGATAGTGGGAAAGTTCAGTGAGAAGTCTTTCGATTTCATCTTCAATTTCCGCTTCCACTTGGCGTAAGCGGTTGTTCGTTGGAATAACTTTTTCAGGCTCAACGAAAACGGTTTGTTTACTTTGAGAGGACCCATGGATCACACCCGGAAGTTTGCTTTGCATTCCGGAACGCACGGGCAGAACCCAGCGGCCTTCACGAGTTGTTACGAACTTGTCTTGAATCACGGTCTCCATCTGGTGATCTTTTACCAGACGATCCAAGGTACTTTGGACTTCGCGAGCAAGACGCTCTTTTTCTTTAAAGAGGTTGTATAGTTTTTCACTCGCATCAGAGCGAATCTCTCCGCCAGGAGTCAGGATCTGATCGATCGCTGAAAGCGGTTCTTCCGCATCCATTAGGCTATCGTGAAGTCTTTTGGCCCACGTGTTTTCAATCGGAGACAAAGCTTCTTTCAAAGCCAAGGCCTCCATGCAGAAGTTTCGCACGTCTTTGATTTCCAAAGTTTTTAGGACGGCCTTCTTTTTTAAGCGGGCGATCCATGCGGAATATAAATCCAAGCTTTGCATATAGGGGCGAACACCCTGATTTAAAACCTCTGTTGCATCAGCAATTTCTTGAAAGCTCACATAGGCTTCATCAGCCGTGTTCAGCGGTTTCATGTCAGAAACGGCTTCACGTCCCACTTCGCTCGTCGCGTGAGATTTGATTTTTTCTAGAATTTCTGTCCAATCAAGGACGGCGAGATCTTGCATGAAGCACTCCAGTTAGAACAATGCCCGAAAGCGCGAGCAATAGAACGATCCAATCAAAATGGCCCCATTTCACATAGGCCGTCATCGGAGCGTCCTTGCGGTATTTTACCGTAAACTGCCCCGCCCATTCTTCATGAATAGGGGAAGTTTGTTGAAGGTCACCATTGGCCCAAATAACTGTACTGATCCCCGTATTAGTAGAGCGGATCAAAGGCCGACGGGTTTCAATTGCGCGCGCCAAAGTCATGTACATGTGTTGCTTAGGCTCAAAAGTCCTTCCGAACCAGGAATCATTTGTCACGTTCACCAGGATGTCAGAATTTTCCTCTGCCAATCCGCGGGAGAATCTTGCATCCAATCCCTCGTAACAAATTTGACCACCCAAATGGATGCTTTCCATTTCGCGGTTCCAAGCCAAGGCGCGGGGGCCTGTGCCTCTGCCGAAGTTCGAAATGAAGGGAAGCCACTTTAATAAAATCGGAAACTTTTCGCTAAAGGGAAGATACTCACCAAAAGCCAAAAGATTTGTTTTCAGATAAGGCGCATCCAGATTGTTACCTTTGGCATCAATCAAAAAAAGAGCATTGAAAGTCGCTTCATCGCGGTGGGGATCTAAAACGGGGCTGCGCGAATAAGCTCCCGCCAAAATAGGGCGGTCCAATCCTGTCAGGGCGCTTGCCAAGATTTGCGTGTGCTTGCGCGCTAAAAGTCTTTGATCCAAATAGTCAGGGAACGCCGTTTCCGGCCACACGAAAAGATCGGTGTCAGGAAATTTCGCGAAGGCCTCTAGAGTCATGGAGGTGAACTTGCGAGTGATGAATTCTTGGGCACCTCGGCCTTGTTCGGCTTGAATTTTTTCGGAGTTCCCGATGTTCGCCTGAATCAGCGTCGTTTTGAATTCGCGATCAAAATGATCCCACGGTTCTTTATGAAAGTTTCCACTCGCGATCAGTAAAACCACAACCACGGTGAGGGCCCCAAGTTGCATCAGACCCTGGCGTTTTTCACGGAAGCTTAACCAGATGGAACCTACCCAAGCGTTGCCCAACAAAATCAGGGCAGAAAGTCCCGCAAAGCCAATGACATCGGCCCACTGGTAAGCCGGGATGTGGGCGCCGATCAAAGTGTATCCTAAGTGCCAATCAAAAATGACAGGCCAAACTCGCTCGAGCAAGGCGTGTAGTAAGGCAATTGAGAACAGAGCTTGGATTCTGGAGAGTTGGAATTTTCGTTGTAACCACACACCAGCAACGGCAGCTGCGGGAATGTAAAGATGCATGAAAGCACAAAAAAGCAGCAGAGCTGCGTAGGAAATGATCCAAGGCATGGCGCCGAATTCGTGCGCGGTGTAAGCGATCCAATGAAAACCAATGGCAGAAAGCACAAATTGGGTGAGCCATCCACTCCAGAAAGTTCTTTTCAGTGAGAGTGAATTACTGTCGGTGACAGAAATCCAGAGGGGGACATAGCAGAAAAGCAAAGCCCACGGTGGGAAGGGAATGTAGCTTGTTCCAACCAAAATTCCCGAGAGTAATGCCCAACGTAAATCGAAGGCTTTATGCTTGAATAATTGAACGGCTTTCTTCATCATGGTATTAGTAACACAAAGAGTGAGTGAGTCCACGTGAAATTGAAAGTTCGATGCCCATCATGCGCTAAGTTGTACGAAGTTGCGAGTGAAGATATTCACTCGGAGACTCCGGTATTTCAGTGCATCTCTTGTGACAATCGTTTCGGTTTCGATTATCCTCCGGTGGATGCCAGCCAAGTGGTAACTTTCCTGGTAGCAACACCGGGGCAGAGTACTCCCAACGCAGAGCAAAACCAAAGATTGACTGCTGAGGAGCTTTTAGCTTCCTTCAAGCAAGAAATGGTGAGTGCAGTTGTTGAGCCCACGGCTGAACATGTGCAGAGCCAAGAAATGAAATCTTGCCCAAAATGTGGAGCTTTGAACGGTCGTCGCGCGCAGGAGTGCTATTCTTGTCATGTGCTTTTTGAGCGTTTGGAAGGTCTTCCTCAAGATTCCAGTTTGCGTGCCCAACCAAGCTTGGTTCGCAAATGGAAAAATGTTTTAGAAAACTTTGAAGACATGAGCCTTCATGAGTCCTTCATCAAAAGCTGTGGGGAGCTCGATGCTTTCCGTTTTGCGATGATGAAGTACGAAGAGATTAAAGCCGCTCAAGGTGGAGATGCGCTTTGTGATCAAATGATCGCACGTATTAACAGCATGATGATGGTGGGAATCTCGCAAAAATCGACAATGAAAGTTGAAAACCCGGCAAATGCCGATCGTCCAAAATGGATGAAATGGGTTTACATCGGTCCTTTTGCTTTAAGCGGTCTTTTGATTCTTTGGGGCATGTTAAGCCTTGGGCACCGCAACCTCGTCGGAGTTGGCGTGGCTCTGTCTTGTATGGCGGTCGGCCTGATCGTGATGATCCGCGGACGACTTTCGCTTTCTGATTTCATGGATTAAAAATAAAAAAGGCAGTCTTGGGACTGCCTTTTTTATTTCTTCCGTGCCGACAGGGCGGCGTGGAACTCTCTATTGAATCTCTCGATATCTTTTATATTAAGATTGTTTTTCTTAATCGCATGTTGATTCTCTTTTAAGAATCGAGCTGGATTACCTACGTAAGTTTTCGTTGGTTCGATTAGACTTTTTTTGGTAATCACGGTTCCCATGCCAATCATGGAGTAATGCCCAACAAAACTATATTGATGAATGGAGACGTTGAGGCCAATGTTTGCACCCTCAAAAATGGTGCAATGACCGCCCATGGCTGCATTCCCCGAAAGTGTAACGTTATCTCCAACGACACAATCGTGAGCGACATAGCTAGCGTGTAGCAAGCTGACGTTGTTACCGATCATAGTATTTCTAATTGTACCTGAATTCACGGTCGCGTATTCGCGAATAATGCAGTTATCCCCAACCTCAACAGACTTGAAAGTTCCGTGCCAAAAATCTTTGTGTTCAGGAGGAGTTCCTATGGAACAATGAGCTTCAAGTCTATTGTTGTTTCCAATTATTACGTCTTTACCGATGATGCAAAACGGACCAATATAATTACCTTCACCAAGCACAGCGCTTTCATCGATGATTGCAGTCGGATGTATTTGATTGGCATATTTAACGTTTCTGAGGCTTGAAATAGACAAATTTTGCTCCCTCATAAAGTTTCTCAAAATACTGACTTTTTGCAAAGTAACTTGAGCTCTCCGGTGGGATAGCAAGGCAAAAGTCTGAATGCAGTCGCCCATTTTGAAGTCCCTTTTCTATTGAGGTAATCCAAACTGACGGGTTCGAAGTCAGGGCCGAGTTCGTCATGGTCATCAGGCTGCCTAGTGTCGTGCCAGAGAAGAACTCATTCAACGAAGTAGATCTAATATTGCCTGAATAGATATCGTAGTTTGTTAGCATACCTCCTAAGTTTGCGACTTTCAGAAAGTGATTTGTCGTTGTCTCAAAAACTAGAGGATAGGTAGTGGATCTTGAGCAATTCTGATTGAGAACAGAAGATTCAATTTCGGCAATAATGTTTCTGCCTGAAAGATAGTCGGCGTTACTAAAAGTAGAAATAGAACGTAAATTAACAGGCCAAGAATCACTGCCAGTAAACTCAAAGCAGAGCACTACGGTGGCCACGACTATAAATACTCGGTGTGCTGGTTTCGATAGGATGCTGGTGTGAAGCAGTAAATAGGGAATCAATAGATAGGAAAAAGAAGCAAGTTTAGAAGCGTAATAGCTTGGCGTAAACAATTTGGTGCTAGCGGCAAACAAAAACACCGTATAGGAAGCGAATGCCAATGAAGAGATAGCCATTGCTCTATTTGTTTTTAGAATTTCCATATAAAAGATAGCAATGAATAAAATCGAAAGTGCAACGAAGGAAGGAGAAGTTACTACAGGTCCTGCCAGGTTGCTACGGTGGAAGGGTTGCCACAAAATTAATAGCCATAGGAAAGTTAAAGGTATTTTTAGAAAAGAATATTTATTCCATTTCGCTAATAAGAGAATAGGAGCAGTCCAAATAAGAAAATCTGGATAGGTGATGGTGGCAAGTAAACCAGTAAAAAGAGCTGTTTTAATGTATTTGTTTGAAAGCAAATAAATTGTGATAGTAAACAGGGCCTGTGAAAGTAGCTGAGAGAAAAAAGCTAAGTTAATTCCTTCCATAAAATAGCTTAGGAAGTAGGTGAACAAGACCAGAAATCCCAGGCAGATTTCAATGAAATATTTTTTTTGAAATCGATCCAAAGCGATAAATAAAAAAATTATCAGAATAGATAGAAGTGATAAATCCATAATAAGGGAATAAGCACCTGGGAGGGGGATTCCTAACGTTTCTGCAAATCTGGCCAGAAGATGAAACCCTAAAAGTCCATGATAAATTGGTAAATACTTTGAAACAGCGTGCATGCCGATCTGTTTTTCCGAAAAGCTGGGGAAAATATCCATTGAGCGAACATGCTCGCTAATGTTTAAATGATTTGCATAATCGGCACTGCTTGTTGAAACTCCGGCGTCCATTGCAAGATATCTTTGCGGGAAGATAACTGCCGTGAATATTATGCAAGCAAGTATGAGCCCTAACTTAATACGGTTCATTTTTTTAGTTTTAACCTAAGGAAGAAGAGAGGCTTTATCATCGACCACCAATCGATTATCGGGCGTATCTTGCTTTTTCTGTTACTTTGCAAATGATTGTATTTAATTGTAACAGGTACTTCCGCAATCTTAAGGCGGTTTTCACAAGCCCAATAGTGAATATAGTATTCGAGTTCATATCGGGAAAGCCATTCTTGAGAGATATCGCAGGTTTCATTGAATAAAAAGTCGATCTTATAACACCTGAAACCACATGTGATATCAGAGAATCTTCTTTTTAAAAGTATCGTGCAAATGGATGAAAAAATTGGAATCGATAAACGGCGAAACAAAGTCAATCCTGGAGAGCGATTCCCATTTAGAAATCTCGAACCGGTCACGTAATCTGCTTTTTTGTTTAAAAGCGGTGATACAACCGTGTGTATTTCGGATGGAACCATTTTACCATTTGAAGACATAATTAGTACAGCTTCGTATTTGTTTTCTCGTGCGTACAAGATGCCTGTGCGGATAGCTGCGCCTACACCTTGATTTTTTAGATGTCTTAAAACTTTGAATCCCCGTTGTTGTGCAATATCTGGAGAATCATCGTAAGAACCGTCGTCGACAACCACAGATTGATTCTGAGGCCAATGTTGTATGACGTCCGAAAGAAACCCCGCGATTTCTTGGTTCTGGTTGTAATTGACGATGACGAGAAGAATTGATGCACATGGAGAGCTCATCTACACATTGTTACAGGTTAAGCCAATGTTCTCCATCTCCAACTGGAATCAGGACTAAAGATAGTATTTTGCTAACGAATGCTATAGACTATCGGCATCACTATTTTTGGTGCCTACGCGATTTGGTCTAGGCTTGTTGCCAATGGCATTTAGAAGCGAACGGCCAAATCTGCTCACGTCATTGACTGCTGCACCCGCTGGCGCCTCATTAGGATCTTCTGCTAGCTTTTTCATGCTATCTACATTCACGGTTATGATGCCTGAAGCCGAAACTCCCTGATCCAAAATTGTCAGAGCTTTATAAAGATTCAGCTGACGGGAAGTGCGGGTTTTGGAAGCGAGTTGAGTTTGTGCATCTCCAGTTGCCAGGATGTACTTTTTGGCCTCAACTGCAGTCGAGGCTCCTTGCTTATTGGCCATCACTAATACGGCAGCGCCTGTTACGAACGCTGTAGCTTGTGACGTTCCAGTCATGTACCCATAAGAATTCCCGGGCAAGCAAGACAAAATGTTTTGCCCTGGGGCTGCAATATCAACGGTTTCCACACCATAGTTCGAAGAATTTAAAACCTGAATTGACGGATCGATCGCTGTAACAGAAATGATGTTCGTCAATTTATAGTCTGCAGGGTAGTAGTGATGCTGGTCGGAATTAGAGCGTTCATTACCGGCTGCTGCGACAAAAAGAATTCCTGCTTTTTCCGCTTCTTGAACGGCGTCGTGTTCTTCTTGAGAAAACTCCGTCCCGCCACCGGAATAGTTAATGATCTTAGCACCCATTTTTACGGCGTACTTGATCGCTGCGACTGTGTTTTTTAGGTTGTCTGTGTTTGGAACTTTCGGGTCATAGTATTTTAAAACCATGATGCTGACTTCAGGAGCGATTCCGGTGATCCCTTTACCATTTCCGGCTTCAGCGCCAATGATCCCTGCGATGTGAGTACCGTGACCGTGATTGTCATCGAGTTTGTTATTGTTAGATACAAAGTTCCAACCATGAACGTCGTCCACAAAGCCATTGCCGTCATCATCGATTCCATTGGTGGCTTTGTTGCGGCCTTGAGCGTCCTTACCAGTTTCGCCAGGATTCATCCAAAGATTTTTATCTAAGTCTTCATGGTGTTCATCAATGCCAGTATCGATAACAGCGACTACGATGTCTTTACTGCCACGAGTAACAGACCAGGCGCGAGCGGCGTCTGATTTTTTCAAGCCCCAGGCTTGGGAAATAGCGGGGTCATTGAATAAAGCGCTCGGTTCATCTTCAACAGTATCTGTTTGTGAAGTGATTTTAGAAGTTTCAAAAAGACGTCCGTCTTTTTTGCTGAACTTGCTGGAGCTTTGCGTGCGTGAAGGGGAGGAGGCATCTGAGAAATATAAGTATGCACCCAGACCGCCAAAGAAGATCACGCCGACAGCACCTGATGCTAACAACCACTTGCGAGAAAACATGAAGAATCCCCTTTCTCCAATGGGCTTATCGGCAGATTTCAGTCGAGGTGTAGTAGAAAGCGCCGCCTCAAAGTGAGACAATTAAAGGTGAGTCCAGCTCGACCGATGAGGTGAATATGAAATACTCATTTTTGTTGATGCTTTGTGGTTTTATGGGTGCCTGTAACTATCAACCAGGGGGCGCCAGTGGTTCCGCTGACTTTGGCAGCTTAAGCAGCGACGTGACTTACCACGATCGGCAGGACGGTCTAGTAACCTTGAACGGACAGTCTCTATCTATATATAACAAGATATTTTTGAAAGCCGATGGCAGTCAGTTTACGTATCAATCCGTGCAGATCGTGAACGGTGTACCAACTCTTTGTGAAATGACGGGAACTTGGGAAGCTGAAGGTGGCGATGAAACTCCGTCTCAAGAAAATGAACTAGTCGCAACCGTCACGGGTGGAACAGTTTCACCTAAAACCGTTCGCTTTCCATTGCGCCAGATGGATGCGACAAGCTTGCGTTTGCAGTTAACTGCCGGTGATGCAACGGTGACTGATTTGACGAATCAGGATATTGCTCCCATCGAAGTCCCGGATGTGAGTTCCGCGGGAACTTCGACGGATTGTGATTGGCCTTAACGTTTAATGTTGTGGTAGCGATAATAGTCAAAGTATTCCTTAAATTCTTCCCTCATAGAGCATTTCTTGTCCGCTATGTTTAGTTTTTCTTTCAACTTACAAAGGTTCTCTAGCGCTTGATAAGTGTATGGTGCTAAACCCAGAATTCGCTCAAAAGAATCAATTGCTTGCAGAGCCTTTCCTTGTTTCGCCTCCATTTGTCCTTTTACGGCAAAGTAGTATGTATATCGTGAAAAAATGCCTCTATATGAATTGAACAAATAAGGAGAGGTATCGATTATTGAAAGGTCTGATCTAAATTGGGGGGTGTATTTTGTTTTGTAGAAATCAATGCCGGCCCCCTGCGTGATCAAAAAACCCAGGGGCAAAAAAGTTACCTTCGCCGCCTCAGGGGGGAACTCATCGTCAGTTGTGATAAAAGTGAAGTTATCCAAGTTAGGAAGAATGATATCATCCAGAGTGATTTGGAATGATTTCCTTTTTTGCTCTTCATAGCTATACTTAAAATTTTTAATCTGAGGTATTCCTTTTTGAACAAACCACTCAGTTCCAAAAAAAATGCGCAGAAGCACCAGCGTTTTCGGTTGAATATTTTCGACCAACTGCGCATATCGAATTGAGAAAAATTCGGTGTCCATTGAGCTAAATAAAATCGGATTTTTAAATTCACTCGTGATATTAAGAATATTTATGGCGTAATCTTCGATTATTGTATTGTCTGAGAGGTCATTGTAGCGAGAATTGGTCGTGTAACTATTTAAGGAGAAACTCAAAGCCAATAGTCCGACCGACCAGACGCGTGACTTTGACATAAATTCAAAATTATTGTCAATAAAAGTGCAAAGAAGAATCGCGGTTAAAAGTATCGGCAGGATAAAGAATCGTTCGCTCACTTCCGCGAAAAAGTTTATTGGTGCTGTTTGCATCATCGGTATGAAGACTAAGACATAGGCTGCAAGAGACCACGCTATGAATGTTTGATAACGATGCCAAACTATTTGTTTAGAAGCCCTTTTGCAGAGGAAAATTGTTATCAGACCTAATACAGCTAAAGCCCAGACAGCTTGAAATAAATTAATTATGAACAGCCGTATTTGTAATAGTATCGCATTTTCATGCGTTTGATGTTGTAAGGAGAAGGTGCCGTATTCCTTTCTTAGAAAGTGATCCCAGACATCCCCCAAATTCTGCAAGTTCCCCCAGGAATACAAATGAGTAGGATGCATCGCAAGCATTGAACTATATAGTGCCACACACACTACCATGCCGCTCGCAATGCTTACATAAAGCCATTTAACATTCCGGTATCTCCAGCAAACCCAGGACACAAATGGAAGTAAAAAAATAATTGTTTGATGGTGCGCTATTCCTAATGAAAAAAATAAGGGCATCAATCCGGCAGCAACAGGGATTTTTGTCCCTGTTATATTTTTGGATGAGATTCCCGCCCAGATTGTTAGAACTGAAAGCAGTAAGTGGAGAGCGAAGACTTCAGGTATTTGAGCATAGCGCCAAAAAACTGTGCTCAGGCCCAATGATAGCATACCTAAAACCTTGAGGGGGAGAGACTTAGTAAAAGAACCAAAAACCCATAGGGTCGCTATAGATATCAGAATGTTCAGTAACGAGAAGTTAAAAAACACCGTTCCAAAGGAGACAGAATGTATCCATAAGTGATTGAGCCAAATCCAAAGCGGATATCCTGGTGGGTGAGCAACGAGAAGTCTATATGCAGCTGCAGTAAGTTCGCCACTATCACCTGTTTGGACTGTGCGAGGTGCATGAATTACATAAACGACGGCAACGATGAACACAGTAAGGAAATAGAAAATGCTGGCTCTACTGACACGAATTTTATTCATTTACAAAGTATATCGGCTTTAATTTGAACTGCAAGTTCCGCCAGCGCTTTCCTATTTCGTTAAAGTCAAAAGTTCTTCGGGATATTTTGTATTTTGATTTGCATTCAGTAGACGTTTGTAGAAAACAAAATTCCTCATCGTAAGTTTGATATACGCACGAGTTTCCTCGTAAGGAACTTCTTCGATAAACTCGACCGCATCCACGCGGAACCGAGTTTTTAACCACCCGCGAATGGCGGAGTCGTTCGCGTTGTAACCAGACACCGCAAGAATGTACTGATTGTTATACTTCTTCATCAAAGTCTTAAGTTCGAATGCTCCCAAGGGAATATTGATCTCTGGCTTATAAAGATCTAAAGCCTCTTTGTACTCTAGCTTATAGGTGGCTGCCAAATTTTTAGATACGCTCGGTAGTAGCTGCATTAAACCAAAAGCATCAACAGGGCTACGAGCCTCAGGATTAAACGCTGACTCTTGGCGAATGATCGCATAGATGAACTCTTGTGGGATGCCGCTTTTCTCAGAGGCACTGGCTACGATTTCACGATAGGGTTGAGGAAACAGCAAATCCGGATGATCGTTTAGCAAGCGGTCTTTAACTTCGGGTTGCAAGGATCCGAGAGTTGAGAAAAGGGGCATGTAAAGACCGGCGCGAGCATAAGCTGAAAACATCGTCAGCCAAGTTTTTTCAGACGTGATTCCGGCTTTCTTTAGATCGTCAGAGGCTTGATTCAAAGCTTTTTCGGCAAACGGTTTTTCGTTCACAGCAATCAACCATTCGATTTGTAGGCGTAGTCGTCCTTGAAGTTCGTCGAGCCCAAGAACCGTCGCGCCAGACGAATCCTGAGAGCTTGATTTAATCGCTGGATATTCGCGATTCAGCTCGCGATAAGCCATCATCCCATAATAGCCTAATGGATCTTCTTGAATGAGACTTTCGAGCTCTGCAGTTGATTCAACCGTCTTGTTGGAGTTCTTCAAGGCCCGGCCCAGCCAGAATTTTGCGCGCATTTTATCAGCAGGATCCTTTACCGTATCACGCATTTGTTGCAGGCTTGCGGTCGCTTCTTCGTAGCGTTGCAATTTATAATAGTTCCACGATTTCAGCCACGCCAGTTTATCGCGAAGCCCGGCCTGACTGATTGGCTGCTTGTAACTCTCTTCATAGAATTCCAGAGCTTTTTCAAAGCGACCCTTTTCTTCTTCAATGCGACCTTGGATGAAGTAAACTTCGTCCATTGGATAAAGTCCACGCAATTGACGGTTTGTTTCAGTCAAAGTTTTCACCGCTAGGGAGGTCTGATCTTCCGTCCACAGTGTGCGTGCCAGCAAGACTTGAGCATCATGATAGCGCGCTAATGCTCGGCGGTCTTTTTTGTTTTGCTGATATTGTTTCTTTGTTGTGTTCACAAGCTCGGAAGTGGCGTTGATGTATTCTTGACGACGTTGCGCCACCTTGTAGGTCATACGTACATTTTTTGTCGCTTGAAATTTATCTTCGGTCGATGCTTCTTTGGAAGAAAGTATCTTTCTGTATACGCCAAGGGCTTCATCAAAATCACGATTGAATCGGAAATCCATCGCGACAGCGCTCAAATCTTTAAACGCTGGACTTGGATTTAAGCGGGGAGACGTTTTGTAAAGCTGAGCTTGGACTTCTGCGATATATTCTTGGGAATCAAGTTTCTTCGCAGTGGCAAGAGCCTTTTGAAGATAGTCTTCTTTTTTCTTTTTATTACTTTCGACCGCCGCTTTTGCCAAGTAAGCATCCAAATCATCTTTCAAATCAGGCGTCTCAGCAGATTCTTTAAGTTTAATATCAGCAGAAAGATCCGAATACCAGGAATTGATGCTGTCAGGAAGTGTACTGAGTTTCTCGTTCGCAGGGCAGACTTCGTAAGCACGAAGCAACGCCAAGTCCTTAATCGGGAAGTCTTGAAGGCCGGAAAGCAGTTTGAAATTTGCACAGGCAATTTTCGGAGCAGATACTTTTTTTTCTGCGGCCTCAAGATACAGGCGAACCCATTCCGGGTTGTCTTGCGGTATCAATCTTTTTTCAAGGCGAGTGTCTTGGCGCGAGGTGGTCGCGCAACCCATAAGAACTGAAAGAAATGAGAGGGCAATAAATAAACGAGGCATGAAATAAGCTTAAGCCCGTTCATGCCTCGTAAGCAAAGAAATTGAAAATTACAGACGACCGCCGCGTTGAAGCACTTCGATACGAACTTCAAGCGGTGGGTGAGTCATCATAAGTCCAGCCAAGCCACCTTTGTCGCGGTTAGAGATCATCAGCGTCGCTGTTTGACCTTCTTCTGGAGGTATTGGCAGATCATAAACCGTGCGTAGCTTTTCAAGGGCTGCAATCATGTTCTCGCGTGAAGAAAATTTAGCTCCCCCAGCATCCGCACGGAATTCTCTTTTGCGAGAGAAGTAGTTCACCACGAATGATCCTAGCAATGTAAACGCGATGTCGCCAATAATAACCACGGCAAAGTGAACAATGCCACGAAGTTTTTCATCTACGTTTGAGGCCACGATATTTGCCAAAATACGAGAGAAGAACATCGCAAAAGCATTCACGATACCTTGGATCAAAGTCATAGTAACCATGTCACCGTTCGCGATATGGGCAACTTCATGAGCAAGGACGCCTTCAAGTTCCTTCTCATTCATTCTTTGTAAAAGGCCTGTGGAAACAGCTACCAAAGAATTTGATTTCGAAGGGCCTGTCGCAAAAGCATTGATGTCAGCTGATTCATAGATACCCACTTCCGGCATTTTTGGAAGTTGCGCACGGCGAGCGATATCATGAACGGTGTTTACCAAGTGGCGAAGCTGTGGGTTTTGATTGTTCGGTTCGATGACTTGAACGCCATGGAACATCTTTGCCATCCATTTGGACATCATCAAAGAAATGAAAGCACCACCCATACCCCAAACAGCACAGAACACCATCATGTACGGGATGTAGTTATTCAGTTTATTCAGCCCAAAGACGCTGCTGATGATTGACCAGACGATCCCGATGGTTACCATCACCATCAAGTTGGTCAGAATGAATAATCCGATTCTTTTAAAAAAAGACATTTTTAACTCCTTTAAGAGACACCTTTAATTTTGATATCTCTCTAGGAATTGTCAATATGCGCACCTCTTCAAATCTGTTAAGAAGAGGTGGCTAAAGCGACTACGTTGTAACTGGCTGCTTTTGATTCTTTTGACCCTGTCCACCATTGGGAGTGGTGCTAAATTGGAACCGCAAAATGTCCTTGTCGAGCTCCACATTGACACGGCCTCCATCGACCAAGCGGCCAAAGAGAAGTTCATCAACCAAAGCTTTTTTCAGATGTTCGTCGACGGTTCTTGCCAGAGGACGGGCACCATACACTTTGTCGAAGCCTTTTTTCATCAACCATCTGATGACATCTTGAGAGACATTCATTTCCACTTTTTTCTGCAGAAGAACCATTTTCAATTCATCCACAAACTTCTGAGTGATTTTCAAAACCATTTCATCAGAAAGATCACGGAAAGAAACCACTGCATCCAAGCGATTGATGAACTCAGGAGCAAAAGTCTTTTTGATCGCATCCATCGAAAGAAGGCTGCGATTTTCTTCAACCAACCCGATTGTTCCACGCGCTGTTTCTGCAGCACCCGCATTAGAAGTCATGACGATGATCGCGTTCTTGAAGTCAGCCACACGGCCATTGCTGTCAGTCAGGCGACCCGCATCCATTACTTGCAGCAGGATGTTGTTAATATCCGGGTGCGCTTTTTCAATTTCGTCGAGTAAAAGAACGCAGTAGGGGTGTTTGCTCACGGCTTCCGTTAACAAACCACCTTCTTCATACCCCACGTAACCCGGAGGCGCTCCAACTAAACGAGATACCGCATGTTTTTCCATGTACTCACTCATATCAAAGCGTTCGAAATGAACTCCCATGATTTGTGCGAGCTGGCGGCAGACTTCGGTTTTACCAACCCCCGTTGGGCCGGTGAATAAAAAGCTACCGATAGGTTTGTTCGGTCGGCCCAAGCCACTTCGAGCAAATTTGATGCTGGCAACCAAGCGGTCGATGGCATCATCTTGACCAAAGATAAGGGCTTTGATTTTTTTATCCAAATCACGCAACTGAGTTTTTTCAGTCGAAGAAATTGTCGCAATCGGAAGGCCAGTCATCTTAGCGATAGTCTCTTCGATTTCCCCCGTATCAATACTGATTTCTTGGGTCGTGTTGTCTTTTAAACGGAAGTGTGCTCCGGCTTCGTCCAAGACGTCGATGGCTTTGTCGGGGAGAAGTTTTCCGTGGATATGCTTTTGCGACAATTCAACCGCTGCACGCAAAGCTGCATCTGAATACTTCACATGATGGAAGTCCTCATAAGATTTACGAAGTCCAGTCAGAATGCGAATGCAATCTTCATTAGTAGGCTCGTTGATATCGATTTTTTGAAAACGACGGTTCAGGGCGCGATCTTTTTCAAAATACTGACGATACTCCTGATGGGTCGTCGAGCCGATACAGCTGATCTCGCCATTCGCAAGAGCAGGTTTCAAAAGATTCGAAGCATCCATGGAGCCACCACTTGTGGCGCCGGCTCCAACGATCGTATGAATCTCATCGATGAATAGGATCGTGTGAGGACGTTTAGCGATTTCTTTGACGACGGCTTTAAGGCGGCCCTCGAAATCTCCTCTAAATTTAGTTCCCGCAAGCAACCCACCAAGATCGAGTGAATAGATCACTGCAGATTTCAATTTTTCTGGAACTTCACCGGCTACGATTTTTTGGGCTAGACCTTCGGCGACGGCCGTTTTTCCGACTCCAGGCTCGCCGATAAGCAAAGGATTGTTTTTAGTGCGACGGCAGAGGACCTGAACGGCGCGTTCGATCACGTCTTCACGGCCAATAAGGGGATCTAATTTTCCGGCTTTGGCTTTTTCATTTAAGTTTACACAGAAACTTTCCAACGGCGAACCGCGGCCCTCTTCAAAAGACTCTTGATTGTATTCGCTCGAACGGGGGGCGGCAGACGGAGGCCCATCGTGCTCTTTTCCATCTTTCGTTATACCGTGAGAAACATAATTAATAATATCAAACTGGGTAAGTCCTTGGCGAGCAAGGGCGAAAGTTGCATGACTGTCTTGTTCATAGAACAAGGATATCAAAAGACTTCCTTCACTGATTTGATTTCGACCCGCACTCTTCATTTGAATGGCGGCTCGTTGAATCAAGCGGTGGCAGGCAAGAGTGAATTCTGGATTCCAGGATTCAAATCCGCCATAGGAACCTAGTTGTTCATCCGTGATTTGTGGGATGCCCACTTTCAGATGCTCGCGCAAATCCTGACGAAGGCGTTGCACGTTCACCGCGCAGGCTTCCAGGATTTCCACCATCACTGGGGACTCGGACAGCACCAACAGGATGTGTTCAAGGGTTACGAACTCGTGGCGATTGCGTTTAGCGAGTTCTGTGGCTTCAGCTAACTTGCGTTCAAGCTCGCGGCTCATCATGGTTCCTCCTCCAGTGTGCTCTTAAGGGGATTCTGATTAAGTTGGGCGAATTGATTTACTTGCATCACTTTCATCTCAGCTATTTCTAGACTATAGACTCCTGCGACACCAGCGCCTTTCTTATGTACATCTAACATGATTTTGGTCGCTTCTTCCTCTGATTTTGCGAAGAACCGACGCAATACAAGAACGACAAAATCCATTGGAGTGTAGTCGTCGTTTAATAGAATCACTTTATACATCTTCGGAGTGTCTAGTTTTGGGACGAGCTGGACCCCAGCTTCTCCCTCCGGTGATGAATATGGATAGTTACCGTTTTTATTTCCGTTATCATTTGCCATATGGATCTATTCTACTCCTTGTCTCACAATGGGCACGATTTTGATGATGGCAAGTCTAGGAGAGAATAAAAAGCTAGAGTAAAGTCGCGTCTCATTTTCACTCATAACTCAAGTTGTATCAGAAAACAAAAATAAGTTTCCATGAAGTCACTTTGGTTAAGAGGACTTGATTTCGTGTTTCAGCTTTGACACACTTATGTCGATAAGCAATAGGTCAGTTAAAACGTTTCATAAAAAATAAAAAGACTAATGGAGGTCTTAAGTGAAAAGAACTACTAGAACGTCCCAAGCGGGCTTCTCGCTCGTAGAGTTGATGGTCGTTGTGGCGATCATCGGTGTGTTGGCTGCGATCGCAGTACCAGCAGTTAACAAATACATCGCGAAAGCGCGTCAATCAGAAGCAAAGACAAACTTGGCTTCATTGTATACTTCAGAAAAAGCATTCTATGCTGAGTATACTGTTTTTGACTCTCGTTTTGCGGCTGTAGGTTACTCACCTGAAGGTCAATTGCGTTACAACGTCGGTTTTGCTGCACAAGGTACTACTGCAAATAATACGAATGGTTACAATGGTACTCCTGCTTCAATTACCTTTAATACACTCAACTATTGCGGTACAACTGGTACAGTTGCGGCAACTGTTGGTTGTACTTTGCTTCGTGGCGCTACTGGCGCAGTTAATAACATTGCTATTCCGGGATCTGCGACTACTACAGCTTCGACATTCATTGCGGGGGCAACTGCGGTAATTCACAGTTCGCGCACGGGTGGTGACATCTGGACAATGGATACGAACAAAGTTTTGACTAATACTACCAACGGTATTCCATAGTACGAAGTCTGATGAGAGTTTCCGAAAAAGATCTTAATTTTGTTACATATAAAATCCCAAGTATCATGCTTGGGATTTTTGCATTTGTATTGATCGTGTTTTCGCAATTCTATTCTTCATCATTAAACAGCCACAAAAATGCGTTTATAGCTCCTCCTCCGATGCTCGAGAGATTTACGTTCGGTTATGGCGAAATTATGGCGGATTCTTTATGGGTTAGGTTGGTACAAGATTTAGACTATTGTGAACAGGCAATTGCCAAAAACACTTGTAGGAATAATTCTTGGGTTTATCACATGGTTGATACGACGACCAATTTGTCGCCCAAGTTTCGAATTGCCTACGCTGTCGGTGGGCTTGCACTAACTATTTTAATCACGGACATTGAGGGAGCCACCAAAATCTTTGATAAGTCGGTGGCGGCATTTCCGAAAGACTGGCCCATATTGTACAGAGCCGCGTATCATTATTTATACGAAGTCAAAGATTCGAAAAAAGCTGCAGATCTTCTCATTCAAGCTGCTAATAATGGAGCACCGCCCTGGACAAGAACATTGGCGGGCCGTTTATATAGTGATTCCGGCAATATTGAGCTGGCTGAAAAGCTTTTGGAAGAAATGAAGGCTTCGGGCCAAGATAAAGAATTGATTGAACGCCTCGAACAAAAAATACGCGATATGAAGTCGGATAAATAGGTCGACAGGGGTGGACTACTCGCTAGAAAGCTAAAAATACTGATTAATCATCTAATTTTTCCATAAGTCATTTGACGAATCCCACGGAACCACCATATTTTTAGTCATTGAAAATTACGCACTCTGTTAATGGTGGAAGCACATGGCTCGAAGAGATTTTTACGAAATTCTGGGCGTCGAAAAAGGCGCAGATCAAGACACAATCAAAAAAGCTTATCGTAAGCTGGCAATGCAATTTCATCCCGATAAAAATCCGGGTAACAAAGATGCTGAGGAAAAGTTTAAAGAAGCTGCCGGGGCATACGAAGTTTTGAGTGATACGCAAAAAAGAGCTCAATATGATCGTTTTGGTCATGATGCTTTTACAAGTCGAGGCGGCGGGGGAGCAGGCTTCCAGGATGCGGAAGATATCTTTTCCCATTTCGGTGATATTTTTGGAGATTTATTTGGTGGAGGTGGACAACGTCAACAGCGTCGTAGCCGCAATGAACCACGCCGCGGTTCTGATCTTCGCTATGTCACAGAGATCACTCTGAAGGATGTACTTTCAGGTCTGGAAAAAGAAATAGAGTTTGATACTGATGAAAATTGCAAAACATGCAATGGATCGGGTGCAGAAAAAGGTTCAACTCCAGAAGCATGTCATACTTGCGGTGGTTCCGGTCAGGTCGTTCGTTCCCAAGGTTTTTTCGCAATGGCATCAACTTGTCCAACTTGTCACGGTCAAGGAACCGTCGTCAAAAATCCCTGCAAGCCATGTAAGGGTAAGGGACGCACTTCCGTTCATAAAAAAATACGTCTGAATATTCCCCCTGGTGTGGATACTGGAACACGTCTTCGTGTAGCAACTGAAGGTGAGGGCGGATATATGGGGGGGCAGCCTGGAGATCTTTACGTAGAAATTCGCGTGAAGCCACACAACAAATTCGAACGTCGCGGCGATGACCTGATCGGTGATTTGTCAGTTTCTTATGTTCAAATGCTATTAGGTGGCGAAGTTGAAGTCCCAACTGTGACAGGCAAGGCTACGTTAGAAATTCCTAGAGGTTGCGAAAATGGCGACAACGTAAAGTTGTCAGGGGAAGGCTTGCCGTCGTTACGAGGGAGTCGCCGTGGAGATATCTATTACCACGTTAGCGTGGAGTTTCCTGACAAACTTGGTAAAGATGAAGAGAAGTTACTTCGCGAAATTGCTAAAGAAAAGGGCTTGAAAGTTAGCTCCTCAGGAAAGAAACTGTTTGGCTAAAAAAACGTGGTCTCCTACTATCAAGTAATGAAGAAGATCTTTTTCTGTTACGCAGTAGGAACCCTTTCATTTTTGCTCTTAGTATTTTCGCCAGTAGTGTTTGATAGCCATCAATTACGTTATGATGATCCCCAAGTGGTTGCTCCGATGGAGCAGGTTCATTCTTTGCGGGACTATCTATCTCTAAAAGAAAAAAATGAAATATACGACGTACAGCCGGTGCGAGACTTTTCCTATTTTCTTAACTCGCATCATTCAGGAAATCTGGTAATTTGGTTTAGCGTCGCACTTCTTTTTTTTGCAAGTTTAATAATACTCCAAATTCCGATAGTATGGTCCGTCCTATTAGGATTGGTATTCACCTTTAATCCTCTATTTGTAAGTTCCATTGCTTGGCTGACGGCTAGAAAGCATCTTTTGAGCTTTTCATTCACCCTAGGATTAACACTTGTATTGTTGATGGAAATCCGAAAGGGAAACGAATTAAAAATTAAGTTCGGTATAGCCGTGGCCATCGTCTCCTTGTATCTTCTCGCCTTATTTTCACATCCGATTAACATTATGTGGCCGCTTTTTGCTTTGATTCTTATTTATACAAATGGTGTAAAAATCAAAATTCGTCATATACCAAATTTAATAGCTATTGTCGGTCTGGGACTGAGCGGACTCTTTGCCGCGTATTGCAATAATGCATATTACAGCGGGCAGTATTTGCAGACTGCTTCAACTGCTAGGTATGTTTCCGACCAATTTAATACGGTCTTTTGGAAGATATGGATTATTGGACGGATGATATTTCAAATTCTCTGCCCCATCCAAACTGGTGCGGGAGATCACTACCCTTACTCATACTATTCTGTTTTCGGTCTAGTATTCCTTGTAATAGGAATCGCTTCGCTTTGGCTGTTTAAAATTCCCCAACGTTGGACTTGGATTGCGGGAGCATTCTTAGCTGTTTTTCCTGTTTCGTATCGATTAACAAATGGATTTCTATTCGATAACTACCTTCTTTTTTCGTCTTTTTGTATTTTCATTCTCATTGCACTGGCACTTAAAAAATATGATCTGCGACTCTCCAGTAAAGGGCGAACTATTGGAGTGTCGTTTGGTATTTTCCTTGCGGGACTATTTGCCACGCGTTCATATTTCTTGGCGAAAGCTTGGAACAATGATTTTGCCCTTTGGGAAATGGCCTTTGAGGTCGAGCCCTCGGCAAAGACAGCAATTGAATATGCCGGCATGCTGCTTGAACAGAATCGTCCCTTGTCTGCATTTGAAGTGGCTAAGACTGCGGATAAATTTGTCAAAGGCTCCTATAGAAACTCAAACTCTGTGTTATCCAAAGTTATTTATTTAAATCCTTCTTTCAACAATATTCAAAAACTGGAAATGTTAAGTAAAAGCCCGAATGAATGGAGTCTTTATTATGAAGCTGCGGTGCTAGCATCGGAAGGAAAAAATGATGAAGCGTGCGAACGGATGAGTCGAGCAAAGGAATATCGGCAAAATCTGGAAACTTTTGATGATGCTATTGAGTTGATGGCAGCAGAGTCACTGTACTTTTGTCAGAAGAGTCCTGCTGTAGGTGCCGATATTTTAAGGGACTTTAAAGATGTGCGCGGTAACGGTAAATGGAATGAAGCTCTCTTCCAAAAAAGAGCAAAAGAGCTCGGAGTATTAAATAATTGAATCAATGCTTCTCCTCCGAAGCCGACTTCATCTCCGTCAAATCTCCGTAAACATCTTCAAAACGGGGAACGACTCTGCCGCCGTCGGATTCGAAGCGGATTTCGGCGCGGCGGATTTCGTCGACGGCGTGGAATTGATTGTCTTCTTCGGCGAGTGCGGCTTCGAAACGGGATTCCGCATCCTCATGCTCCCAATGATATTTTTCGGCGAGTAAATCAATTACGGCATATTCATCGCCTTGAGTGGCATCTAATTCCTCGTCGGAAATTTCATTCCAGCGACGGTGGACCATGGATTTAACTGTTTCCCAGTTCTCATTTGCAAAAGGTGTGGTTAGCATAGCTCACCCCCTAATCCAATTTTACTCCAATTGACGCAAAACCTGTTTTGTATTTACTCATAGGAAATCGGGAAAATTATCTGATTTCTCTGGGCGAAGACAGAGAACTGCTGGCACCTTCGTCTTGGAAAATGCTCCACTGGCAAAAAATAGGCCTATGATGAACTCAAATAGGAACGGAGGCATTTATGGCAACCCGTGACACAAACTCAAAACAACAATCAAGTTCGAGTAGCAGTCGTAGCGCTGGCAGCACACGCGATAGCTCCTTTAACGTTGATAAAAAAGCAGGAACCAGCAGTCGAGACATCAACTCTGGCTCAAGTTCACGCAAAGGAACTTCTAATCTAAACTCTTCCAGAAAATCTGGGAGCAGTATGATGGAAGACGAAGAAGAGTAGGTGAATATTCCGCTTCGTATTGAATAATAGGTTTCGAAACTGCGCCGTTCGCTTCTGTATAGAAGATAAAAGCAGTTTCGCCGAGAGGGCTAATTCCAGTATTCTAGGACATAAGCCCTCTCGGAGCATTTAGTAGGCTGATTTTTTATCGTCTTTGGCTTTTTCTTCTTTGCTGGCGAAAGGTTTTTTAGCTTTTTTGTTCGTAGGTGCAGGTCCCACGCGATTCTTTCCGATTTGAGAATCCATTTTTTGCTGAGGTTGATCCATTGATTCTCTCTGGTCGGGCTTCACATCATTCGTTTCTTCGTGATCGTGGGCCATAGAGAACGAAGGACTGTACATCATCAATAACACCAATAAATACTTCATAGTTTCCTCCCGAGTTCATTTTGTCTCAGATAAGTCCCTCCGCAAAGAAGATGGGGGAGGATGTTGTTGTTTTACAGCTGACAGTGGCGCCGATCATTGCCATGATAAACCCGGTCACGGAGATTTTTATGAAACATGTTGCAGTTATTATTCTGATGGTATTTTTAAGTGGATGTAGTTATCTGCAAAATCGCTACGCGCAAAAACCCGAGATTGATCTCGCGGAGATTTATTTTCAGGATACGACAGCTCTTTCGACGACGATGGTTTTCGTTTTAAGTGTTAAAAATCCCAACAAAATTGATCTGAATGTCGAGGAGATGTCTTACGAAATTCAACTCGATGGAAAAGAATTTACGAAAGCTCGCACTGATAAAAAAGCCAAAATTCCTGCCGGCGAAACCGCGAAAGTCGAAGTCCCCCTGCCTGTGAACTTCTTAAAAGCGATTGGTGGCATCACGAAAGTTCTGGGCGGCGAGGACGTAGGTTATCAAATTCAAGGAAGTGCGAAAGTTTCGGGCTTTACCATTCCTTTTAATGAAAAAGGCCAATTCAATATGAATGGCCTTAAGAAGTAGGACGCCTGCGAAAATAGAGTGTTTAATTTCTCGACACCCGAGTTTTAATTACAAGGTGGATTGAGTGTAAAGTGAGCGGATCTCTAAGGAATGGTATAGAAAGGCGATGATGGCTTTTTCTGTTCTGGTACTCAGCTTATGTGTTCTTTCAGCTCCCGTGCTTTCCTGGGCAGGAGCGAAAGACATACGTCCTTGCATGACCGAACATATTCGCGAAGCCATGGCCCTAAATAAACAGCGTAAGCCGCTTTACATGAAGCTCTCTCAAGGCAAGTCACAAACCGTTTCTGATAAATTGATTTGGATCGAACGTAAGCTGATGCTAGCTGTTCCGTTTGCCGATGTTTGGGCTGCTCCCTATCAGGCGGCGGGGATTCCGATCATGTGTCAGGATTTGATAGAGATGTCAGAAACTCCGCAGTTTTTATCCAGAAATCCCGAAGGCGTCGATTCTTTGCACAACTATCGTCGTCCCGATATCGCTACTATCAAATCTCACTTACTAGAACTCTTCAGAGCCAAAGCCTATTTGGAAATTGCCGAGTACGCAGATAGCCAAATCAAGGATCTGGAGCAGAAGCCCCGTTATAACTGCATGGTCCGACATATTCTGGAATCCATTCGTCGTATGGCGGCCTTAACACCGATTCATGCGCAGAAGGCGCGCGCAAAAAACATGCTCTCGCCGGAGTCTCTTTCGCGCACAGTTTTAAGAACGCATATTTTACTTTTAAATGATTTTGCGGAACTCGACGCCCTCGCGGCGCCTTTGCAAGCGAACGCGTTGCCAATATTGTGTCAGGATGTTCCGTATATTCCTTGGCCCTAGCTTTAGGCCTTTTTAACGAATTCCGATTTCAAATTCATCGCTCCAAAGCCATCGATTTTGCAAGCGATGTCGTGACCGTCGCCGCCGTCTTGTAAGCGGATGTTCTTAACTTTCGTTCCCACTTTCACAACAGAGGATGAGCCTTTGATCTTAAGGTCTTTAACAACCACCACCGTGTCACCGTCCTGGAGGATGTTTCCGTTGGCGTCTTTGTAAACCTTAACACCCGTATCTTCGGAATCTGCGATAGCCGAGGAAGCAGCATGAGCGCTCCATTCGTGGGCGCACTCAGGGCAGACCCAAAGGTTGCCATCTTCATAAATATTTTCCGAACCACATTGAGGACATTTGTTTTCGCTGCTCATGCCAAACAATGTGAAACATAACGCCTTGAGATTCAACATTTTATTCTTTCAACATTGTAAAATTGGCGCATCGATCGGCTCTTGCGAATTCACAATCACGTAGCTAGTTTCGTAAACAAAGGAGATTTAGTATGAAATCCATTCTGGTTTTACTGGCGACTTTAGGAGCTTCCCTTAACGTTCAAGCAGGTTCGATCGTTTTGGAAACGAACAACCATCTTTATCCAATTCCGGCACGGGGGACCAGCTGCACAGCTATGAATGCGGGTCGTGAACACGATCTTTCAGCTCCTCATGTGAGTATTTCTGAACTTTATGTGACGAATAATACGGGTCAAAACTTTTACCCCACTCGCCTGACATTTACGACAGGGGATACGGGTTATGCTTGTACCTACACTGGCCAGGTGCTTCGTGATTTGGGTTTGGATGCAAATATCCGCCCGGGGCAGAGAGCTCAGACATTCTGCAATATGAAATGTGGTGCTGTGCCGTTTGGGCAGATGGCTAAAGACGGATATTTGACGGTTTATGGTCACACCAGCGACGGACAGGTAATCTCAGCAACTGCCGAAATCCAAGTAATGAACTAAAAATATTCGTTTTCTCTGCGTTGCTGCGTTGTCGGCGTACGATGTACGCCTTCTTCCTTGCGCCTTGATAAAACGAATATTTTCAACCTTTTCTGGGGGGCGCGGTGCTTTTGGGTGTACTTCGTATACCACCAGCAGGTGCTTAGATTGTGCCAATATTTCAAGGTTGTTGCGCCCATAGTTTTTAAATAGTAGGTTCACTGCGAATTTAACTAAGAGCGGTGGACTATGTCTCAGGAAAAAATGATTTATGAGTTGATCGGTGGGGAGCCGGTGGTGAGGAAGATTTGCCAGCGCTTTTACGAGATCATGGACACGATGCCGGAGGTGAAGGCGATTCGTGATATGCATCCTGAAAACCTTCGCGGTTCTGAAGAAAAACTTTTTATGTTTTTATCGGGCTGGTTGGGGGGACCTAATTTGTTCCAGGAACGTTTCGGTCACCCTCGTCTGCGCATGCGCCATTTTCCCTTTGCCATCGGAAAATCTGAACGTGATCAATGGATGCTTTGCATGGTTCATGCGTTTGAAGATGTGGGCATTGAAGAACCGATGAGAAGTGATCTTTTGCATTCACTTTTGAATCTGGCTGATCATATGAGAAATCAGCCAGAACCGGGTGCGAAAGAGGATTAGACTTACTCAGTCGCTCTTTGCGGAACGACTGTGAAGTATTTCTTTTGAATATAGTATACCGGAGCACCAGCCATAATGATGACCAAGCCCCACATACTTTCCTGAGGGCTTGTCCAAAGAGTGTTAATCAATAACAACACCGCTAAGACCAAAAACACCACTGGAACCACGGGATAGCCCCACGTTTTGTACGAGCGGGGAGCATCAGGCATTGTTTTTCTGAACCTGAAAACGGAAGCTGTCACCAAGGCATAGAAAATCCACGAAGCAAAAACCACATAGTCTGTCAGCTGATCAAAAGATCCCGACATAGCCAAGATCACCGAGAACACCGCTTGCACCAGGATCGCCACATAAGGAGATTCCGTTTTAGGGTGAAGCTTCGCCATCGACGTCGCAAACAAACCGTCTTTCGCCATTGCATAAGGAACACGGGCGTTAGTCAAAATGGATGCATTCATGGCACCAATCGCCGAGAACATCATCGCGATCCCTAGGAAAAGCACACCCGCAGGGCCCATAAAGCTTTGCGCTACTTTCGCAGCCACCGGCAGAGCTTGAGGGTTTACTTTCGAGTTTGCAGTTAATACTTCATTAAAAGGCAAAGCATAAAAATAGCAGTAGTGAATCAAGGCATAAAGTCCCAAAATCACTAAGACTCCAAGGCCCAATCCCCAAGGGATGTTCCGAGATGGGTTTTTAATTTCACCTGCCACCATCGGCATATTGTTCCAACCATCGTAAGCCCAAAGAGCCGCAAGCAAAGCCGCACCAAAAGCGCTAAAGCCTGGGAAGGCTGAACCGGAAGCCATCAAATTTTCATGAGTGCCTGATTTAGACAAAAACATCACGCCACCGATAATAAAAACCAGCATAGCGACTTTTAAGAAAGTCATCACGGAAGCCAGGCGACCATTCAGTTGCACATTTAAACAATTCAGGCAGGAGAAAACCACGATCAAGATGATGGCGAAGCCCTTTTGCCCGCCCATCCAATCTAGATTTAAAATAGGTGCTGCAAAGGTCGCCGTTCCCACGGCATAAGCTGCAATCGTGCCAGGAGCACTGACCCAGAATCTTTGCCAGCCGTAAAGGTAAGCCGGCATTTCACCAAAGGCTTCTTTCAGATAGACGTATTCGCCGCCAGCGCGGGGGAAAAGAATTCCGATCTCTGCGTAGGTTAAAGCTCCTGCCAAAGACAGCAGGCCTGCGACGACATATGCGATTAAAACCCACATGGAATTTCCCAGATACTGGGACATGATCGCGGCTTTAAGAAAGACACCTGTTCCCAGTATCGTTCCGATGACCAGAGATAACACGGGAATAAAGCCAAGTGTTCGGGTCATTTCGGAATTTTGGTTCATCAGGTTGCCTCTTAAATGTTGAATTTTGTTGCGAGGTGCAAGCGAACTTGCGCCAAGGCACGATGATAATCCTCGTGATCCTTGATAACTCGGTGAGCGTGTTCTTTTGACGGCTCGACAAACATATTGTGCATAGGACGGACTTGAAGATCAAACTGTTTGCGCACGCCCTCAGGAGTGCGGCCACGCTCTTCAACATCGCGTTGCAAGCGGCGTTCAAAGCGAATGAATTCTGGCGTATCAAAGTAAATAGCTTCGTCTAATTCCGCACGCACTTCAGGCGAGTGAAGAATTAAGATGCCATCAACTAAAACAATTCTTGTTGGTTCTTTGGACTCAGTTTCGATTTTTCGAGTGTGAGTAACAAAGTCGTAAATAGGTACGGAAAGAGTTTTACCCTGCTTCAGTGTGCGAAGACCCTCTGCCAAAAGAGCAAAATCCAAGCTTTCCGGATGATCAAAGTTTACTGAGCCGCCATCGCCATCAAAGCGCGCGGATTGATCATGGTAGTAATTATCCTGATACAGGATCGAACAATGGTCTTTCCCCAAAAGGTTTTGAAGCTCACGGGCAAAATAGGTTTTGCCCGAGCCACTGCCACCAGCCACTCCGATAATATGAGGTCGTTGCCACTGCGTATTCATGAGCACCTACTTGGTTTGAAAGAGCCTGTCTCCGGCGTCGCCTAAGCCCGGGACCAGATAGCCGGCTTCATTCATCTCTGTTTCTATATCGAGAGTCAACACTTCAACGTCAGGGTGAAAATGATGGATCTTTTCTAAGCCCTGTTCGCTTGCCAGAATCGATAAAACTTTGATACGGCCGACTCCATAATTTTTAAGGCGGTCAATAGCCGCGATAATGGTATCTGCCGTAGCAATCAATGGGTCACAAAGAAGCACTTCTTTACCCAGGACTTCCTGAGGCATTTTGAAATAGTACTCCACCGTATTATTGATGAATTTATCCCGGTAGATACCAATAAATCCGGTGCTGGCAAAAGGGATCATGCTTAATGCGGCATCCAGCATCCCATTCCCGGCTCGCATCACAGAAACTACGATCGGTGGATTGCTGATACGGTAAGCGGTGGCTGTGGCCATGGGTGTATCGATGCTGATCTTTTCCATATGAATCCAGTCTTTCATGGCTTCATAAACTAAGATCTTCGTGACCTCTTTCACCATTTCCCGGAATTCGTGGGAATAGGTGTTGCGATCGCGCAAATACCCAAGCTTGTGACGAAGAAGGGGATGATTGATAACTTTCGTGCGTGCATGCATTTTAAAAACCTCGATTTAAAAAATTAAAAAACTGTTCCGTCGCTTTGGATTTTCAAAGGAGGAGAGCCATCGGGGCGAAGAACTTTAGCGGCCTTGCGACCCGCCCACCAAGTGCCGCCCTCAAGGACTTTAGCCAAAGGAAAGTCAGCTGGATCTTTATGAAGTTCCTTTTGAACAGCCTCACCGATGCGATCCAGTAAACTGACGGTGAGCCCACGCCATTCCACGATGATTTCGGAATCAGGGGCGTGAGAGACATCAGCAAGTTTTGGATCTTTCAACGAAATCAAACCGCGATCTAAAAGCAGGCCGCCGTTGCGATACTCGGCAAGGCCTGTCAATTGATCGACATCTGTGAGCTCAAAACCGGCTTCCATCAATGGCTCCATCAGAGAATAGGTCATCCACTGCGAAAGCTTGTGAAAGCAGGCAAGGCCCCCGGGGATTTTGTCATAGTGCCAAGTGTCTCCCAGATTCACACCGTCAACTTGCAGGCGGCCAGGCCAAATATCACCCAGTCCATCAAGGACTGCGCGCAAAAGTTGGGGGCCGGTGACCTTCATGCCGTACTTGGTTCTTAGATAATCAACGATGCTTCCCGGTCTTCCGAGAGGAAAAATATTCTTTTTCTCAGCGACTGTCCGTCCCAGATTTTGAATCAACTGCAGGCGTCCTTCGATGCCTACTAAGGGATTTCGTTCTGTGACCTGAAAGATTTTTGACAGAGCTTCACGACTTAAAGTTTGTAAGCCCAAATCAGTGGCTTGCAGCGGCTCATCCAAATCATCAGACAAATATCCAATGATGAAAAGATAGAAGCTGGCAATTCCCAGTCCCTCAGAACGCTGGAATATTTTTCCCGTGCTTTCCTCTTTAAAAGACCAAATATTTCCCGCACCCGCATCGAGCAATACCGAAGGGATCACCAGATCCAGTTTGATTCGGGCTTGTTCCAAAGGATCCAAATGTTGAATGCGCTTTTTAAGCCACAAGGTGCGATCCACGTTGCCTGCGCGAAAATGGCCCCAGCGCGAGTGAAAAGGAATGTTGAGTTCCGGATAGTTCTCACGAATCACTTGCAGAACATAATCCACGACCGCTGGCATTTTTTCCGGATGGTAGCGAAAGTGAGTTTGATCTTTGATCGTAAGATCCAAGATTTTTTCAGCGCTGTGACGGACCGCCTGTGGTGAGAGCAGAAAATTTATGTTGATCGCTTGATCACTAGTATTGCTCATCGATGCCTCTTCCTTGAACCATGGCCAGTTCCTGGGCAGATTTTTGTGCGCCGGTATTAAAGTATCCAGCGGCTTTTTTCGCTTCCATTTCAACTTGTGCATCGGCGGGGATCAGATAATCCGGAATAGAAATACGGTTCACGACAGTGATGCCGCTTTTGATGATGGCATCATATTTCATATTGCTCATCGAATGCAGATTGTGGATTTTCGTAATACCAAAGAAATTTAAAATATCCGGCATCAATTCTTGGAAGCGCGCATCCTCAACTCCCGCCACACACTCCGTGCGATGAAAGTAGGTCGCAGCCGAATCTCCACCAGCTTGACGTTTACGAGCGTTGTATACCAGGAATTTTGTCACTTCACCCAGGGCACGGCCCTCTTTGCGATAGTAAGCGATCAATCCCACACCGCCTTTTTGCGCGGTACGAACCGCATCTTCGATTCCATAAATCAAATAAGGTCGGCAAGTGCAGATATCTGAACCAAAAACATCAGATCCGTTACATTCATCATGCACACGGCAAGTAAGTTCGATTTCAGGATTTGCCAAATCCGCTGTTTCACCGAAAATATAAACAGTCGTCGAGCCGATGGGTGGCAACATCACTTTTAAATCAGGACGAGTGACAAGTTCTGGGAACATGCCGCCGGTTTCCTGAAAAAGAATTTTCCTTAAATCACCCTCATCAACTCCTAATCTTTTTGCGATGCCGGGCAGGTACCACACGGGTTCGATGGCCACTTTCGTGACTTTGATATCACGGGTGTCGGTGATGATTTTCCCGTCAATTTTCAGACGGCCTTTATCAATGGCTTCGTTGATTTCAGGAATTTGCAGACGGGCTTGTGTCACCGCAATTGTGGGGCGCACATCATAGCCACAGGAATAAGCTTCCTTAAAATGAATGGGAACGTCAAATCCCCAAGGATCCAGCGACACGATTTTGTCAGGATCCTGCCAAGAAGGAAACGGACCGATTTTTACCGGGCTTTGCGTGTTATTTAAATCTGGACGGTGAGACGTCGAATAACGCTTTTGGGCCACAGAAAGCGCACGATAAACTGTGTAACTTCCGCTGTGAGTTCCGATGGCGTTTCTTTTTTTAGTATCCGTCAAAGAACCGATAACCGGACCCCGCTCCATGGGAGTGGTTGCCCCCCAATTGATAGGCAGACATTCTTTGAAAACGTGACTTGAGTGCGAAGTAAGAACGACGTGAGGTGATCTTTTAAGTTCCTGCATATTATGACATCCAATTATTGTCGTGTTGTTGATCCCATTTGACGGTGACTTTTTTTAGATTGGACCAGAAATCCAAAGAGGAGGTGCCGGTGATATCACCGTGACCAAATTTGGATTCATGAATTCCTCCAAAGGAGAAGGGCTCCCGCGGAACCGGCACGCCGACATTCACGCCCACCATTCCCGTTGATGCCAAAGAAATGACTTTTTCAGCCAAGGCACCAGAAGAAGTAAAGACTGAACAGGCATTCCCCATTTTAGAGGAATTTTCGATCGCCATCGCTTCAGAAATGTCTTTACAGCGAATGATACAAAGAACAGGTCCAAAGAGTTCCAGTTTTGCAGCATCCATATCCGGAGAAACATGATCCAAAATCGTGGGCCCGATCCAGTTGCCTTTTTCCTGTCCTAGGGGAGGGGAGGCTTTTCTGCCATCCAGTAAAACCTTAGCTCCCTCGCGCACGGCCGTTTCGATCTGTTGATTTAGGAATTCAATTTGAGCTTTACTGATCAACGCTCCCATATCTTTTCCAAGCTCGAGTGAACGCGCACGCTCCAGGATTTTTTGAATATGAGTTTCGACGTCACCGACGGCGAGCAGTACTGCCGCAGCCATGCAGCGTTGACCTGCACAACCGGTAAAGGAATCTGAAATTCCAGGCCCGGCGATTTCAGGTTGAGCATCTGGTAAAAGAACGATGTGATTTTTGGCGCCACCTAAAGCAAGCACTCGTTTTCCAAGCTGAGTGCCGCGCTGATAAACCTGGCGCGCAACCGGTGTTGACCCCACAAATGCAATAGCCTGAATCTCGGGATGATCAATCAATGCCTGCGAAGTTTCAGTTCCACCTTGCAGTACTTGGAACACACCCTCAGGCAGTCCCGCTTCCGACATGGCTTCTGCAATTTTTAATGACGTCAGAGGAGTTTTGTCTGAAGGCTTCCAAATGTAAGCATTGCCCAAGGCCAAAGCTGTCGGGATTGTCCAAAAGGGCACCATCGCCGGGAAATTAAACGGCGTAATGCTCGCGACAACTCCCAAGGCTTGTCTGCGGTATTCGCAAGTAACGCCGCGGGAAACTTCCAGTTTTCCACCGATATCCAGATTTTGCAGAGATGTTGCAAACTCAAGGACTTCGATTCCTTTTAAAAGCCCGGCTTTTCCTTCAAGAAAAGTTTTTCCCGATTCAGAACTTTTTAAATGCGCAATTTCATCGAGATCGCGCATCAGGATTTGTCGTAAGTTAAAAAGAACTTTACTGCGTTCCTTGATGGGCGTTGCGGCCCATTTTCTTTGAGCAACGACTGCGATGCTAACGGCGTGTTGTACATCCTCTTGGGTGGAGTGATGAACCTCACCGATCAGGGCGCCGTTGTGAGGGGAGTGAATGCTTTGTTTAAGACCGCTCCCAGCTTTGAACTGACCAGAAATGAAGTTCAAAACCGGAATCGGCTGCAGAGGAATCTTTACGCTCATAATACTCTCTTGGCTTTTATTACTTAAGTTTTAAAAACCAGAATGTATTGATAAACGGTAAGATTGATCAAATTAAGAAAGATTCATGAGCAACTAGAAATGCTCACCGTTTTCATAGTAGCTGTTTTTTGCTAGTGGTACGAAGACAACTGCAACATCGTCTTGTGGACACATCTTCTTAATTTTTTCCGTGATGATTTTGGCACTCTTGTCTTGGATTTCCTGTGAACGTTGAAACCACAAAACTTCAACGAACGGATAAGCTCCGCCGCGACTGCCTTTAGAAAAATACTGCGTGTTGATCAACTCAAATGAAAAATTATCTTCAGATGTTTCGATGGATTGAGCCAAGTCTTTCACCAGGGATTGGCTGAGTTCCGAGACGTGTTCTTCTTTCATTCCGCGAAATCGTAAATGGGGCATGACTGTGTTCCTTATGTTTCCAGTATTCTACTCGAGGAAATCCCAAAGTGGGACAATAAAATGGGAATCCCTCGATATAGCCCGAGGTTTCTTCAGCCCCCGGTGGAAACACCCGAATAAGTTCGGGTTGTAAAATTATTGGAGGATTTTTAATGAATGTACGTATCTGGAAAGGTCGCAGCTATAGATTTAAGACATTGGCTTTGTTGGTTGCGGCCATCATTCCTCTGTGGGCGATTGTATTGTTTTATCTGATGCCACTTGTTCGCGACAACATGTATGAAGATCGTCGTACGATGTTGCGAAACACCGTTGATCTGGCATCGAATACCATCGAACAATATTACAAACTTTTTGAAGAGAAAAAACTGACGGAAGAGGAAGCCAAGGTTCAGGCTCTCGCAGCCATTTCTAAATTCCGTTATTCCGGTAAGGAATATTTTTGGGTGAACGACTTTCAACCAAATGTACTTATGCATCCCATTAAACCCGAACTGAACGGTAAGGACGTAGGTGACTTGGCGGACCCCAATGGCGTGCATCTATTTCGCGAGTTCGCTTTGATGGCGCAAACTCCGGCGGCGGAGGGTTTTGTTAGTTACATGTGGCCTAAGCCGGGTTCACCAAAACCAGAACCTAAAATCAGTTTCGTTCGCCAGTTCAAACCTTGGAAATGGGTGGTGGGAACTGGTGTGTACGTCGATGACGTGGAAGCTCTCGTTCAGACCTTTCGCATAAAAGTGATGATCGGATTCGGAATCGCATCACTTTTAGCATTTGCCTTGTTTGCAACGTTCTCTAATAAGCTCATGAACTTTTTATCTCGGACTGTCCTTGATACCAGCGATGCCTCAAAGCAAGTGAAGGAAGCTTCGAATATGCTTTCCAGTGCGGGACAAAATGTGGCCCAGGGCTCTGTAGAGTCGGCTGCGAAGATCGAAGACACATTAGGTGCTGTACGAAACCTCAACGAAGTCGTTGGTGCAAATCAGGAGCGAGCAAACCAGGCAGCGGGCTTGGCACAAAAATCCGAAGAGGGAGCCGCCACCGGAGCTGATGAAATTCGCCGCCTGATGGAATCCATTAATGCCATGTCCAAGATCTCAAACGAAATCGCGTCGGCGATGGATATTATCGATGACATCGCCTTTCAAACGAACTTACTTGCATTGAATGCCGCCGTGGAAGCCGCCCGCGCTGGCGAGCAGGGACGGGGTTTCGCGGTGGTTGCCGATGCCGTTCGCAGTCTTTCCTTGAAATCCGCGGAAGCAGCGAAGGAAGTTAAACTGGTTGTAACCAATAACGTGAATCAGACCAAAATCTCCTTGGATCTGGCGGTTAAAAGCGATCAAGTTCTAAATCAGATCGTGGCTTCCGTGAAAAAGGTGAGTGTGCTGAATCAGGAGATCGCGGCCACAACTCGTGATCAAACCGATGGCATTCAGTCGATTTACAAATCCATGGAAGTCTTAGAACGCCAAACACAAGCCTTCTCGGCCGCGGCGGAAGAAACAGCAGCTACTTCTGAAGAGATGTCAGCTCAGGCTAGTAACCTTGAGCACATGGTGAATAATATTGCAGTTGAAGTTGTCGGGAAAAAAGCAGCCTAAAAGCTTGAACCCGGCATTTTTAGAAATTCCAATTCCTCGCGAGTCGATTCCCTTCCCAAGATCTCATTGCGGTAAGGGTATCGGCCAAAGCGATCGATGATGCTCTTGTGAGCAAGTTCAAACTCTAAATTAGTTTCTAAGCCCTGTTGCGAGAACAGGCGCATGGCTTCATGATGAATCGCTTCCGATTCGCTGTGCATATATGGCAGGTAAATAAAAGCCCGCTCTTGAGGTTTCAGCTTTTGGTCATCGCCCGAAGTGACGGCTTCTTGTGCCAGGGCCAAAGCTAAATTGTCATTTTTAAACGCCTGCGGAGTATCGCGGAACATATTGCGGGAAAATTGATCCAGGATGATGATCTCTGCCAAACGTCCGCGGGGATTTTTTCGCCACAAAAACAGCTCACAGTTTTCGGCTTTCTTATAAACTTCTGAAAAACGTTGTATAATCAGTTTGTCAAAGTCTTGATCCTTAGCAAACCACAGACGCTGTTCTGTTTCTTCAAACCAAAATTTCAAAATTTCTAAAGCTGTTGTGTCCATGACTTAAATATACAAAACATGCTGGAAATTGACACCTCAGATGTCAATTCTCATCAAAATGTTGCAACAAGTCCTAATGTGGTGGTGCCTTGATAGCGTGAGCCTTGATAAGGGCTTTCCATGTGGCGCATGATATAAGCTGCTCGGATTGCAAAGCTTGAATTAAGCAAACTTGTCAGAGCCAATTCATAACTCATTAAATCTTCATTTCCATAAGTTAAGTTGAAGAGATATTCGAGTTCTCCCTCAAGATACCAAGCTTGATCAAAGCGCCAGGAAGCCCCCGAAGCAAAACGTGCTTTATTTTCAAAGACATCTCCCTGGCGTATGATGTTGGTGTCACTGTGCAAATACCCCAGCTCGGCCCACCACAACACCGTCTTATCTTTGTGAATTGCGTATTGGTACCCAAGTCCCTCGTTATTTCGCTGAACGTATCCAATGAAAGGATCCGCTTCTGCATAATAATCCAAATAAACACGAGAAGCGGGCACAAATTCATTTTCGTATCTTGCACCGGCCGTCCAATGAAGAGCCGAGTCCACGCCCTCAGTGGAGGAATTTAAGTAGTCACCGAACACTTTAAGAGTGTTGCGGCTAAAATCATACCGAACGTCTAAATTGGAATTGATACTTTGAGTGTCGTTCCGGCCACTCACCGCTAACACTCCGGCATCGAGTTCGATATGTAGAGGCAGAGGGGGAGGGTTGGGAGTGGAGTTATGCATTCCAATCAATGAGGCAAGAGCGATGAGTAGTAAAACCATAGCTCTCCCTAAAATCGATAGGCAAAATTAAAAGTGGTGGTGTCACGGTTTTGACTGTGACCGATTTCCATCACGACCGACCAAAATTCACTCAGCTCCCAATTCACTCCGCCGACTGCATTCCAGTTATCCAGAGGCGTTTCTTTCAATGAGTAGCGCACTGGCACATCTCTTCCGATGGAAGTCCCGGAAAGAGGTAACGTGTATGTGCCACTTAATGTAACGTCGGAATTAAAATAGTTCACACCCAGATAAACACCGAATTTGCCGTGAGATTCGGTTTTAATATTGTAACCGATACGGGGAGTGATGTTGATCGCCCTCGGATTTGTATCTGAAACATTCACGTCACTTTCTACATATGTCGCTGGCATGGCAAAGAACCAGTCTTTGTATCCTCCCGCAAGAATGATCCCAATCCCTAGGCTATAACCATGAAAATTAATGGGGGCCACGGCATTGATATATCCCTGGCAGAAGGCGGGAGGACTTCCGACATTGCAGGGATTTCCAGGCAAAACCATGTTGTAAATATCTTTATAGGCGATATTTAAAGGAACATTTCCATCTCCATGAATATATCCAAGGATCCCAAACAGATTTAGAAACGGAAAGAGCCATGCGTCGAGTTTTAGCTGCCAAGTCGTATTGTTAACCTGCGTGTTGTTGAAATTAATAAAGTCGACCGGGGTCAAATCAGACGATCCATCGAAAGCGACCTTAAGATTTTCGATATTAAACCCTTGTGAAAGCTGTCCGTAAATTAGACTTAAACCATAGGGACGGGGAAGGTTGAATCCTTTATCAATCACCCGTTGGGCAAAGATCGGCAAACTCCACTCCCACTCGCGGTGCGGGATCTCGGAATCTTTTTGCGTAAAATTGGGATAAGGTTTTCCTTCAAGGTGGGCCCGAGGACTTAAAATTTGTTCTTCAGCAGAGTGGGCGAAACCACCCCAGAAACACAAAAGTAAAATAAAAATAAAAAAGTGTTTAAGATGTTTCACATAGTGAGTTCATGAAAAAGCTGTAAAACCGTCAATAGTTCCTGCACGAATACATAGTGTCAGTCCCCTCTGAAACGGGCAGTTTGATGAAATGCGTGGATTAAAGATGATAGCTGCATTTGAAGCCGCCAAAGGAGTTGTCGTTGTTCTCTTGGGCATTGGTGTCGCAAACTTTCACCACATCGCACATCACTTAGGATTGGAAAATAGCTCTTACTACACGTCTATTTTTGTTGAAATCTTTAATAAGCTGAACGACCGGGATTTGTGGCAGTTGGTGATCCTTGCTACGGTTTATTCTTTGATTCGCTTTATCGAAGCCTATGGCTTGTGGAGAGAAAGATCCTGGGCAGAGTGGCTGGCGATTTTTTCAGGCGCCATTTATCTGCCCTTTGAGATCATCAAAATAGCCGAAGGGTATGCGTGGTGGAAAGTGGTCATCACAGCATTTAATATCATGATCGTCGGCTATTTGCTTTCTATAAAACTGCGAAAAAATAATGTTAAAGCAGTGACTCGCAGATCAGCATTTCACTTTTAACTTCGCCGTTACCCAAAGGAATCTGTAACAGGGCTTGCAAAGGGTGTTGTTCAGAGGCTGTGTTGGCCGCATGCTCGATCGCTAATTTAATTCCGGAACCCTCAAAGATGACCGGCTGACGATCGCCGTTTTTTTCGACTCTTTCCGAAACTTCAAAGTAAGCTCTGCGAACTCCGCCGATCCAGGTTTGTTCAATTTCAATATGGTTTAAGCCTGAAACTTTGTCCTGCAAAACGATGACCGCCGTGTTGTTATCAGTGATGAACTCTTTCGACTGGCAACGATAATTGGGTTGTAAGATGTTAAGTTCAATCGCTTGAGATAGAGGGGAAAAGAACAGAACTGCACAGAAAATTTTAAAACATGATTTCATGAAATGCTCCGGATTCTCGTAAGAATATTTTGATAGAGATCGGAGTATAGGGAAGTTGTAAGGTTCAGCGCAAATTTCAGATAGGTAAGGTTGTCATTTGACGAGGAATTGAAACGGACACGGCCGACCCGGTAAAGGGTCAGCCAAAGTTTTTAGGGTGAGGGAAACCCGCCGACTTTGTTCGTGCCAGCTGCGGTCTTAGTTATACCACTGACCTTGGTAGCCTTGTGGGTAACATGCCCATTGGCTGCCGTTCGAGCGGTAACCGTAGTAAGCAACACCGTTTTGGCCTCTGTACTGAGTGCAACCTTGTTCAGGCAAGCAAGTCCCGTTGACAGAGACATAACCTGACATACCGTTACATACTGGTGAGCCAGAAGTTGTAGTCGTTCCATTTGAGTAAGTACCTTGAATACATTGGTTCGTCGCTTGATTGTAACCATAGTCAGCGCTCAAACCATTTTGAGTACATACCGCTGTTGGCAAGCAAGAGTTCGTTTGAGTCACCCAAACATAACCAGCAGAACAGGAGTTATAAGTGCCTGTGGAAGTAGTAGTGGATGCACCATTGCTGTTGCTCTTAGAGCAGTTCGCAAGAAATAGAGTCATTCCCGTAAGTAGAATCGTAAGCAAATATTTCGTTTTCATATATTCCCTCTTTCGTTAAAAAAACGTCTCACTTAGGTAATACTCAAGGTCCGTGCCATCCCGTGCCATGCGCTCCCTGGCTTAAAATCGTTTAAAACGTATCAACATGGGGCATCGAACTAGAACGACGAAAAACGTTAGACAGCCGTCAGTGTGTCCAATTCCACAATTCTGCAACATTTGGGGGATAAAGTTTCTATAACAAACCTGCTCGGGGAGAAGAGTATGTCTGAAGAAATGCAGCTCCATATATTATTCAGTAAGTTAACGATCGATTTTGAGACGGCCTTGGAAGAGTTCTTTCAAGAATATAAACTGACGACCACGCGCTTCGTGATTTTGAACCTTCTATATAATAGTCCTGAAGGGATGACACCCACAGAGACAGCGAAGGCCGTTGGGGTCACAAACGCTACGATTTCAGCGATCATTTCCAATCTTAAGCAAGCCGGTTGGATCCAACCCCAACAAAATGCGGGTGACAGTCGCTCTTATCGAATCGTTTTAACGGAACAGGGGTTGGAGCTTATGAAAAAGGTCCTGCCAGTATATAATGAAAATATCAGTCGCTTGTGGTCCCAGTTTAATAGCGATGAGAAACGCAATTTAGGGAACCTAATGACCCGTATGAGCCAGTTGGTCGGGGTTATGAGCAAGAATATATAGTGATGTAATCTGAGAAAAATGCCGATAAGTCCTCTATGAAAAAGGGCCTTATCATCATTGGTATTGCAGTATTAGCGGCCTTCCTGTTTCGGGAGGGTCAACGCGAAGGCATCAGCACTTTGGGTAAATCCACAGTGAAGGCCAATGACGCCCAAGCAGACCGTATGGCTGAGATGGATCAGACCCTTAATTCGGCCACTGCAACTTCAAGAAAAACGGAGACGGCTCAAGCAACCCAAACTCCGGTTGCGGCAAATCCGGAACCTCCACGTCAAATGCAAGCGCGCGAAAGAGTTGTTCGTGACGAGATCGCAAATCCTCGTCCCGCTCCGTTGCGCCCGGATGTGGGAGTTTTGAAAGAAAATCTATTGTTCAGATCCGAGTCCGCGGAGTGGAAAGTATGGACGGGAGTCCGTGCGGTTCCTGCTTCTGACTATGCGGGATACGAGGGAGATGTGGTGGGTCGTTACGGTGGCTATGTCATCGTGAAAGATGGTCGCATGGACGGCAATGATTCTAACTTTGAAAAGAAAAACCCGCTGGTGCTTTTTGATGAGCGCATGGGTCATGTGGGCATCGTTCCAGGTCGCGTGATGCTGACCTTGAAAGACGCTGCCACTCTGACAAAGATTCAAAAAGAATACAGTTTGAAAGTGATGGATCGTTTCGATCACTTGAATCTTTATTTTGTCACACCTTCCACTCCCAGCTTTGATCTGGGGAAATTCGTCAACGTCCTTAAAAGAGATCCGCGCGTCGCCAAAGCGGAACTGGAAATCGTGAGCCGCAACTATGTTAAGAACTAAAAAGTTTTTATCAGTTTTGCTGCTCGCTTTTGGTGGTACATCGGTGACGATGCTGCTTGCGAACTGCAATGGAAGTGGTTTCGAGATTGCAGATTCTTGTTTTAATGACGGTGGCGATCCGTTATTTGGTTATGCCTGGTTTCTGGCAAATTGCGGTCAATCGGGGGTTTCTAAATCTGGTGGGACTGCTGGCGTTGACCTGAATTTGCGCGCGACTTGGAACGCTGGGTATTTGGGAGAGGGGATTAAGGTTCGAGTTTCTGACGATGGCTTGGAAAACACACATGAAGACCTCACCGGTAACTTCCAGACGGCAGTTGCGCGCTCTCGTGACTATTATTTGGGAGCGATGGGTTCTTCTTATGTGACAACGACGGCACCTCCCCATGACAAAACCACGGCTCCCACATCCTATGATAATCACGGCACTTCTGTCGCGGGCATCATCGCAGCCGTTGGTGGTAATGGTGTTGGTTCCCGCGGTGTGGCTCCCAAGGCTTCTTTGAGTGTTGCAAATTTACTGTCAGCGATGGTCACGCAGGATACAGCTAAAGTTATAAACCAGGCGACGGGAACTGATTTCGATATTTTGAATATGAGTTGGGGATATGATCAGTATAAAATCACGGATCCAACTTCGACTTATGAGGATCAACTTAAAATTGCAGTGACTTCTTATCGCAGTGGTAAAGGTGCCATCCTGGTCAAAGCCGCCGGCAATGAATTTGAAACTTACTGTAACGGCCAAGGTGCCAATAGTACTTGTATCGGGAATTCAAATTTTGACGGGGATAATACCAATCCTTATCAAATTGTGGTGGCGGCATTAAATGCTAAAGGTGTTTCTTCAAGCTATTCGTCTCCCGGTTCTGATATTTGGATTTCAGGGTTTGGTGGGGAGTTTGGTTATGCCGCGCCGGCCATGCTGACGACAGACCGTACGGGATGCTCTGCCGGTTGGTCACAATCAAGCATTTCGACTTATGTACCTTTTGAAAAAGGCAGTTCTCCAAACTCTCAGTGTAACTACACCGCGACCTTTAACGGAACATCTTCGGCCGCTCCAACGGTTTCAGGTGCGGTGGCTTTGATTCTTTCGGCGAACCCAAATCTTACTTGGAGGGATGTGAAATACATTCTGGCCAAAACCGCCGTGCCGATGGATTACGTGACATCGGGATCGATTCCTCATCCTTTGGGGACTTCGGTGCCTTCTGGATATTCTTGGGAGCTCCCATGGAAAACGAACAGTGCAGGATTTAAATTCCACAACTGGTATGGCTTTGGGAAAGTGGACGTTGATGCAGCGGTTGCCATGGCGAAAAGTTATACGAGTAGTTTTGGAACATACACTGAAACGGGTTACACGGCGAGTGGAGCTCTGAATTTGCCTATTGGTGACGGCAGTCTTGCTGGCGCAGTTTATTCGCAAATCAACATTGCCAGTGGCGGTGTTAAAATCGAAAGCGTCAGAGTCAAGGTCAGCATCACGCATAACGATATTTCGCAACTGGCTTTGGAGTTAACATCTCCCTCGGGTATGCGGAGTATCTTGGTAAATATGCACAATTCTCTTACTAATGTTCACGACTACGCCAATGACGTCTTCTTAAGTAATGCCTTCTACCAAGAACGAAGCGAAGGCATCTGGACTCTAAAAGTCATCGACGGTCGAGCCGATTCAGTCAGCGGGACGTTGACTTCCTGGTCAATTGATTTCACGGGGGCTCCTTAATTTTCAAATCCAATTTCGACGCAGACTCGTTCGACTTCGGAGCAAAAAAAAGATCCAACCCGTGAAGGCTGGATCTTTGGAAGCTAGGAAGATATTTAATTTTGGAGCGATTCTAATTACTGAACACCTCCAACCTCTGTTGGAGGTCTTTCGCCGCGCGGTCCACCGCCTGGGCGACCGAAGTGTGTTGGAGCCTCGAATCCTTTTTCTTTCATGCAAGTAGCCAAGGCTGTTCTTTGTTCTTCAGTTGGGGCTGTGGGTCTTTTACCTGGTTCCGGTTTTTCCATACCTACAGAATCCGCGCAGGCTCTGAAAGCTTCGCGTTGTTCTTGGCTTGGACCGCCACCACTTTGGGCGAAGGCGATTGAAGCTGTGTGCAGGGAAATGATTGATACTGCTGTCATTAGAATTTTCTTAGATACTTTCATTTGAAACTCCCTTTTATATAGTTTGAAAAGTAGGGGGCTGATCGAGTCCCTCAACTCGGGCCCCATGAGTTAATCCTAGGCGGGGAATGTTGAAGGACCATGGAGGTGAAGAGTTTTTATGTTTGGTCTAGCGAAGGGTCTCAATCTGAGACGTTTTCTGCGAGAGAGTTTCTGGAAACACGTGAGTTAGTTGCTGAAATGTCTCGGGAATTGACTCTTTTTTGTAAGGATTTTCCCAATTTTAGCCGATGGAGTAAATGCGGTACGGGGGAGTGAATTATGAAGACTATTAAAAAAGTATTGGTTGCAGGCGGCACTGTTGTAGCTTTGGCGCTGGTTACAGTGAGCTTTCAAAACTGCTCGCAAGGAAATACTGAAGATGGTTCCAGCACAGTGGCGGCTGATGGCTACACTGGCGATATTTACTACCCATCAAATGGCAGTCCTGTGGTTTTATCTGCCGGACAAAACATTACTTTGAAGATTGCAAAGCCTGCGAACGTTAGTGATTTATCGAATTACTATTGGGTCTTGTATGATCGTACAGCGACGGCTTCCTATATTGGTTACATCACACAAAGCGGTTCTTACTTTTACGTTTCCTTGCAAGTACGCGGTGATTTAGCGGTACAAAAAGATTTGCGCATCTATTTGTTCAATCACCAAACGTCGACTTACCTTGACGGTAACGGTGTAAAGATCAGCTTGCGTCCCGCGGTTAGCAACCCGTATTCCAATGACTACGTGACAGAAGTTTGTAACTTGAAACAGAACTCTGCTCCGACATTTACTTTGAACAAAGCTTCCGCTTCTTCAAGCGCGCTTTACATTTTCGATAACGGCGCGGGTGTAGGTAATTTGACTTGCACAATTGGTGGTGTCGCTTACAGTTGTTTGAATGCTTCTGCATGGCCAAGTAACTGGGCTTCTGCAACTTTCTCTGTGACGGCGTATAACCGTTGCGGTGTGGCTCGTTCGCAAAGTTTCTAGTTTTAATTTTGTATAATTCAGTTTGATAGACCCACGCTCGAAGAGTGTGGGTTTTTTGTTTTTGGGATCTCAATTTACCCGCGCTCCCCGGAAAAGATGTGTCATGTTTTATATGTAATTGAAAATATGTTTGACGTGTTTTCTGGTTTTCGAGGATTCGCCTCGTTTAACTATCTTGTCGACTTCGCGATCCGTCGCGTGCGTTTGTTTGTCTCATTCTATATCCAATTCTTGATCGTTTCTCGCGCCATTAAAATCCGTTCGTCGAATCAATTATAAATTCCTAAATCATGCAAAATTGAGATCTAAATACCTGTGATATAAAGTTTCCAACTCAATGGTGACACAGATTTTTTTGGGAGGAATTATGGATTTAACTTTATTGACTAACGTTGAATTGCTCAATCGTGTTGATAAGCTTGCGCGCACTGAACGCAAGATGACTCATTTGATTTTATGGCATATTGTGGAAGTTGAATCCCGTCGATTGTTTTTAGATCTTGGGTATACGTCTTTGTTTAAATATATGACGACTCATTTGCACTATTCTGAAGATGCGGCCTATCGACGTATTCAAGCTGCAAGATTGCTTAAAAAAGTCCCACAAGTCGACAAAGCGATCGAAAATGGATCATTAAATCTGACACAGCTTCAAAATGTACAGAAATGTTTAAATATCGAGATCGAAAGTGGCAACAAGGTTTCGATTCAGCAAACGGAAGCGTTATTGGAGCAAATTCAGAATAAATCCAGCATCGAGACGCAAAAGATCCTTGCCGTTGAATTTGATCAACCCATTCAAATGCATGAGGTTTTAAAACCTCAACAGGATCACTCTACCAGAATGCAGATTACTTTGACTGAAGATCAGATGAAGGATCTTCAGCGCGCTAAGGAATTATTGTCGCACGTGCTACCTAATCCTTCTTGGGCTGAATTAATTTCGTACTTAGCAAAGGCAGAAATTAAAAAACGTCTCGGAAAAGATCAATTGGAACTTACGAAATCTCAAGAAAGTCAGGAAGAGCGTGGCAAAAAAGAAAATAGTACTGGAATGACGGGCGATTATTTTGTGAATAAGGATATCCATTTTTCGAATAAAGAGATTGTGGATTCTGGAATTTATGATGACGAAGTTTCAAGCAAGGGAACAGCGATAACAACGCGAAAGAATCAGCGTGCGCATTTAAAGATCACGTCGAGAAGACTGCTTTTGTTAAAGGCGAATCATCACTGTGAATTCGTCCATAAAAATGGGGAGCGTTGCCAGAACAAGTATCAACTGCAAGTTGATCACAAAGTTCCTTTGGCTTTAGGTGGTTGTGATGAGATGGCAAATTTTAGAGTTTTGTGCCGAACACACAATCTTTCCGAAGCTCGCCGAATGGGAATTTCGAGCCATTGAGGTTGAGTTTGCATTTGAAGATGTGTGAGTAGGTGGTCAGATGAACTGACAAATACGCAGATGAAGAATAGGTTAATCAGGGTGCTATTTAGTTTGTGTTTGGTTCTGTTCAAATGAGTGCCGCGCACAGGGAAATTGTGATTAAAAGAGTGACGCAGCATTTCTGGGTAGCGCGGCTGAAAGATGGTGAGGTGATTAGTTAAGGTGAGTGAGTGAGTGAGTGAAGGGGAGTGGAGTGGAGTGGAGTTTCCCACTTCGCTAGCGGAAGTGGGATTGATTTTATTCAGTCGAATTTGAAAATTATCGACCCGTTCCTGAGATCACAGAACCTGTCGACGTTGATATCGTTGTCGATCCTAAGATCGGCACAACACCAGGAATCGTCGTGCTGGTTGTCGCATAAGGTGATGTATATACGTTTCCGTAATTGTAACCGGAAAGGGAGTTGTTTAAATAACTACTCGGCAAGCTGTAGCTTGTTCCATACGTCGAACCGTAATTTGAACCAGTGATCACTCCACCTGGCAACGTTGTTGTGTTCGTCAAACCGGTTGGAGAAATGAAGCTTGATGAGCCCGTTCCATAACCATAGCCGTAACCGCTGTAGACGCCGGACGCGGATTGCATCGCGCTTAAGTTATAATTCATCTGCGCGATTTGCTGTTGCAAAGCGTACATGGAAGCGTACTGCGAGTTCATGCCGTAGGCATTCGCACCGTACATTGTATTTAAGCCATTCGCGCCGTAGCCAGACATACCGTACATTGATGTATTCATCCCAATCATCGCATAGGGATTCATGGAATTCATACCATTCATGCCATACATCGAATTCCCGGCACCGTACATTCCGTTCATTCCCATCATTCCATTCATTCCGTACATGGAATTTCCGGCACCGTACATACCATTCATTCCCATCATGCCGTTCATCCCGTACATCGAATTTCCATATCCCGAATTCCCATACGGCGAACCCATACCCATGTAAATGCCGCCACTCATACCAGTCATTCCAGTCATACTCGATGGATAGCCGAACACATTGCTGCCGGCAGAGCCCATCATCCCATACATGCCATTCATTCCCGTCATGCCGCCAGTCATTTGACCGCCACAACCGAACCCACCCTGGCCCGAGGAATTATTATTCATCAAGCCATACACACCTTGAGCAATATACGGATAACCATAACTCATCACCGAAGGAGTTTGCGTTGGGTAACCCAAGTTCGCATTATTCTCAGTCACCATCTGATTGGTTTTGTAACCGGCATACATCGCACTGGCCCCCAGCACCACATTCGACACCAAGTTCGCTGTATTCGAAGCAGTATCCTGGTAATTGTAAGAGTTGTTCTTAGCCATACACTCAATACAAACCGAACCCTCTGCCGTGGAGTTTTGACGAGCTTCTTTCAAATCCTCCTGAGCCATCTCAAGCTTACGAGTCAAGCTTTCGATATCGCCCTGAAGGCGAGCAGACTTTTGCGCGTTGGTACGCAGAGAGCCGATGGCAGACTTGCACGATGAAGCAGCACCGCGGGAACCATCCGCACGGAATTTTGAATTATCACAGACAGCAGTGAAGACCGCACCATTCGAGCGAGCGTCGCAGTAACTTTGCCATTCTTGTAAAGAGAACGCTTGGACCTCGAGCATGTTCGAGTTCCCGCCGTGAGCAGATGCCGCTGATTTACGGGAACCTCCAGCAATTGCACCGCCGGCCTTAAAATCCCCAGGCGGTTCCGTGCCGTCAAAACCCTCCGGTGGAGGACCACTGGGGAAATCAGCTCCATCAGGTGGCGTCGGACGCTGACGAGATGAAGAAGCACTCTGCGGCGCTCGTACCGATTCATCATCAGAAATTTCCGACCCATCATCAGCAGAGTTGAAATTCTCATACTCAGAACAGCGACGAGCACTTTCCATATGCGTGATTAAAAAATCCGCATAATCTTCCGAAAGGCTCTTTTTAATATCAGACTTAGAGCGCTCAGCTTCGCGGTCATATTTTTTCTTTTCGCTTTTCTTCTCAGCGATCTCTTGTTTAAGTTCGCTGATTTCTTCTTTGGCTTCCTGAACCTCGTCGGATTCTATGGCAGCTTGGGCGGGACGTTGTTGGTAAGCGCAGTTTTGATTACCACCCCAATAACCTGTGCCCATCAGGGAAGTGTTCATCATCTGTGCCCATGATGGTAGAGCTACTAAAGTGATTGCTGCGATCAGTAACCTTGAAAACATATTGCCCGCCTTTTCTATATATAAAAGGTAACGGGCAAGTGTTTAATGATTGTGGACTATGCTTTAGGGAACCAAAATGAGACACGTCCGCCAAGAACGGAGTGATTGGAACTGTCAGTGATGATGTTCTCTGCTTTAAGTTCACCACCGTGAAGTTGAAGGATCTCTCTCATAATAACAGAACCGATTCCAACTGAGATACGTTTGCCTGACGAACTATCTGTCAAACTGCGACTGGCTTTTTTGTGGCCGAATTCTTTCAGTGAAGTTTCGCTAAACCCCGGGCCGTCATCGCTGATAGAAAGCTGCAATTTCGGTCCTCCGTTAGAAATGCTTACCTGAATTTTCGACTTCGCAAAAGACGATGAGTTTTCAAAGGCATTTCGTAACAAGCGATCAATCAATTTCGAAGATCCCATGAACTGAGCCTTGGAAGCATCGATGGTGCAGTCGATATTAAAACTCAAATTAGGATAACGGTTTTTAAAGACCGTAACCTGATCCTGCACGCGCTCTAGCAAATTGATCTCTTCAGTCCCTGCGGAATACTTAGGCTCAGTAATCTGTGCCAAGAACAACAAGTCTTCAACTAATTTTCCGAAATATTCGACTTCAGAAAAACACAAAGACACAATTTCCTGACGCTTTTCCGCTGACAGGCGTGTTTCGCCCACTTGCAAAGTCTCCAGGAAAGTTTGCAAAGAAGCCAGGGGAGTGCGCAGATCATGGGCTAAATCCTGCAAAAGTTGACGACGAGCCTGATCGGCTTTACGTAAACTCTCCACCATGCTCTCGATATCTCCGGCCATCTGATTAAACGCATTGACCAGCGGAGCCAGCTCTTCAAACTTTTTAGAAGGCAAACGCGCCGCCAAGTTTCCATGGCGAAGTTCACCCAAGACATTGAAAGCTTCCTGCGCACGCTCACGATAGCGTGAGAATTGATAGACCAGGGCGATACCCACAGACACCAACGTAAAGATAATTAAAAATCCGACAGTAATAAAAAGGGGATTGCGACGATCAACAAATGAGCCGAAGGGGCCACCCGGTCCGCGCGGAGGACCCATTTGTCCTGGCGGTCCACCCGAGCCCGGGCCACCCGCACAGGGACGAGGGCCACACATCGGCCCACCTGGAGGAGGAGGAGGCATGCCAGGTCCACCACCAAATTGTGGGGGATTAAATCTGTGCACGAAGTACACTCCCGCAAACTTGGTTTTTGAAACTTCAATTTTAGGAGGGCCAAACTCCATTTCACCAAAGCGCACGGCTTTATCCTGCGCCAAAGAATTCACTTCCACGTCTGACAAAGCACGAGGCAAAACCGGTTCGCCATCGATCAAACTTTTCCCCGTGGCGTCGATCAATTCAAAGCGTAAAAAGTTATCGGAGCTGTTACTGGCTTGAAACTTTTGAAAGGCCACAATCGGATCACTGTCCAATTGCTCGTATAAATTCCTGAAAAGATAATTCGGCGGTTTCACATAGCGCACTTGCGCCGGGCGATCCAGATAAGAAACCAACCACGCGGAACCAAAGGCCATGAAAATAAAGACGATGATAATCGAAACAAAGATAAAATAGTTTCGACGAAACAAAGAACGTACGATCATGACGATTTCTCCAGACGATAACCCTGTCCATAAACAGAGTTAATTTTGACATTGGTCACACCATTTTTACTAAGTTTCGAGCGCACGTGACTGATATGGGAATCGACGGTTCTGTCAAATAGCTCTTCCCCCGAAGAAAGGCTCGAGATCAGCTTTTCACGGGAAATAATGGTTTCTGGATTTTCAAAAAATACGCGTAAGATTTCAAACTCACGACGATTCAAAGTAACCAAAGACGTCTCAGTTTTTAGAACCTGTTGATTTTTAATTAACGTCAGGCCAGCAAAGCGCAACAAATCCAAGGTAGGTTTGCGCTCATTCAACTGGTTTTTAATGCGGGCTAAAATTTCTTTGTGTCCAAAAGGCTTACGAATATAATCATTGGCGCCATGTTCGAATCCACGAACGACACTTTCCTCGTCCGTACGGGCCGTTAGAAACATGATAGGGGTGTTGATCCCCTCGTTGCGCAACCACTCGCAGAATTCGTACCCATTTCCATCTGGAAGATTTACGTCGAGCAAAAATAAATCAATCCCGGATTGAGTTTTGAAAATTTCGCGACCGGCAGCCAAAGTTTTCGCCCAGTGAACTTGGAATTGTTCCAATTCCAGTTGCATCTGAATTGCTTTGCCCAAAATAGGATCGTCTTCGAGAAGAAATATTTGTGTTGCCATAACCCTTAAGGTATCAAAATAGACCCTTATCCTTAAGTTTCATTTTCAAACACAATTGTGGAGGGAATATGGAGCTAGACGAAAGTCTCACATCGAGACGCGGAGATCGAAAAACAAAGGGCCCTCCCCCAGGGAAGACCCTTGTTTGATTTTAAGTAATCGATGCCGACTTATTTCAAGTCATCTAGACAGCGCATCGCTGGATCACGTTGTGCTGGAGTTAGAATGTCGAAGAATACTTTCAATTGGAAGTCACCCATCAGTTTTCCCAACGCTGTTACCTTCGCTCCAACATTTGCTTGTGAGGCCACGGCTTCTTCACGAGTGGAAGTCGAGCTTGAGAAAGTGCGTTTCATATCACGGAACGCCATTTTCACATCGCGACGAAGTGGTCTTTTCGCTTCAGTAAAATCCAGGAATGCATCTTTCAATGCTGTTTGTTGTTCCGCCGTCAGATTGATTTGCTTACAAGAATCTGGTGCATCCGCTTTTGCGTAAACGATGGAGTCGGCCATCGTCACAGTCAATTCCGCTTGATCTGCTTGAGCAATCACTGGAGTCACGAAGGCCGCGATAACAGCTAGTTGAGTAAATCTTTTCATCATTTGAATCCTCCTATTGTTGTTGGAGTCTCGATTCAAATAAAGATTGAGCAAAAAGAAAAGTTGAACTCGCTCCGTTTGTCGAATTGAATAATAGCCACCCGAGTTATCATGTATATGAACATTTCGTGGAGTATCACCGAATACTTTTCACATTTCGGGTAGGGAACAGAAGGACCAGAAAATATTCTGTTGTTGCGGACAAACGATTTTGAAGCAACAATTTCTTGTGTAGTATGTAGGAGTTTTTGTGACAGTCGAACAACAATTGAATGAAGCACGTCAACGAATCGGATCAATTATGGCGACAGTGGTAAAAGAAATGACTTCGTGTACGGATAAAGTGGAAGTGACTTTTTCCTGCGGAGAGAAAACCACCATCTATAAAGTCGATCTTCCTCAGGAATACAGAGGAAAACTGATTGGCGCCCAAGGAAAAAATATCTCTTCACTTAGAAATATTCTTGGAGCCATGGCGGGAAATCACGGATTCCGCGCGATTATCGAGCTGGTTGTTTAAAAACTCCACCAAATAAGATTGAAAAGACAAAAGGCACCTAAGCAAGGTGCCTTTTGCGTTTAAAAAAGCAGCGCCACTAGGAGAGATGACTGCGAATCATCCAGGCTGCTTTTTCGTGGAAGGTGATCAAGTCCTCATACAGTGTCACAGCACTCGTCTCCTCTTCTTGTTCCGCTGTTTCCAGACGGGCTTTGTAGAGTTCTGCAAGAGTGGTGTGGTCGGCTGTTAAAATATCGATCATTTTTGTCGAACTGAGTTTTTCCTCAGTGCACTCTTCCACATCTGATAATTTTTTAAAGGCTTGAAAACTTCCGGGAGCAGGGGATTTTAAAGCGCGCAGAATTTCTGCAGAGCGATCCACGAACTCGGAAATTTCTTCGTATTGTTCTTCAAATAATTTATGCAAAGAAAAGAACAAGGGTCCTTCCACGTTCCAGTGGAAGTTTTGAGTTTTAAGTTGCAAGAAGTACTCATCAGCCAAAGTTTTTTTCATTTCTTCGATAGTTCCAGATTGAGTCGCCGTCTGATTGCTTTTCGCAGAAGCTTTATTGAAAGTATGGACGGTAGAGTTGGCGGTTGATTCTTTTTGTGCTGCGTATTTCATAATGTCCTCCTAGGGCAAGTCTCACTGACAAAGACAGGATAGGCCCACTTGAAGGAAATGAATAATCTTCTTTTGTTATGAAATGTATAGGCTATATCTATATGTCATAGGGCACAGTTAACTTCTGTGCCCCAGGGGATTGTCGACTTTGAACTGTGATTTCGATCGGTTTAACGGCATCTCTTTTGGGAGTGCTTGCACGATGGTGTCTGTAAGTGCCTTAAGAAGGGCTTTACGCTGAAAATGAGGTCCATGAAGGACGCTGACCTCTCTTGTGGGAACGGGCGCCGAAAAGGGCTTCAGACGTTTTTTATCGCTCACATCATCTGCAGCTAATAGAGGTAACAAGGTGAAACCATCACCTTGGTCGACAAGTTTTTTTAAAGTCTCTAAGCTTCCGCCCTCAAAAGAAAAGTTCGCGGAGCTATTCAGATTTTTTTTGTTTTTGCACAGACCTAAGCTTTGCTCCCGGAAACAATGCCCTTCGCTAAGCAATAACATTTCATTTAAGGACAGATCGGACTCATCGACATGTTTTTTCTGTAACAAAGAATGCCCCGGCGAAAAATAGGCGACGAAGGGTTCATAGAATAAAGCTTTTTGAGAGATGTTGAGATCATCAATGGGAGTGACTGCAATTCCCAAGTCCAAGGAGTTGTTACGAATTTTATCGACAATGGCCTGAGTTTCTAGCTCATCAATGACGAGGTGGACGTTCGCGTGTTTTTTCATGAATTGATTTAGAAAGAGGGGCAAGAGATATGGTGCCAAAGTGGGTATGATGCCGATTCTTAAAGTTCCACTGATCGCACCTTTATTTTCATCGACGATTTCACGAAGGTGTTGTGAGCCTTGCACAACAAGACGTGCTTGCTTGAGCACCAACTCACCAATTTGAGTGGGGCGCACCGGTTGCTTGGTTCTGTCAAACAGAATTACGTTGAGTTCATCTTCGAGCTTTTGAATCTGCATACTAAGTGTAGGTTGTGTAACGTGACACTGAGAAGCTGCTTGGCTAAAACTTCCCGTGTCTCCAACCGCCAAAATGTATTCTAGTTGTGTGAGTGTCATGAATTCATCGTGCCTCTGGGGATTTTATCGCGCAAGGGAAATAAGGATTTCAAGATGGAACAATATCAGGATTTGCTTCTGAAAAAATCACTCCCGCTCTCTGAACAAGTTGTGGAGGCTTATTATCGTTATCCTCGTCACTTGTTTGTGCCCGAATACACTCTGCAAGAGGCTTATGAGGATGCACCGTTGTTACTTTATAAAAAAGGAGCTTTCGTTTCCACCATTTCTCAACCGAGCTTCGTGATGCGAATCTTGGATATGTTGCAACTCGCTCCCGGCCATAAAGTCTTTGAGTTAGGAGCTGGTTCTGGTTGGAACACAGCTTTGATGTCTTACATCGTGGGCCCTCAGGGAAAAGTGGTGAGCTCCGAGATCATTCCGGAGGTAGCAGATCGCGCTCGGGGTATTCTGGATAGAATGCGCATCACCAACGCAAAAGTATTCACTGGTGACGGTTTTGAAGGATACGAGCAAGAAGCTCCCTATGACCGAATTATTTTTACGGCGGGGTCTGCAGAAATGCCGGATAAGATTTTCGCGCAATTAAAAGAAGACGGTCTGATGGTGTTCGTGAGAAAGCAGGAGAGGAAAGCTGATATGCTTCAGCTGATTAAAAAATCCCACGGTGAACAGCAGATTCTAAATTCAATTCCATGTTCTTTTGTGACTGTAAATCGCGAGTCAGAGTCCCGCCTGCAAGACGGGACTCCCTAAATCAAGGTTTTGGTAAAACATCGGGACGGGAACTTGGCGTTTTTGGCGAAAGCTCCATCGTCCTTTCTTCTTTCGGTTCCACTGGAGCCTGATCTTCTTCCTCTGGTTCCTCGTAGAGGTGATAGTGCGAAGCGATTTCTGCAAATCGCTCGCTGGCCTCTTCGATTCTCATACCTACTTTTCTTTCCAACAAGTCCACAATGGAATGAGTGTTTCCACGAGTGCTGTCTAAGTCGTTCTCCGTCAGCTCATGCCATTTTTCCATAAGCTCTTTTTTTAAGTCCTGCCAAGCATGGCCCGGTAGATGTGTCATAAACTACTCCTGGATTTTAGGTTCAATCACAAGGTCGATACGTCTGTTTTGCGCACGTCCCGCGGCTGTATTGTTATTACTGATGGGACGGTCCTCACCCAAACCAACTGCCTCCACTTGGCTGGAAGAGGCACCGTTTGCGATCAATTGTTTTTGTACGGATTTCGCACGGGCTTCAGAGATTCTTTGATTTGCTTCTGTTGCGCCAGTTGAATCCGTGTGACCTTGAACTTCGATTTTCGCTGTTGGAAGATCATTCAAAGCTGTTTCCACTTTTTGAAGCAAGGCTTTGTTTTTCGGAGTCAGATTCGCTTTACCGCTCGCAAAGTTCAAACCTTTTAGACGAACCATTACTTTTCCGTCTTCAGTGAAAACTTCGGCTTCATTAGGGCGAAGTTCTTTGCGAAGCTTATCTGCCGTATCTGTTAAAGCCTGTTGACGAGCCAGTTCAGCTTCCTGCTGTTTGGCTACTTCCAGTTGCTTTTCCGCCGCCGTCAATTCTCTGGCTTGAGTTTTGGTTTCTTTATGAAGGCTGGTAATCATTTTTTGTTGTCGTTCGTTTTGCAGAACCAAAGCTTCAGAGTTACCTGCATTGACCTTGCTCATCACTTCAGCCAAATGCTCAGCTTCGCGATTTACATCTTCCGCGACTTTTGAAATCGCAGCGGTGTTACGAGGATCTTGACCAATCAAATTTAAAGACTGGTTGTACTTGCCTTGAGCCAAAGCTAAAGAGCGCGGCGCTTTTTCAGCAGCTTTGTCTTTTTCGGCCTCATCAATAGTCATTTTTGCTCGGCCCAAATACTGTTTCGCCACGGAGTCGCGTTCCAGTGTGCGGTAAGAGGCCACAAGGTCAGCACCTTTTTTATCAGCTGCTGTTAAGCTTCCGTTTTCCACATCTTTCGTGATGTTTTGCAGTTTGTTTTCCAGTTTTTTCCATTCTTTAGGATACATTTGCGGTGCATTGGCTTTCAAAGCGCCAGTGCGGGCGTCTGTGATTTCTCCCAGAGATTTTTTAGAGATATCTGCTTTATTTTCCCCTTGTTGCAACCAAGCCCGAGAGTAGGCGACTTGTTCCAGAATTTTTTCCGTCGGTTTTTTATCTGACAGATATCGTTTGGCTTTATCCAAAGATTTTTCTGCATCTTTAAAGTTATCCGGAGAAAGCACATTCATCTGTTTCGAACGAGCCTCATTCAACATCTCGTCAGTACGGGCAATTTCCGTTGTAGGGTTCGCCGTCGTCGGAATAGAAACAACATTCGGCGGAGTGCTGGCACAGCCAATAAATCCTGCCGCAAAAGCCGAAGCCAAAATCACCTTATTAAATCGGGATAGCATAGATCCTCCTATCAGTTTGAGCCTTTTGATAAACTGATCTTAGGCTAAACCCCTGAGTTCCGGAGGAACAAGGAAAACGAATTTTCTGAATAAATCCCGTGACGAGAGACAATTCACCTCTCATTTAGTCGGTCTGATTTCTTGCTTGAAAGAAATTTAGTTCGCGGTGCCGTTCGAGCGGTCCTGCCTTGGACTCGTCGGCCTCCCGCACGCATCTCCGCGACACACCATCCGTGGTTCACCGTCGCCCGCCTTTGGCGGGTTCGCGCATCGTGCGCCGACGGAGGTCGCTTCCGTTGCATGCAGGAGTCCGCCGAGCCCAAGGCAGGCCCGCTCGAACGGATCGTAGTTATTTTCCTTCACTCAAAAATTTTCTGCTAAATGAGAGGGGTATTGGAGAGATAGAGAGATAGGAGTAACTCGAGAGGAGATTAGTCCTCTGCGGATTTGGAGAGAAGTAGTTCGCGGTTTTTTATTTGGATGGTTCGGCCGGAGGATTGGTCGATGATGCCTTCTTTTTCGAAAGTGGCTAGGGTTCTAATGACTGTTTCTGGGGTTGTGCCGGCCCATTGGGCGATTTCTTTTCTTGTCCAATTTTGTTGGGGGAAGTTTTGTTGCAGGAACAACAACGCATCGGCGATTCTTGCGGCTGCGTCTTTGTCCATTTGGCCGGTCCATTTGGATTCGGCGAGGCGCAGATCGCGGGATAGGAATTCCAGAAATTGCATGGCAGCTTCGGGATGGTCGCGGAAGAGGGCCAGTATTTCGTTTTTTGGGACGAATGATAAAACGGATTCTTCTACGGCGATCGCTGTGGCGTAGTAGTTTTCTCCGGCAAATAAAGCGCGATAGCCCACTAAACCTTCGGGACCGATCAGTCTTAAGGTGTGTGCGGCGCCACTGGCTGAGGTTGAATCCAGTTTGATCAAACCTTCGTGGACTTTGTAAAGACCTTGGGGTTCTCCGCCGGCTTCGAATATGACTTGGCCAGCTTTGAAGCGACGAAGGGTCTGGGCTTTATCGAGTAATTCCTTAAGTTGCATACTTAAGAGATTACCAAATAGTTTTCAGTTGGCGAATGATTTTTACCCAGGGCCAGATCTAAAATCACACTGTCGCTGGGATGTTGAAAGTTCAATGTGTTGAGCCGTTGAGCGGCCGCAAACTCGGCGCCAGAAAAGTTCCAAGGGGCTAAAACTTGACGGTAACAATCATCAAAAAGCTTTTCTAAGGACGCGGGCAGGGACAGTTTCATGTCGGCATCGTGCTGGCGTTTGTAGTATCCCAGTAAAACAGCCTTTAAGGTTTTTAGTAAATGCAGGGGAACGGAATTCATATCTGACATCAGATAGTGAAACTCTTTGCGAAAGATATCGTCGATAAAAAGCATGTGTTGAATCGCAGGTAGCTTTAAAACTTCAAGTAACTTCTGACAGAAATGCACTTGCGCTTGGGCCCGCAGGGGATCGTTAAAAAAGTGATCCGCGTGAATCAAGTCATGCACGATAAAGCCCAAAACGTCGCGGCCTTCTTCCACAAAGGAATGAATTTCTTCGGGTTTTAGGAGCATGCTCACGCACCGCTGACCGTCGGCCTGCATTTGTAAAACATCCTGTGCCGAAGGCAGGTGAGTCAGAAGATTCAGGGGATATAAGCCGGTCTGCCAAGCACTGAGGCTTTTTTGAACGGAAAAAGGAATCGAGCGCCAGCTGTGGCTTGAGAAAGTCGACACAAAGTCGGCATCGATATCCAAAGGACGCAGACTTTTAGCGTTCTTTAAATCTTCCGGCAAAGTTTGGCGCAGCGTTGAAATGATAAGCTTTCCGCTCACTCCCATCGTGGGATTTTTTGGCAGGGGGAGATTGTGTAAACCTCCCAGAAAATCCGTCGGCCGACGCAGAAAGGTAAACGTCAAAAGATAAGCGCCCACCATCTCCACATCACTGATTTTCCCACTCTGCCACATTTGCACGAAAGGCATTAAAGAACGCACCGCTTGAGCGGAGTGATTTTCTAAAAATGTTTCGTCAAGCAGACGATGGCGAAAACGCCCAACGCGTAACATAATGTCTCTTTCTGCGGAGCAAGGGATCTGACAGAACTCTAACAATAATAATGTTGCTTTAGTACTTTGGTCCTTCTTTAATGGTTATATACGCCAAATAATACAAGACAAGGATGTCTTGTGAATAAGAGGGGCAAGAGATGAAGAAGCTTCTAGTCGGAGCGCTTGTATCGATCTGTGCGGTGAGTGTGCATGCAAGGGAAGATCTGCTCTCTGATGTGAGTGGAAATAACCCCCGCTTCAGTGAGTATTACACTGTCACGACGACGCCTTCCTTCTCTGCCATTCCGCCAAAAACCTCTGTGGACCCCCTTGAAACCATCCAAGATATTTTTGACGCTGCTGCTCCAGCAACGGAAATTAAAGCTGCTGTTATATCGCTTTTGCATTTCGATCATCATAACGAAGACTACGGAAATGTGGGGCAGGCCTATAACCGTAAGCAGCATTTTGGAACTTGGATTCGTCCAAGTGAAGATCATACGTGCTTAAACACTCGCGGCCTGGTTTTGGTTCGCGATTCAAAAGTACCTGTTACTTACAACACGGCTGGTTGCACTGTCCGTAGCGGCGAGTGGGATGAGCCGTATACGGGTGCCACTGTCACGGAAGCATCTGAAATTCAAATTGATCACTTTGTTCCTTTGAAAAATGCTTATGTGAGTGGAGCGTATAAGTGGGGTTATCCTAAACGCTGCCTGTATGCGAATTTTCTGGGAAACAACTTCCATCTTGTTTCAACGGATGGTCATGAAAACATGTCTAAGAGTGATAACACTCCACAAGGTTACATGCCACCAAACGCCGCTTACCGCTGTCAGTATTTGCAACAATGGTTGAAGGTAAAATTGATCTGGGATTTAGGGCTTACTCCACCAGAAAAATTAGCAGTGGAATCATTGATCCGACAAAACGGCTGTGATCTGAATATGTTCCAATATTCAGTGGGCGAGCTACAAGCTCAAAGACAGTTTATGGCTGACAACGCCAACCTTTGCCACTAGTGTGCCGCTAATTAAGTTTTCTCTGCGTTGCTGCGTCGTCGCTGTACATTTGTACAGCTTCCTTCTTGCGCCTTGATAAAACTTACTTATCAGCACACTAGAGGTTTTGATGCTTTATCAAGATAGAGTTTTGGGGATGTTATGGGGGCTTCATGCGGGGGATTCTTTGGGGGCTCCTTGGGAGTTTTTGCCACCGCAGCCGACATGGAATACCAAAACTGAAATCGTGGGTGGGGGCAAATTTAATTGGGCTCCCGGTGAGGCCACTGACGATACGGATCTCATGCTCGGTGTTTTGCGAGCAATCAAAAACCCTCAGGAAATTTCTTTTGATATTTTGAAATCTGAAATGCTGGCTTGGTTTGCCAGTAACCCTCCTGACATTGGCACGACGACGATCAAAGGCTTGCAGAACCTTAAAGACGGCAAGGCTTTGCGTGATTGTGGATTTGTGAATAACGAATTTCAAGGCAATGGTTCGATCATGCGTGTAGCGCCACTTGCGTTGCTCGCAGAAAATGCGGTTGGTGTTTACGGCGCAGAAAAAACTCACGGTCTGCACGAGATCATGGTTACGCAAACTAAAATGACTCATGGTCATCAACACTGTGTGGATACAGATTTGATTTTTATTCCTACAGTGAAAGCGGCGTTGGCGGGAAAAACTAAAACAGAGATTTTTGCCGTCGCATTGAATGAAGCGGAGAAATTCAGTCCTTTTATTTATCAAAAGTTAAAAAATATCCCTGAAACATCCTGGGAAAATCTTTCCACTTCAGGTTTCTGTGTCGACACTCTGTGTGCGGGTTTATGGGCATTCATGAAGCACGACAATTTCGAGGATGCTTTGGTCTCTGTGGTAAATCGCGGTGATGATTCTGATTCGTGCGGAGCAGTGGCAGGAGTATTGTGCGGAGCTTTCTATGGCTCGCAGGCGATTCCTTCACGTTGGCTGGAAAAATTAGAATTCAAAAATGAAATCCAGCAACTCGTGGGCAGTTTTTTTAGACACGCGTAATGTTCTGTGAGTAGAATCTACTCATGACATACACAACACTTGAGCTTCTTGGTACCTTGTTCTTTGGCGTGGCGGTGATCCACACATTTATGGTTGGGAAAATCCTGCAATGGTCCCATCACTTTCCCAAGGATTCTTTAACCCGTGGTTTCTTGCATCTTTTAGGTGAAATCGAAGTTGTCTTTGCAATCTGGGCCAGTCTTTTCATGGTGGTGTATATCTCTTTGGAAGGTTGGACGGCAGCAGTTACGTACCAAAATTCTTTGGATTTTACGGAGCCGTTTTTTATCTTTGCGATCATGGTTGTTTGCTCGACTCGCCCCGTATTAACGGTCGCTCGTCAGGGAATTTTAGCAATCAGCAGTGGTATTCAAAAGATTTTTAAAACACCTGCGGTCTCAACTGATCTTGCCGTCGTCATGATTTTGGGTCCTTTGTCAGGCAGTTTTATCACAGAGCCCGCAGCAATGACGGTGACGGCGTTCATGTTAAATGCAATGTTGCAAAAAGAATCCAACAAACTGATTTATGCATTGATTGCGGTATTGTTCGTCAATGTGTCTATCGGCGGAGCTCTGACTCCTTTTGCCGCCCCTCCGATTTTAATGGTCGCTTCCAAATGGGGTTGGGATTTTGCTTTCGTGGCGTCTCATCTGGGCTGGAAAGCTGCGATTGCAGTGATTATAAATTCAGTTGGTTTGGTTCTGATCTTCAGAAAAGATTTTAAAAATGGTTGTATCACCTTGAAGGAAGTCGAGGCACGCCTTGCACATTCTCAAGCTGCTATTCCTTGGTTTGTGATCCTCATTCATTTGCTGTTCCTTGCAGGAATTGTGATCACAGGACATCATCGCAATGCCTTCCTGGGTATTTTCCTTTTATTCCTGGGCGTAGCTTCGGCGACGATTCGCTATCAGGATCACCTGCGTTTAAAAGAAAGTCTTTTGGTTTCATTATTCCTGGGAGGGATTATTCAATTCGGTGCGTTCCAAAAATGGTGGCTCGCACCTCTTTTAGGCAAAATGAATGACGCCGTTTTATTCAAAGGCGCCACTCTTTTGACGGCGATTACTGACAATGCAGCTTTGACTTATTTGGGTTCTCAAGTCGATCTTTCTGATTCCAGTAAATATGCTTTGGTAGCGGGTGCTTTGGCGGGTGGGGGATTAACCATCATCGCCAATGCGCCGAATGCCGCAGGTTATTCAGTCCTAAGCCACAAATTCCCCGGCGGAATTAAGCCACTAAATCTTCTGATGGCGGCCCTCGCTCCCACAGCGGTGGCAATTGTTTGCCTGTGGCTTCTTTAATAAAAAGGTAAAGGGGTGCCTGCCGGTTTTTGCGTAACCAAAAGGTACGGACTTACTTTCTCCCGTATGTATGAACATAACTTCTATAGTTCCGTGTTTTTGGGAGAAAGTAAGTCCGTACCTTTTGGGCAAAAAAAAAGGGAACCCGAAGGTTCCCTTTTTAACTAAGAGCAAAAAGCTCGAAGTACTCAACTAGTGAGCAGCTTCTTCTTTTTTTACTTCTTCTTTAGCAGCTTTTTTGCCGTGTTTTTTAGCAGCTTTTTTGTCAGCTTTAGCTTCAGTTTTAGCAGCTGGAGCAGCTTCAGTTGTAGTTGCAGCAGCAGGAGCTGTAGTAGTAGCAGCAGCTGGAGCAGCTTCGTTAGCTTGAGCAACAACACCAGCGAATACAACAGACAATACTAGAGATACCAATTTCATAAAACCTCCAAATGGTTCTTAATGTTTTCCTTAATCGGAAACATGATCAGCGTAGCAAAGGGAGTTAAAACCATGATTAAAAACAGATTAAATGTTTTTAATTTCAAAAGAAAATATCGCGCCGTTTCTCTCTTTGTTGCCTGCACTGAGCTTCGCTTCATGAAGATTCGCGATTTTTTGCGCAATAGCTAGACCTAAGCCGAATCCTTTCACTCGATTTTCCATGGAGGACCCGCGAGAAAAGCGTTCAAAGATGTAGGGTAATTTGTCTTCAGGGATTCCCGGGCCATTATCTTGAACAAATAGTTGGCTGACGTCGTCTTTCCAAATCAACGTGATCGTCACGACTTCGTTATTTGGGGAGTATTTGATCGCATTTTCAATAATATTAAAGACCAAGTTTTCCAGCAGATCTTTATCGCCACGAACGGATTTACGATCAGCTTTGGATTCATTGTTGATATTAAACTTAAGCTTGATGCCTTTCGAGTTCGCTAATTTCTCGCAGCGAGTGAGGGCTTCGAACACCAACTCTTCCAAAGAGATTTCCTGCAAACTCAACGCTCCCAAGCCCGCATCGGCGCGGGCCAAAAGCAACATTTCCTGAACGATGTTTGCAAGGCTATCCACTTCCTGCAAAGCACTGCGCGTGTATTGATCAACATCGATCTGCTTTTGTGTTTTCAAAAGCTCAATTTCCTGGCGCATGATCGTCAGCGGTGTCAAAAGCTGATGGGAAGCATCGGCAACGAAACGTTCCTGGGATTGAAAGGCTTGCTCGATACGATCCAGCATTTCATTTAGAGTTAAAGCAAGCTTTTTGATTTCATCATTCGCGGCCGGAATCGGGACGCGGCTGGAAAGTTCGCTCGCTTTGATTTTTTTAGCGATATCAATCATGTGATTAACCGGCGCCAAAGCACGGGCCGAAAGAAACAATCCCCCCAGTGTTGCAATCAAAAGGACGATTGGAATACCGACCTCTAAAAGTGTCAGACGCTTACTGATCTGGGTTTCCAGCAGAGTCATGGGCACAGCAATTTGCAGCAACAACTGAGGTTTTGCGACGTTATCCAGTGGAAAAGAAATCAACCGGTAAGAATCCGCTTCCGCAGAGGGAATATTGTGAATGTGTTCAATCGTGCGATAAGTCGCCTCTTCGCCGGCCCAAATGCGTTCGAAATCCTTTTTATAGGGAGGATTAAACTCACCAAAATTTCCCACCCGGGCAAGCACCGCTCCCGAACTATGCCGAACTTGAATCAAGGCTGTTCCCAAAGGAAAAGGCAGAATTTTTCCGTGATCCAGGCGCAGGGGAGGGAAGTTTAAATCACCCTTAACTCCAATTTCAACGCCTTCGGAAACATCGACGGAGTAGTTAAAAAGAGCATCGTCGAAATCCTGCTGTAGGTTATCGATCGACATTTTAAAGATAAACATATTGAACAGGATCGTCGTGGCACCAAAGAACACCACAAAGATCAAAGACAGGCGCACCCGTAGACTTAAGTTAGCAAAAAACTTACGGAGACTCTTTAAGAACATAGCCAGTCCCTACCACGGTGTGAATGAGTCTTTTGTTGAAAGGTGCATCGACTTTTTTGCGCAAAAGATTGATATACACATCGATCACGTTGGATTCGGAATCAAAGTGAATATCCCAGACATGCTCTGCAATCGAGACACGACCCAAAGGACGTTCGGGATTGCGCATGAAGTATTCCAGCAGCGCAAACTCTTTCGTGGTCAGGGAAATTTCCTGGCCAGATCTGCGCACTTTACGTTGCAAAAGATCCAGTTCCAGGTCGGCATATTTTAAAATATTGGTGATAGCAGCGCCACCATTCGCCGTGCCTTTGCGACGAAGCAATGCACGAACACGGGCGTGAAGTTCATCAAACGAATAAGGCTTGGTCAGATAATCATCAGCTCCGGCATCCAGGCCGTTGACTTTATCTTTTGTGGTGGAAAGAGCGGTGACCATCAGAATCGGACCCGCGTATCCGTCGCGACGAAGGTGTCTGGCTGTATCGATACCGTTTTGGTCTGGCAGCATGACATCCAAGATCACCAAGTCATAATCGCCTTGAGCCATGTAGGACTCTGCCGACGTTCCGCTTTCCGCGATGTCGACAGCATATCCAACTTCGTTCAGTCCCTTTTTCAGGAAGTTAGCCATTTTAACTTGATCTTCAACGACAAGAATTCGCATGAGAGAAAAAGTCTCACTTGTCCTCTGGGATGGCAAGTAAGGGTAATGCTAGATGTCAGGAATCTCTCCTGGATCATACTGGCTCTTCTTTTTGTAACCCGAGCCCGAAGAGCTTGCGCCTTTTTCCACACTCAGAATTCTTTTCTCTGAGTCCGCCGTCACCGCTACCGGTGGACCACCAGGTTTTTCAGAATCCTGCAAAGTCTTAAGCACAGTCGCATAACCAGAAATTTTGCGTGGCAAAGTGTAGGCTCCGCGCGCTTCATCAGAGTCAAAAAACACCTCAACCTCATCCGAAATATCCCGCACCACGCGCACCTTTGCGGAAAAAGATTTTGGCTTTTCTTCCGAGGGTTCTGCTTCATAAATATGGGTGTTGGGCTTTTTGATTTTCGACTGTGCAAACGAAGGATTTGCTAAAGAGAACAGTAAGAGCAAGCTGAGCATAATATGAGTTCCTTTAGTCTTATTGTGCAGGGAATTGTCTGTTTGAGGCAATCAGACACGATTAAATTCTCAGGTTGGGACGGGCACTTGACAGGGCGACATTTGAAATCTGCTCAGGGGATCCAAATATCTGTATTTTCCCGAGTTTTTCCGAAGTTAAGAGTCAGAAATCGCAAGAAACGCTTGCTGATTTATGCAACGCAGAGCACACTTTTGTAATGGGTCATTCAAGGCCCAAATTCATGGGAAAGTCGGAGCTTAGAGTAGATGGTTCACGTGTTGTTCGTAGATGACGAACCAGCACTCCTGGATTTGTTTAAACAGGAGATGTCGCAGAATAATTCTGCGCTGAACTTCAATTTTCATCTCGCTGCAAATGCTCAAGAATGCATCACTCAATTGCAAAGCTTTGGAAACTCCCCCGTGCTCCTGGTGATCTCGAAAGTCACCGCCCCCGACATGGATGAGCTCGCGCTACTTAAAGTTGTTCAAAAAAAGTTCCCCCGCGTGAAGATCTATATCTGTACCGAAATGAGTGCACCTTACTCCCGCAAAGGGAACGAAGATCAGGGATCACTTCGCTTTATCGCCAAACCTTTAAATTTCAAAACCCTCTACGGCGCAATTTCCGAAGACTTCCTAAACCCTCTTTAGGCACACTGGCAAATCGGCTATCTCTGTGTTGCTGCGTCGTCGGCGTACTGGAAGTACACCTTCCTCCTTGTGTCTTGCTATAGCCGATTTTTCAGCGTGCCCATTTGTGTTGCCAGCTTTATATTATCGAAAGAACGCGCGTGTCAGCACGCATCATCTATTTGAAATTCCCATAAATCAGCGCAAGATATGGGGTCTGTGAAAATAAACAACCTTGAATGGGGAGATTAAATGAATAAGTTAGTACTTGGAGGCCTTGTTGTTGCTCTTGCTGCGACTACTGCCTGCACTAGAAAAGTAAAGTTGGACACTGACATCAAAAAAGCGTCATACGCTATTGGTCAACAAATCGGTGGCAACTTGAAACAACAAAACATCGATTTCGATTCTGACGCTTTGGCGCAGGCTTTGAAAGATGCTTCTGCTGGCAAAAATGAAATGACTAAAGAAGACATGCAAGCAGCGATGATGAAACTTCAAGAAATGGCTATGAAGAAACAACAAGAAGCTGCAGAGACGAACTCTAAAGCAGGTAAAGACTTCCTTGAGAAGAACAAATCTGCTGCGAACGTAAAAACAACTGCTTCTGGTCTTCAATACATCATCGAAAAAGAAGGCACTGGCGCTCAACCTAAAAAAGAAGACGTAGTAAAAGTACACTACAAAGGTACTTTGACGAACGGAGAGCAATTCGACTCTTCTTACGACCGCGGTCAACCAGCTGAATTCCCAGTTGGTGGCGTTATCCCAGGTTGGACAGAAGCTCTTCAATTGATGAAAGTTGGCTCTAAAGCTAAACTTTTCATCCCACCAGAACTTGCTTACGGTCCTTCAGGTCGTCCTGGTATCCCACCAAATTCAGTTCTAGTATTCGAAGTTGAATTGATGGATATCGTTAAAGCTGAAAAACCAGCTGCAAAAGCTAAAAAATAGTTAAAGATGTTTGATCTAACTATCGACCCTTATCTTCATTTCGATCGCCTTCTTAAAGAGGCGATCGAAAAACAAATCCCGGAAGCAAATGCAATGTCAGTTGCGACCGTGGATGATAGGGGCATTCCCTCTGTGAGAATTGTCTATATGAAAGACAGAACTCCAGAGGGTTTTGTTTTTTATGGGAACTATCATAGCCACAAGGGCCTTGATATCGAGGATAATCCCAATGTGTGCCTGAATTTCTATTGGCCAGCCATCTGGCAACAAGTTCGCGTGACGGGAATGGCTGTTAAAGTGAATCCTGAAGAAAGCGATGCTTATTGGAATACCCGAGCTCGCCTCAGTCAAATCGGTGGCTGGGCATCCAATCAAAGCGAAGAAATCCCAGACTATGATCATCTTGCCCGTCGTGTGCAAGAGTATGAAAAACAGTTCGAGGGTCAACCCGTTCCACGTCCTCCGCATTGGGGTGGGTGGTTGGTGATTCCGACTGAAATCGAATTTTGGTTTGGTCACAACGGTCGACTTCATGAAAGATTCGTTTATCAACGTACCGAAGAGGGCACGTGGAAGACCTTCATGCGCGCCCCATGAATGACACCAATAACACCAAAGAGTCCGTAGCCAATCATATCTTGCCAACCTCGGCTAATCTTTTGGGGATTTGCTTTCTTATTTTCTCCATGGCGCATTTTATGGATAAAGTCGAAGCCACTGTTTTAGATGAGTGCACGGCGGTTACGATCGTGATTTTTCTGATCTCCAGTGTCTGCTCCTATGCGAGTCTTCGTTCGGCAAAATATCGCTCTTTAGAGAAAATAGCCGATCTTGCCTTTATGGCGGGGCTTCTGATTCTGGCCGGCGTCGCCGTCTTTATCGCGATTAAAGTCGTGGCTTAGCTGCACAAATAGTTACTCCCGATTAACCTTTGTTTATCTAACCGTCTCAGGCTGAGAATCCTCCTAGACTCCACCCCCGATATTTGGAAAAGTCATTTTTTCGCTCTGTGAAATGGCATAAAATATTCAGCGGGGGAACACATGATCCGGTCGCTCTTATCGATTGCCATCTGTGCTTTAAGTTTCACATCGCAAGTGGTGTGGGCTGACGCTTATTGCGCCCCTGAAGATCGCCTGAAAGCTCCCCATGAAATTGTTCAAAAATTTCGCAGCGGCGGGGAGTTCGGCCGTGTCACTCTGTACGACGAAAATTTCAAAGATCAAAATATTGAAGTGCTAAAAACGGGTAACGTAAACTTCCTGCACGGCAGCTGGCAGAGCTTGAACATCAAGCACAGTGAATTCACTCGCGCCTATTTCATCGATTACCGTTTTAAAGACGTTCAACTTTCTCACGTGGATTTGCGCGGAGCCCACTTTGGCCAGTCAGTCCTGAAAGACGTGCGCTTTACTGATGTCGATGCTCGCGCCATTCAAATGGACAGCGTCACCTTGGAAAACGTGCATTGGGATGGGGTGAAGCTTAAAGGTGCCAGTATCATCTTTTCAAAGTTTAAAAATTGTAAGCTCGAAAACATCGATTGGAACAAAGTCGTTTTGATCGGGACCACTTTCGAAAACTGCACAGGTGCCCCAACCAAACAACAATCCGGGACGTATCAGGCAAGTAAATGATTTTGAACTACCTAAACCGCCAAATTGAGGAAATTCAGCAAAGCCGTGTTTTGCGAACCTATGGATTTTTCCTGGTGGTGGTTCATTTTCTGACTTTCTATTTCTGGAATCACAGTGCTGTCTTTGATTTTTATTTGAACAATGCACCTTCACCCCTGTGTTGGTCTTTCATGGAGGATTGCTCCTTCTGGCGATTCCCTAATAGAACGGCCGCGATGGTGTCCTTGTGGGCCTACCTGGGACTTGCCCTTGGGGTTTTCACGTTGATGTGGAAGGGGCGAGTGCGCTTGGCGTACTTCGGTCTTATTGCATTGTTCATTGTGAAGTATGGACTGCTGTTGATCGACTATCGCCTGATGGGGAACTATCACTACATGCCGTTCATCATCGGCATTGTTTATCTGTTTTTCCCGCGAAAAGAAATTTTCATCAAAGTTCTGATCGTGACTTTTTACTGTGCCGCCGGGTTATTGAAATTGCGCAATATGGAATGGATGACCGGGGGAGCGATCTATGATGTCGGCAGCTGGCCTTCGTGGTTGGTGGTTATCGCCTGCTCTGCGGTTATCTATCTGGAAGTCGGACTAAGCTGGTTTTTATTAGGTCGCCGTTCGTGGATGGCCTGGACGGTCTTTGGATTCTTTATCTTGTTCCATGCTTCGTCCTGGTATTGGGTGGGTTATTACTACCCAACAACCATGTCCTGCTTGCTGCCAATCTTTCCGTTGAGCTGGATCTGGGGAGAGGCTTCCGATAAAGCTCCAACTGAATCGAAGCAAACTCACTGGGCGCTGGTCACTGTGGTTCTGCTTTTTTGGGCAGCTCAGTTTTATCCTCTGCTGTTAAGTAAAGATGCTGCAGTGACAGGTGAGGGCCGGGTGCTTTCACTAAATATGTACGATGCCCGTGTCGAGTGTGATCACATCATGATCGCAGAGTACAAAGATCGCTACGAAGAATTCGCTTCAGGGTTGCAACCTGCGGCGATGCGCATTCGTTGTGAACCGTATCTTTACTTTTCTCGGGCGAAAGCCGCTTGCGAATCCTTAAAGGATCAACCGGACTTTAAAAATGTTCGCTTAAGCTTGATGGTGCGCCGTCAAACTGATGCGGAATTTAAAGAGATCGTGAATATCAAAGATTTCTGTACGGGGAATTACAAATTTAATTCCTTTGGGCGAAACGAGTGGATCCAATGGTAAAATCACGACGTCACCTTATTCAGTGGATCTTGTTTGCAGCTTTCACGATCAGCTTTGGTGCCTTCGTGTTACTAAACTTACCCACGCTTTCGCGGCAGAGTTCCTCTATTTATCATGATGGCAGTCCTTCGCGAACCTATCACATGGTTCCGCAACTGACTTCGGGGGCAAGCGGTGATGCTCTAACCGATCAAGACGTCACGTGGATGTACCGGGGTAATGTTCATCGCCAGGGCTATTCGAATGAGATTTTAAAAAACTATCAAAACATGAAAGTCCGATGGACGTCTGAAGAAATCAATTATTCGGTTCACCGTGCCAGCAAAGCGACGCCTGCAGTAGATGATTCCGGTCTTTATGTGGGCGGTGATGACGGCTGGTTTTATGCTTTTGATCTGGACGGAAAAGTTCGCTGGAAGTTTTTCACCTCGCGAACTGATAACGGGATCCATGGTTCGGCGATTCTGATCAAAGATCGCGTGTGCTTTGGATCCTATAACGGGTTTTTTTACTGTCTGAAAAAAACAAATGGTGAACCGATTTGGATTATCCGCCTGGCTGAAGCCATGGGTTCGTCACCGACATTCTTTGAAAATGATTTTTTCGTTTCGATTGAAACATCGGATGTGAATGGTTACGTTGCACGCCTTAATGGCACAACGGGTGAAATTAAATGGCAAAGCCCTTGGGTCGGAGAGCAAATTCACTCGAGCGTCACTTTGGATCCTGAACACCGTCGTGTTTTTGTTGGCGCCAACAACGGTCGCATGTTTGCCTTTCACATGGATACCGGGGCCTTGTTATGGACCGGAGATGCAGGTGGAGCGATGAAGGGGACGGCGGCAATTGCTGATGGGAAATTATTCTTCTCCTCCTGGGGTTCTCGTTTTGAGGCAGTGGACTTGACAACGATGAAGCCCGCTTGGCAGGTGAAAATTCCCGGAGTGAGTCAGTCTTCGCCTGCAATCGTTCCTGGTAGTTCTCTGATTGGGATTAACTATCATGGTGAAAAATCGGGCTTTGTTGTTTACAATATGGAAACGGGTAAAGTCTTGTGGTCACACGAGATTTTCGACTCCAAAGTTCTTAATCTTCAGAGTGCAACGGCTGTTCGTGTTTCTGAAAACGAATGGGCCTTTTTACAGATGTGTGAAATGAATCAGTTGTGTCTGATGCGTGCCCAGGACGGCAAAGTTTTAAAAACATGGACAGTTCAAGGTTTTATGACGGGGGCTCCAACCGTTTATAAAAATAATATTTTTATAAACATGGAGTATGGCAGTGTGATTCGCTTGTCGGCGAATTAATTGAAATCAATCCGGGGGGGATTGTGTTCAAAAATGTGCAAACAAAAAAGTTGAATAACAAGGGGATGACTCTTGTTGAGCTTATGGTGGTGATAGGCCTCGTAAGTGTCGGCGGCTATTTGTTTGCAACTCAGATGTATCAAATGACTCAACAATTGGAAGTCATCAAAAACCGCGCAGAACTTGAAGAGCTGAAAGGCAACGTACGTCTGCTGGCTTTGAATCGTGCGGCGGTGAATTACAGCGCGACACTTCCGGAAAATGCAGGAATTAAAGATTGCATTTTAGGTACAGCCAAATGCGTGAATGGCACCACGGTGGATTTTTCCCTGGCACTTCCCAACACCAAACCCGTGGCTTCTGCCAATACATTTTATACCTATAAGGGGACATCGTGCGCATCCTGGAGTGCTGAATGTCCGTTCAAGGTTTCAGCCGTCGCCAAGGCTGTATGCAACCGTGGCGCTCCTCAATGCATTTATGCGGGCGGTGTTTATCTTGTCACCAAGATTGAAATCTTCCCAGGCATCGCGAACAAAGTTGCAGCTTATGGACTTCGTGAAGTGATCGAAACGTCCTTGTTGCCGCTTTCGGGATCGCAAGAAGGAAATAAAAGTCTTAAGAACCTGACCTGTCCGACAGGGCAGTTGATGCGTGGTGTGGATTTAGTGAATAACAAACCGATTTGTGCCTAACGAGAGCTTATGAAGAATTTTAAAGTTTTATCCATTCTAACTGTTTTGGCACTGTTCACTTCGGTGAGCCATGCCTTGATCGTGAATGGCAAAGGCTTTCAACAAAGGGGTTTTCGCTTTCAGCAATCGGGCAATACTGTGGATTTGATTCCAACGGGTAAACTGTCTGAAGTGGCAGTACTGGGTAAAAAACAGATTCTTTCCATATTGATTCAGTACCCTTTGCGTGCCCAGCTTTCAGATCAGTTTTTAACATCGGGTGTATTGCGCTCGGCTCCCGCAAATTTTTCGGGGCCGGTTGAGTTGTATGTGATTTCTCAAGAGTTTGGGAAAAAGGCCAAGCTTGTCATCGCTCCTATGGGGCAGCAGATTGTGCTTCCTGAGTTTTATGTTTTAAGAAGTGAATCCCTGGGAGCTTTCGAAGTTAAAAACGGCGCGATTCAGCCTTTTAAAGATATGGGTGATGGCGAGTTCATGTACTTGTTCCAGCAGGGATATGATGGCTTTAAAGAAATCGCCAAGCAGTTTTCTTTGCAGGGCCGGGTGCCCCAGAACATGGGATCTATCAAGGTGGAGTTCCGCTTGATGCTGACTTCAAGCTTAAACAAGCCTGGTTGGATTGCATTGAATACCGCTGACGGCCAAGAGGTGGTTCGCTTTTACGTGCCGATGGCTGCGAAGTCGGGACAAGTGATCTCGGTGGTTAAAGATGTTCCAAATCTGGCTGTGGATGAAAACATTTTGAACGTCGTTAATACCGATGTTCCTATGACGGATTTTAAATTTAGAATTTTAGAACTTAAAACAACGCGAAACTATTCCGCGAGGTGAGTTATGAAAAACCAGTTATCAAGTAAGGGTTTTACATTGGTAGAGGTTTTGGTTGCGACGGGGTTGGTGGCTTTACTTTCCATCGTCATGACAACGCTAATGGTAAGAATGCAGAAAGACGTTTCTGTGTACTCTGCTAAAAGCGGTGTCGAGTCCATGCGTAACCAAGTGCGCATGAATGCCATCAACGGGGCGGCGATTCTAAAAAGCGCCATGCTGACAGAAAACCCTCTGTTAAGCACCTGCTTAAATACCAACAACTGCTCAACGACGAAGGCTGATTTCAAATTGGTCGACGCCCTGGGGGTTCCACTTGCTGGTAAGAACGTATTCTATGATCTTCAAGGGAAACCTTGCAAAGAGTGGAATGTGTCTTGTCCATTAAAGATCTCTTCGCAAATGCAATTGATCTGTGGTGGTGCAACGGCGGTGGCGTCTTGCCCGAAAGCTCAGGCGATGAATGTGTTCGTGCAAATCGACTATCACACAGATTTGTCCAAAGCGAGAGGTGTGGAGCTTCGTCCAATTACTGACACAGTGACTGTGGCGCTGGCAAGTTACTACAACACTCAAGTGACTAACAACGTTTTGAATCAGAATAACAATCAGACAGTTGTCACCGGCAGTGTGACGGAAGCGTCAGCAGATCTTATCTGTGAATCCGGTTCTTATATGACGGGTGTGGATACTTCTGGAAAAGTCATCTGCATGAAGGTGGCTGTGAATAGCGGTTCTAACGGTTCGGGTTCCGATGGCAACGGTCGCGACGGTGATGGTGGCGGCGGCGGCCAAGGTAAAGACGGCGGCGGCGATGGCGGCGGAGCCGGCGGCTCTTGCAGCATGTAATTATAAAAAAAAACGGGAACGTAGGTGGGGAGTTCAATGAATCGAATAATCTTAGTGTTGGCAACTGTGTTGTGCTTCTCTGCTTGTACAAAAAAAGAAGCTCCCGCACCTGTTAGTCTCTCACCTCAAGAAAAAAAGGCCCTGGTGGATAGCTTAGGGCCTGCGACTCCGGGCAAGTCTGCTCAGGGTGGCGATCAAATCACCGTTATCAATTCAAATGCCTACAGTCAGCGGGGTCTGACCTTTGATCGCTATGACAAATCCACATTGCGGTTGAAAGGGTTTGGTCTCGCTCCGTCAGTTATCATGCAAGGGCCTCAAAGCCTTAACACTCTTCCGATCATGTCTCAATTGCGTTTGCAATTAGGAACTGTCGGAGCAGGCGGCGTGGATAGAAATCTGGGGCGCAGTTTTACCAAAGGTCTGGATATTTATGTCATCGCCAAGGCAGACGGGAGCGGCATGGCGCTGCTGGGAACTCCTTCAGGCGGCACTCCGATTTTGCCTGCGGGCTATACGCAGAAAAGTGAAATGCTTTGGTTTATCGCGGTCTTTAACGGCGATATTATGCGCTTTCGTGATGTCGGAAACGGGGAATGCATTTACCTGAATGCGCCACTGACTGAAAAAGATTTTCGCTTTGATAAGAACGATCGCAAGGTCACCTATTTGCGAATGGATCCCTTAGTTCCCACGAAAGCGGCCAAGGCGACATTGGAGATTGTGTTCTTTGCGGATTCAGATTTACCGCCGGGAAGTTCTTTAAGTTTTAGAACTCACAGGAATAACTTTGATATTTTCACTTATTATCCATTGATCAATATTTCCCAGAAGCAGCGTCAACAATTTCAGTTTGATGTGCCGGTGGAAACTTCGGGTGTGACGAGTGTGGATCCGATCAATTATGTCTTTTCGGGTTCTTTGTTGAACTCATCCAGTGGCGCCAGCTTCACCGCTGTGGTGAAGGGCTGGCGCTTATACAAAAACTACTAATGACGTGGAGTTTCGGGGGAAGACGGATTCTGTTCGTTCTTCCAAGCTTCGCGTTGCTCAAAGCGAGCGGCGCGACGGGCTTCACGTTCGGCGCGACGTTGTTCGCGCTCCGCATAGCGATGTTCACGTCTGTGTTTGCGGCTTTCAACAAAATCCATCAAGACTGCCGCGATAGCTCCTTCAACATCTGAAGGTTGATAAGGCTGGTTGCGCTCACGTTGCTCGCGTTCTTCGGCTTCTTCTTCTTCTGCCTTTTTCTGCGCATTTACTTTTTTTAGACCCGGCCACTCGCGCATAAAGATCCACGCATATCCACCGGCTGTTACTGCGGCTAGGATGATGCCGGTCCAAAGAGTAGCTGTTCCGTAAATCTGCCCGGTGCGATCATATTGGCGAGTGGCATCCAGGATCGCCATGAATGAACCAAAACAAAAGAATACGATCGAACCTATTCCCAGCAACATGAGAAGTACAGGTTTGCGGGCTCTGACAGCAAGTTCATCGAAGACGCTTGCTTGAATGCCTTTGAAATCGATGCTGAGTCCTTTACTAAAAGGAGATCCTGAGCCCATAAAAAGTCCGATAATGCTGGAAATAATTTTGAACATGAAAAACGCCTCCGAAGCTGTGAATTGAATTGTGAGTTGTCAAAAAAATCTAGATGAAGTGGAGTTGAACGAAGGGCTTTTCCACGGGGTGCCTCGGAAAAGCCCTCGTTGCTGTCTTACCAGCGGCGTGAACGGATCAACATGCCGGCTACAAATCCCACGGCGCAAGCGCCAAGAACTGAGCTGACAGGATGATCAGATACGAAATCAGAAGAGGTATCGAGTGCTTCACGAGCTCTTCCTTGAATTTCTTTATAACCGCTTTGCAGTTTCGAGGCTGCATTGTTAGCAGTCGATTTCGCCTGAGAGTATGTTGCTGGTTGGGCCATAACTAACTCCTTTGTTATGAGGATCAGATCCTGCATATGATTCTGATCTCCTCAAGGAGTGACTTCCAGTGAACTTTAGGTAAGGTGTCAGTTCACATAGACGAAGGGCGCCAATTATTTCTGTTTTGGTGGAAATTTATACTTAATTCCGTAATCTTCGCTCGTAGCGGCGAAAACGGTAAGATCGATCCATTTTTTCTTCCAAAATATACGACGAACACTAAGACCTTCTTTGCGAAGTTTGATTTTCTTAGCAACCTTAAGTGAAGGCTTGTTGTCGGGCTCAATGAAAGCTTCAACACGGTGAAGTTTTAATTCTTTAAATGCCAATTGCATGGCAGCCGCGCAGGCTTCCGTGGCATATCCCTCTCCCCAAAAATTATTGAAGATGCGATATCCTAAAATACCGTTTTGAAAATTTCCACGGATGATGCCATCAATAGCGACGTGACCAATCAACATGCCATCATCTTTTCTAAAGACACTTAGCTCATAGGCAGAATCAGCGGCGCGGCGTTTAGATTCTTTTTTCAATTTTTCTTTGAATTTCGCCTTGGTAAGTTCTGATAGTGTCCAACTGGTTTCATCCCACTCGCTTTGCGGTGGGCGCATGCTACTGAAAGCTTGAGACCAATTTTCGTAGTCATAGGGCTCAAGGTGGCGAAGGATCAGGCGTTTCGTTTCTTTATAAAGAGGCACAGTTGTCGATTTCATCGCGTACCAGTCTAAGAGGAACGCGATCCAGGTTGCAATAGTAATAACTCAGCTTTTGCGGGGAGCGAACGGTTGCGCGGCGAGGCTCATGACCGACTAAGCGAACTTCGATTTCCACATCTTCATTCTGGGGAATCGCCACCATGCGGGGAGTAACAAACGCTGTCTGTTCGCCATTGACCCAAATCTCAGCACCCTCTTGTTCAGAAACGATCATGCACAGACAAAGTTCTTTTTTGGGAACTTTCAAAAGGTCTCTTAGAGTTTTAAATACTGGCATCGGGGTCTCCACAATTTGGTGGCTAGGGTCTAACACAAGCGGCTTTGCGTTTACCAGAGCGGCTTTCAAAAACTAGACCTTTTTGTCATCACTCACGAAAAAGAGGCCGCAACCATTCGCTGCCCTCAGGAACCCTTAGCAGGCGTTGACAGGGCGCTGAATTAATAATGAATTTAAGTTCTTAAAGAACAGGGGAATGTATGCGCGCGATGATTTTAAGTTCGCTATTGATGTTATCAGCACATGTTTCTAATGCCATCGAAGACGTCAATCATGTGAGCTGCATGTATTTAAAGACCGAAGGCAAAGTGAATGCCTGGAATTATCACTACATGAACCAATTCTCTTTACAGCCTGGCGAAGCACGCATCGTGAACTCCTATTGGAGTAGTATCAAGAATCAAGGACCGAACCGCGCTTTTTGCTCGATGATGGCTGGCACTCAAGAGGCGGATGCTTTGGAAATTGATTTCGTTGCCTACCGCGGAGAAGACTTTAGCGGGTTTGAGGATGAGGGCAACACCTGTGTTCCCTGGGGCTCAAAGATAGAACTGGAAGTTAAGAAAACCTACCGCGTCGCTCGCGGGGAGTTTGTCGAGCTGAAACTCCCATGGCTTCCCCATGATCAAGGCACGATTATTTTAAGAGAGTATTTTCCGCGTAAAGATGAACTCGCAGACCTTAAAGACCTGAGTGATCAAATCTGCGAAAGAATTGCACCCGAAGAAATGCGCCAATAGTTAGGGATTAGTGCAATGACGTGGGCGCTACCAGATAAAACTCTGGAATGTCCACGGTGAAGCTTTGGCCATCTTCAGTGGCAAAGTGATAGCGACCTTGCATGCTTCCCGTTGTCGTATTCAAAGGGCAAGCGCTATCGTATTCAAAAGTTTGGCCGGGTTGGATTTTTGGTTGCATGCCGATAACGCCGGGTCCACGAACTTCTTCTTTTTTACCCAAAGCATCGGTGATGATCCAATGACGGCTCATTAATTGAGCAGGGGCAGAGCCTTGGTTCGTGATCGCAATTTTATAGGCAAAGAAGTGATAGCCCTTTTCCGCATTGGATTCGGAAGGGACGTAAACGACTTTGGCTGAAATTTTGAATTCTGGAACAACTGTTTTCTGCATACCCATAAATCAAGAATAGCGAATTCCGTGAATACGGGCAACGAAAACTCGCCTTCCTTAAGCTTCGGCGTGGCAGGCCAGGTTTAACGTAATACAATATTTTCGATTTCGAAGACGATGGGATAGTGGTCCGAGGGGATGCGCATTTTGGCTTCCATGTTTTGTGGAATCCCGCGTTCACTGCCGAATTCGTCTCGGTAACGGAACGCTTTGGCAGAGCCAGGTTTTAAAAGCGTTTGCATCAATGGTGACAAAAACGCAAAGTCGATTTGGCGTCCTTCGGTGCGAGCACTGCTTTTCACTTGATAAAATGTGGCGCGCTCTTCAGCGCTTAAGTTCGCAACTTCAAAAACATCTTTAAGCCCCGTGGACGTATAAATGTCCCGAAATTCCTCATCCGTGTTTAAGATCCCGGCATTTCCGTTGAAATCGCCTGCCACCATAATCGGGATCTGCGGATTTTTTTCTTCCAGCTCACGATAGATTTCTAAAAGAGTGCGCAGTTCTGCCTGGCGGCGTTCAAAACCATTTGGATCGATGCGTTCCGGATCCAAACGTGATTTTAAGTGAGTTAAAAGCACGATCATAAAGGGTTTGTCTTTGTCTTGCTTAAACAGGCGCAATTCCACCACATCGCGGGAGAATTTATGACTGGTGGTCACTTTGCCACCTTTGACTTGATAACCACTGTTCAAGCTTTGGCGCTCGTGAGGGTAAAGATAATTGATCAGGCGCGCCTTGTTCGACAAAAGATCAAAGTAAAAGGGAAGACCTTTGCGGATCAAAAAGCCCACGTCGATGTTGCGATCCGAATTTCCTTCAATCAAACATGGCGAGTAGGCGTCGTTCATAAAGAGATGGTTGAAGTTTTTAAGGGACTCAAAACCGCCAACTTCGCAAAGCATTATGATATCGGCATTGATTTCGATCAGGCTTTTTGCGATGTCCTCGCACTTCTTTAAGGACTTATTCTCATAAATGGAAATGGACTGACCTTGCCATTGACGCTCATTGTACTTGAGGACCTCAGGTGTGGGCGGCTCGTCAAAAAGCAGAAACAGATTCTCTGCATTGAGTAAGCAAAATTTAAGGTTTGTGGTCTCGGTCCACGTCATATTACTATTTTAGGGATTTTTCTGTCTTAATCACAAAGAAAAAGTGAGGGTCTCGTGGCAAAAAAGAAGGCAGCGGCGCCAAAAGCATCCGCAAAGCTTCAAATCCGTTCTTGGATTGAAACATTTGATATCGGCAAGGAACTTAAAGTCAAAAACGAAATGACAGGCTTCGTCTATTTCCTGGGTGCCGATGACTCCAATAAGCTTCAGGGCTTGGTGGAAGAGCATGCCTTGGCATGGCAAATGGAATCCATCAAAAAGAACGACAAAGATCTGAACCATTTCGTGGGTCTTCAGGGGCCGGTTTGGATTTTACGTCCTAAAGGCAAAAATTCTGTGGGCCATGATGGTCTATTGGATGAGGCGACGTACACATGGTCGCGCGATCAATTCGGCCTTTTGGTTCCGCATTTTAAATCACACCAGTTAAAATCGTTGCGTATCGAGTTCTTTGGAACTGAAAAAGCTCAAGAGTTGGGTGCCTTAGTTGGTTTAGATATGGCTCCCTACAACTATCGCCAATTCGTTGACGGTAAACACTTGGCCGATATGCCCAAAGTGTCTTTGATCAAATCTTCCGAGGATTTCGATAAATCTCTGATTAAAGAAGCCTCTGTTCGTGCGCGTGCGGTGACGTTGGCTCGCCACTTGGTTAACATGCCTCCAAATGATTTGAATCCAAGAACCTTCTCGGAAATGGCGACCAAGAAACTTCCTTTTGGTAAAAACTTGAAGGTGACTGTTTGGGATGACAGAAAACTTGCAGCTGAAAAAATGGGTTTGCACCTGTCAGTAGGCATGGGCGCTGCGAACGGCCCTCGCATGGTTCATATGAAATACCGTCCGACGAAGAAATCAGGTCTGAAACCTGTCGCTTTCGTTGGTAAAGGGATTACTTTCGACACCGGCGGTTTAGATATCAAGCCTTCATCAGCGATGCGCTTGATGAAAAAAGATATGGGTGGAGCGGCGAGTGTGATCGCTTTGGCTTTGTGGGCTTCTGAATCTCAGTACCCGGGGCCTTTGGATTTCTATTTGGCTTTGGCTGAGAATGCCGTCGACGCCAATGCCTTCCGTCCTGGTGATATCGTCACGGCTCGTAATGGAATGAAAGTTGAAATCGACAACACCGATGCCGAAGGCCGCTTGGTATTGGCAGACGTTTTGGATGTCGCTTGCAAACAAAAAGGTTCCGATGATCCTGAATACGTAATCGACGTAGCAACCTTAACGGGTGCAATCAAAGTCGGTTTGGGTGCAGAGATCGCAGGTCTTTTTGCAAATGACGATGACTTGGCAAACGAACTGACCAAAGCCGGCCAGCGCGCAGGTGATTTGAACTGGCGTATGCCTTTGTTCGATAAATACTGGAGCGATTTGTCGTCACCGTTTGCAGACTGCAAAAACTCTGGCGGCGGTTTCGGTGGAGCGATCACAGCAGCTTTGTTCCTACAAAAATTTGTGGGCGGCAAAAAATGGGCGCACTTGGACGTGTACGCTTGGGCAGACCGTGCGGGTGGGGCGATCGGCAGCAGCGGCGGATCCGGTCAACCTGTACAATGCTTAATCGAATTCCTAGAATCCCGCATTTAGGCATTTAGGTACGGACACACTTTCTCCAGCGAGTTTGGAGCGTGGGAATATGTTTAGAGCATCAAAGAAAATCCACGGATTAAAAGCCGTGGATTTTTTTTTAACTCATCTCTCCACTTGTCTAACAATAAAGCACGCCAACAGAGTCTTTAGAAAATCCCCAGGCAGAAAAGGTAAAACGCCCGTCAGAAATAAAGTCTCGTGAGGCATGTAAAAGGAAAGAACCAAAACACCGCAGGACAAGATCACACAGCTTCCGAAAAATGCAGCAAGCCACGTGCTCCAAAATTTTTTCGTCCACCCGCGATCTGCCAAGTCACCCATTAAATACGAAGCGATAAGCATACCCATCAGATACCCACTGGTGGGGCCAAAACTCATGTGAGTCGCGGTGAAAAGCAGGTAAATCACCACCGCAGAGAACCCCCGGGTCTTTCCCCACAACAATGAATCAAAGCCACGCCAAATGTTTGACCCGTGATCGGTACCGGCGTGAAGGGAAGGGGAATCTTGATCTGCGCCACAGCAGCAATGATCAAAGCGCCAATCAGTGTCGCAGCAATGTTGTGGCTGATTTTATTTCCATATTTAAGAACTATTGATGGGATAAAAGATTTCGCGGCAGTCATTTAGGCCCCCTGTTTTTTTCGAAAAGAATAAGGGGGAATCAGCGTAAAAAAAATCACAAAGAAGCAATTTTTGTTATCAATAGTTGAATGGCTAAACTAATATCGGCCTATGAAGATCTCCAAATATCTTGAACACAGCCCCGTATTCGCTATCAACTCCGCCTATGAGGCGACAATTCCGTACATGAACAAACGGCTTAAGAAAGAAGACGTCAATCTTCTGCAGGGGCTCGTTTTAACGGCTCTATTTTTTGAAGGGCGTTCTGATCTGAGTCCTTCGGGGTTAGCCGAGCAGTTTAAAACCTCCCGCGGGAATATGAGCCACATCCTTTCGCATCTGGAATACAAAGGCTGGGTGAAAAGGGTTCTGGATCCCAAGGATGCACGAAAGTTTTTTATCGAGCTTAAACCTGAAGGAAAAAAGAAAGCTCTGACTTTGATTAAAGTCTACGATCAGATTCAAAATCATTTCGAGAAAGAATTAGGAGCAGCGGCCTGCCAGAGGGCCGCTTCCATGATACTGAGGTTAGCCGATACGGGTGCGACTATCTTTTAGGACGGAGAAGAGTGACAGGACAAATGCCGGCTTTGCAGCATAGGCGGTAAACTTCTTGGCGAGAAGTGGACGGGGATAAAATCCCGTTGATCAGATTTAGAGCCTCCATCGTAACGACAGAGACTTTGCATTCGGTTCCAGAGATAAGTTGCACTAGGCTCACGGGCACCTCCAACTGTTATAGGTTAAAAAGCCTATCGGCAGATATCCAAGATTTTGAAAGTCATTCTCGTTTATGAAAGTCGAATGAGAATTAAACGACAACTCACTGAGAATCCAAAAGGTACGGACACACTTTCTCCCATTAAATTGAGATCGGTCCTCGACGTAAGACTAAGGGAGAAAGTGTGTCCGTACCTTTTGGAGTTTATGCGTTTTGCGCATATTCGGATTCTTAATATGCGTTGGAGTGATTGGCTGTTTCTACCGTATATTGGTCAAATGAAAGGAGCGCTAATTAATGACTAAGCTATTAGAAATGATCAAAGCTAAAATGACTTTGAATCTGAACGATAAAGAAAACTCTGTATTGCTATCTTGCCTTGCAAATCTGCACTAGCTACTGAAAGTGCAACAAGCACTAAGACACTTCTCTTTAGGCGCACTGTAAACTTCGCGCCAAATAAAAAACACCTGAAATAAAATCACTCTCACGAACAATAAATCCAGGTGTTCTTCTTCCGATAATTCGGAGATATCCAGAGAACTACTTATAACCGAAGAGTTTTTGCGATTTAATCGCGGCAACCACTTTTTCCGGAACGAACTGCTCCCAGCGGGGATCCTTGGCTTCGATCATTTTCATGACGTCGCCTGAATGCAGGTAATCTGCTGTCTCATCACAACCGGATACGTCCACAATCTGCTTGCTTTCCACGAAGTAAGTGTAGATGTGGCGTAGGTTGTTGGGTGGGAAAAAACTTTTCGTCGTCATGCAAAGCTGGGACGTCTTGTGAGGGTAAACATAAACTTTGGTCTTTTGCTCCATCAGTTTACCTAAACCTTCTAGCAACCCACCTTCCAGATTTTGATAGTGAGACTCCTGGAAAAGTTTTTCCAGATGGCTCGCGCCGATAATCAAAGCCAGCATATTTTGGTTGTAGCGGCGGATAAATCTTTTCAGTGTATAGAACAAACGGAAATTAGAAATCATCACATAGAAACCAAGACTGGTCAGAGTTTCCACTCGTTGCAAGAAATCGGTTTCGTTAACATCGCCATCCGTCAGTAGGTTGTGCATCGTCATTTCCATGACGGGCAGGATTTCTAGATCCTTTCCTTCCATGGCTTTGACATCAGCACGCATTTGCACCATGCCTTTTTGGATCACATCAATATGAGTTGTCGTGACCGGGCGGAAAGTGCCCCGTTGAATAAGCAGGGATTTGCCGTAAACCGCGTCAGAAACATTCAGGATCTCATTTTTAGGAGAGAACATGATGGCTTCAGCCAAACCACGATGAACTAATTCCAAATTCATCAAACGATTATCAAAGTGGGCAACGGCGGGGCCGTTAAATTTGATCACGTCGATCACGACTTGGCCTTCTTTAAGATTTTCCACCAATTGCGGAATGAAGTTCTCCGTGTCAGCCAGGTCATAGAAAGCACTGAATATCAGATTCACACCCAAGACACCCAAAGACTCTTGTTGTTGCAGGCGGTGACGATCCAGCATGCGCACATGCAGGATGATCTCATTCGCAGGACCACCGGGAGTCGCTTGAAAGCGGACGCCAATCCAACCATGGGATTGTTTGTTAGAACCCACAGAAGCCGTCGCCACGGTTGATGCGAAAGAGAAGAAGCAAGTTTTGCCACCCCGAGGGCCACTGAGCCGTTCAATCAAAAGCTTGTATTCGTGATCCAGCATTTTTTCCAAACGAGATTCACAAACATAACGACCATGGGCTTCACGGCCATAGATTTCGTCGCTGACGATCATGTCGTAAGCAGAGATAGTTTTTGCAATCGTTTGCGAAGCCATGCCTGCCTGGAAAAAGTGGCGGGCTACTTCTTGACCTGCACCGATTTCTGCAAACGCTCCATAGCGAGTGAGATCATTATTGATTTTAAGAGCTTTGCTGACGGTGGTTGCACAAGACGCATCGCTCATTATTTATCTCCCTCGTGCTTATCTGCTTTCACCCAACCCGTAATGGCCAGGCTCATCGCTCTTTCAATTGGGATATCGATAGGAGTGATACGATTGCGAGGAACTAGCAAAGTAAAACCACCCAAACCGTAACTCATCGGAATATACACCGACACATGATCATTGGCTTGAGCTTGAATGGCTGGGATGTCAGAAAAGTGTTCGCGAGTGACAAGGCCCATGGCGCGGATTCCTGATTCAGCGATATCCACCAAAACCACGGTTTGCATGGCGCCACCGGGACCTCCGCTTTTCGAGAACATATTCATCAAATCGCGCAGGGGACTGTAAACTGCTTTGAACAACGGAACCTGAGTCATCTTTTGTTCTAGCTTATGGAAAAGACCGGCTGCTAAAAGGTTGTTCAATAGGAAGCCCAAGAAGAAGATCAACACGATCGTCAGCAAGAAACCCAAGCCCGGAATGTAAACCGGCATAACCTGGCGAAGAGCATCTCCCAGGATGCTATCCACAATAGAGACACCAGCATAGATGATGTAAATCGTAAGTGCGATGGGCAGGAAAGTTACGAGCCCTTGCAAGAAAATTTTCTGAAGCTGTTTCATAGCTGGATGGTCCTTCTGTCTCTCTTTGTATCGGTAAAAAATTAATATCAGGGAAGGCCAGTTGCTTCAAGATCTTACGCTTGTCTCAAAATGGGGCTCTAAATAATGCGCATTTCTGCTCATCTTTCCTAGACCATTTACCGAATAGATAAGGGTCAATTTCTTAAGGAGAAACCGTGAAACTCATTATATTAGGTTTCATTGCCTCGTTCGTAGCATTCAGTGGAGCAGCATTCGCACAGATGTCGACTGTTGTTCCGGGCGAATACATCGTGAAAGTGCGTAACAGTTCAACGGGTGTAAACCAACAAGGCGTTCGTTCAAGACTTGCGCAAAGAGTCACTATGAAAGGTGCTTACAGCCGTTTAGGTATGTATCACGTTTCAGTTCGTTCTTTGTCGACGGCTTCTCAAGAGGTTGAAGATCTTAAGCAAGATCCAGATATTGAATACGTTGAACCTAACTATATATGGTCTGCAGGTCAGAGTTCTTATTCTGAATACGCTTCCCAAGGTTATGCTTTGCAAACTTTGGTAACTAACAATTGGGTTTCCACAAATTCAGCTTCTTATTCTCAGTTTTCAAATACGGTCGTGAACAACACGGCTGTGACCAGTGCCTGGAATCTTTCGACGTCTTTAACGACTAATAGTAATAAAGTTGTCGTTGCGGTTGTTGACTCCGGTCTTGATCGCACGCATCCAGTGTTCAAAGCTTATAAAGCAGACGGTACGGGTGGTTCAGGAGCTTTGTGGGTGAATTCCGCTGAAGCGAACGGAACCCCTGGTTATGATGACGATGGCAATGGTTTTGTCGACGACATCAATGGTTGGAACTTTGTTTCTAACTCTCCCAACGTAAATGACGACAACAACCACGGTACTCACGTATCTGGTATCGTTGTGGGTGCCGGTCTAAATATCTTCCAACGACCTTTGCCTGAATCCAAAATCGTGATCATGCCAGTGAAGTCATTGGGTGCTGACGGGACGGGAACTACCGCAACAGCGATCAAAGCGATCGACTATGCAGTTAATAACGGCGCACAGGTGATTAACAACTCTTGGGGGGGATCAAACTTCTCTAAAGCATTGTTGGATTCTCTGACGGCGGCTTATAACAACGGTATCTTAATCGTCAATGCGGCAGGTAACTATAACAGTAACAACGACAGCTTGCCGATGTATCCAGCGAACTACGATCTTCCGAGTGTGATTTCGGTGGCGTCTGTGGGTTCCTCTGACAATCGCTCATCGTTTTCGAACTACGGTAAAAACACAGTTCATATCGCAAGCCCTGGTGAAAGTATCCTAAGTACAGTTCCAGGGGGCGGTTATAACTATATGTCTGGTACTTCGATGGCATCTCCCTTCGTAGCCGGTGTGGCAGCGTTGGCGCTTCGCGAAGAACCGCAATTAACGGGTTACCAAATCAAACAAAAGCTTTTCGCCAATGTTGACGTGATTGCAGGTCTTGCAAACTTCGTTTCAACAAGTGGTCGTATTGATTCTGCGAAGCTGATGACTGCCGTGCAAGCAAGCCACGGGGAAACAGCTTCTCAACCAAGCTATGTGTACTCTTCAAGTCGTTATCCAGCTTCAGCTGCGGATGGTGCCGGCGGCGCGACAGGTTGTGGTCTTGTGACGACAGCTATTAATGGTGGACCAGGTGCTGGCGGTGCAAATCCAACTGCGGGCGTGGTCTTTGGTTTGATGATGATTCCGATGGCGGTATGGTTCGTCCTTCGTCAACGTGCGATGGCTAACGATCCAAGAAACAAACGCCGTCACGAACGCTTCAAAATGCAATCATCGATCAAAGTGATGGTCGGCGATCGCGAGTTGATCGGTTCAATGAACTCCATCTCTCAAGGCGGTCTGTCATTCAACACCGATCAAGCACTGGAAAAAGGTGGCATTATCACGATGCGCATCCAAAGCCCAGATGGACACGAGGTCATCGAGGTGCAGGGTCAAGTCGTGTGGAGCGAAGCTAACCAAGCCTACGGTGTCCAATTCGCCAATGCGAAACAGGGAACTTTGGCAATGATCCAACAATGGACTGCTAATCTTGTGAAATCATAGTCCCTGTAAAATAAATGAGTAACCACCAGAAGGAGCGCTTGCACAAGCGCTCCTTTTTTTTTGTTTTGCCGATGGGTTGAATCCTTGATGAAATGTCTTCGTTGCGGAGGCATTATGAGTTCATGGGATCTTCAGGGTAAAACAGCGCTAGTGTGCGGAGCTTCACAAGGAATTGGCGAAGCCACTGCCAAACTTCTGGCAGAGCGTGGAGCTCGAATCATCGCCGTCGCTCGTAACGAGGAAAAATTGAAGAACCTGATGCAGACGCTGAAAGGCGGTCCCGGGCACAAATATTTTGTCCTGGATCTTGCCGACACCGATGCCCTTAAAAAGATTCTTCCAGATATCGCCAAAGAAAATGTGCAGATTCTAATTAATAACTCTGGCGGTCCCAAAGGTGGTCCGTTACTTGAAGCCTCCATCGAAGAATTTGAAACCCCGTTTAAAGCTCATTTACAAGCGGCTCATCTGATGGTGCAAACGGTAGTGCCGAGCATGCGCAAGGCTCAATATGGAAGAATCGTGAACATCATTTCTACTTCAGTTAAAAATCCGATCCCAGGCTTGGGTGTTTCTAACACTGTCAGAGGTGCCATGGCCAATTGGTCAAAAACTTTGGCGGGGGAGTTGGGACCTTACGGTATCACGGTCAACAATATGTTGCCGGGATACATTCGCACGGGGCGCATTGAATCCTTGATGGGAGCCGCGGCTCAGAAATCTGGAAATTCGGTTGATGAAATCGAAGAGCAATGGATTAAGACGATTCCTGCCGGCCGTATCGGTGACCCGTTGGAAGCAGCTGAAGGCATTGCCTTTTTAGTCAGCCCAGCAGCCTCTTATATTAATGGTATCAATTTACCGATTGATGGTGGTCGTACGCCTTCCTTGTAGGTCTTTCTAAAGTGGGCGCCCAGAAATGTCACCGGGTGACGTTTGAGGGGCGTTCTTTTTTCTCAAATCAAAACAGTTCCAGCTGAGTCGCTGAACCGCCTGGAGTGGATCTTGCTGAATAAGGGGTGGAAGTATTTTATCGCCTTTTTAAGGAGGCCACTTATGAAGATTTCTAAACTTTTGGCAACTGCTGTTTTGATGAGTCTTGCGGCTTGTGCCGTGAAAGACGATAAAGCTAGCAAAGTAGCTCTTCATGCGAACAACGATGGCGCTCCTACGGGCGAGGTCTCTTCGAAAGTTCTACCGGGTGGTCAACCAGGTAAAATCAATATTATGGGTGCCCTGGTTGCTGAAGACGGGAAAACTCTTAAAACGGGAATATCTATTAACTTGATGGGCGGTAAAGCTCTTGATGGTAAAGTGGCTGAAGTTGCAACGAAACAACCGGAACTTGGTCAAGTTCAGGTGGATGGCGATGTTGATCAAGCTGCAAAAGAATCTACTTATTTAAATGTCGGTTGCGTAGAAGATGATATCGATAAAACGTATACAAACGGTTTAGAAGCGAAAGCTTTGGCAGATGTAAAAGACGCAACTTCCGTGAAACTAACTGCGAAGGTTGTTTTTATTTGCGGTAACGTAGGACTAAAAACAATCAGTGCGGCGATCAAAGCAGACAAACTTATCTTGAACAATGTGAACCTAGTGAACATGGTGGCAGCGGGTGCACTTGATATCGCAGCGAACAGCGTCGTTCTAAAAGGTCAAAACCGCCTGGGCACAATGGGTGCTGACAGTGCCGGTGAGGTTGTCGAAGCTCCTGTTCTTAATATCAACGTGATCAAAGAAGTAACTGGCGATGGCACTTTGATGCTGACAAGTCAGGGTGGTAACGTGATCTCTGCAGCGGAAGATGTCGCGAAATCAAGTGATACTTCTGCTGAAAAATTGCAGCGTCTTCATGATAAAAAAGAAGAAGCTGAGATGAAAGCAAGATCTCAAACTGCAACGCAAACACAAACTAATTCTGAAGCGGGTGCAGATAAAGACTCTGATAAAGAATAGTCGATACCTTAAATTTAAAAATTAAAAAGGCGTCTTGAAAACAAGACGCCTTTTCTTTTTAATAGCAAATTTTGAAAGATTCGAACTAGAGCAGAACTCCGTGCAACACGACCGAAGCCACCGAGAAATAAATAATCAAACCCGTGACATCCACCAAGGTTGCAACCGCTGGAGCTGATGCGGAAGCCGGGTCAAAGCCGATCTTTTTAAGCAAGAACGGAAGCATCGATCCCGAAATCGTTCCCCAAAGAACGATACCGATTAAGCTTAACATCACAGTAACAGCCACCAGCACATAGTGAGGACCATACAAAGCTTCACGTGTAGGCCAGATCAGGATACGGCAAAGGCCGACCAAACCTAGGGTCACACCCAGTGCCAGCCCTGCCATCAGCTCACGGCCCAGAACACGCCACCAGTCACGGATACGAACCTCACCCAGGGCCATCGCACGGATAATCAAAGTCGATGCCTGAGAACCGGAGTTACCGCCTGAACTGATAATCAATGGAATGAAAAGAGCCAGGACCACTGCGCGCTCGATCTCGGTTTGGAAATAACCCATCGCAGTTGCAGTGAACATCTCTCCTAAGAAAAGAACCAACAACCAGCCCGCACGTTTTTTAATCATGTCGAACATGGAAATTTTCATGTAGGGAGCATCCAAGGATTCCACACCACCCAGTTTGTGGATGTCTTCTGTGGTTTCTTCCTGGACTGCTGTCGCCACGTCGTCGAACGTAACGATACCCTTCATCACGTTGTGTTCATCAACAACGGGGAGGGCCATCAGATCATGTTGAGAAAAGATACGACCGATTTCCTCTTGGTCCATGTCAGGTGGAACCTTTAGAACTTCGGTTTGCATGATTTCAGAAATCTTGGTGCCAGCCGCTGCAGAGAAAATCTCACGGAAAGAGATCACTCCTGCCAGATGCTGTTCCGAATCCAAAACGTAGGCATAATAAATCGACTCAACGTGCGTCTTTGCTTGAATGCGAAGGTAACTGATCGCTTCATCCACAGTCATCTCTGCACGCAGACGTACGAAACGGGTGCTCATCAAGCCCCCGGCAGCGTCTTCGGCATAAGCAAGCAGGGCAATCACTTCACGTTTTGTTTGTGGATCTAGCAAGGACAACAAGTCGTCTTTGTGATCGGGACCCATTTCCTGAATCAAATCGGCCACGTCATCGGGTGCAAGCAGGCGCACCCAAGAGCGCTTCTCAAGGTGAGACGCTTCTGAAATAAGTTCGGCCTGGTCATGGGTCGGTAGATTAAGGAAAAGCTCCTCGGCATCAGTGCGGGGCAGCTCTTTGAACTTTTCACGACGCTCATCAGGGGTCAATGAAGACCACTGATCCGTCAGACTGATCACGGAGTTTTCGTCTAGTGTTTCGTCGAGGGATTGGTTGTTATCCATGCCCACCTCATCGTCGTTCAGAGAGTTTATGTCGTGTCTCGAGGAGTACCTCTTTTCATCGGACGCGGCAAACTTTAAATTGAGGGGGGAGCAGAATTATTTAAACCAATTCTGTTTTTTTAAACCGAGGCAAAATCTCTGCTGTCGGTCCCATCTCGACAATCTCCCCATTCTGTAACCATAAAATCCTATCACACTTTGCGAGGGTCGATAAACGGTGTGCGATGATGATCTGTGTACGGTCAGCAAAAAACTCCTCAGTGGCGCGGACCAGGATCTCTTCAGACTGCGGATCTACAGAGCTGGTGGCCTCATCCATAATCACAATCGGGGATTGCTGCAAAAGACAGCGGGCCATACATAAAAGCTGGCGTTCACCCAGAGATAAATTTTTACCCCGCTCTTCGATTCTCATTTCAAGGCCCTGGACCTGACCCTGGACCCATTCCAATAAACCGACTTTTTGCAGGACTTCAAACAGGGCTTCGTCCTTGTGGTTGCCTTCGATATCCAAGTTAAAGCGCAATGTTCCTTGGAACAAAATCGGTTCCTGGGAAATAAACGCCATGGATTGACGGTACAAATTCAGATCCATCCCCTGATCTGTTTCGTTGATCTTGGGAGCATGGTGGTTGATGGTGATCTGGCCCTGGTCGATCGGATACAAATGGAAAAGGGCTTGGATCAAACTGGATTTTCCAGAACCCGTGCGACCCACGATCCCTAAACGTTCACCCGCTTTGACTTCAAAATTCAAATTCTTAAGCACCCACGGCAGATCTTCGCGGTAACGGAAGGAAAGATTTTTGACTTCAACCGAAGCACTGCGAGCCTCGGTTAAACGGCGATGGCTTAAGTATTTTTCAGTTTCGGCAGCATAAACGGGGTGACCTGTCGCGAATTTCGCACTCGCTGGCAGATGATTGCCTTTTTCGATATCCATGCGCATGTATTGATCCAGACGCTCGACACCAATCATGGCCTCTTCAAATTGCGTCAACCACTCAAAGAACATTTGCACAGTATTTCCCGAAAGCGAGATAAACGTGAAAGCGACGCCGACGGAACCCACACTTGCCCAGCCTTTTTCAATCATGAAATAGGAGGCTACACCGGTGATCAATAACAACACCGCCGTCATGCTGTTCATTTGGAACGAAAAGCTGATCAGTTGTTTTGTGGTGAAAAGTTTTTGGCTTAGGAAATAGCGATCCAAGCTTTCAAATCTTTCCGTAAAGGATTCCTGGCGACGGAACGAACGGATAGTGCTTGCCCCTTGGGTCGTTTCTGCAAAGTGCGCAATACTTGGAGAGCGGCTCGCAGACAATTCTCGACGGGCCTTGCGCAGTTTTTCCTGATTAAGCTTATACACAAAGAAATTCAAAACGGCGATGAACGCGACCAGGATTAAGAAAATCGGATTTGCGATCGTGATCAAGATCGTCATCATGATCAAATCAAAGATGATACTTAAAAACTCCGCCAAGGGGCCACCAAAAAGACGGAAGACGTTCCCGTAGTCGCTGGAAAAGCGCGTGATGATACGGCCCGCAGGTGTGTTATCAAAAAATCCCATCGGCAGACGGGACGTGCGCAATGTCACTTCGTCATAAAAACTGGAAATCGCTTGCGCCGACAGCCGTGAAAAGCCCACGCGGAACACCAAAGTCATGCAGAAACCACAGACCGCCATCACAAAAAGCAGGGTGATAATTTGCATCGAGGAATGTGTTTCCAGCGGAGAGTGTTTGCCAACCAGGCTATCCACCCAATATCCGATCACATTGGTATTTGCTAGCAATAGACCGCGACCAATAATTCCTAAAGCGACACAAGCACTGATGCGAACCAGGAACGGCTTGTAAGCGAAAAGCAAAGTTTCATAAATGGTTTTATTATAACCACCTTCTTTGCGAACTTCTCCGTCAGACAGGTATTTAGGTTTAACCACTTGATGGCGTTGGTTGCGATTAGCCACGAGTCACCTCGTCCTCTTTTTGAGCAGTAGCTTCTTTAGCAACCGATGTTGTGTACTCGCGGAATTTTTCGTTGTGAGCTAGGAGCTCCTCGAAAGTTCCCTGATCAATGATACGGCCTTCTTCCAAGAACAAGATTCGATCCACGCGGTTCAAGGCTGACAGGCGGTGAGTGACCAGGATGCGTGTGCGGTTTTCCCAAGCGCCGATTAAAAGTGTATCGAAAAGCTTTTGTTCCGTATCCACGTCAACAGCGCTTAAGCAGTCATCCAAAAGTAAAATCGGTGCATCGTGATAGTGAACGCGGGCTAAGCTTACGCGCTGACGTTGCCCCCCGGAAAGGTTCACGCCGCGTTCGCCGATTTCCGTTCCAAGGCCTTTTTCCACGCGCTCGGTGTTTAATTCAAACTGCGCAAGCTTTAGCGACTCTTCAACCAAGGAATCGCGTTCAGGATCGATGTCATATAGGAAAGCCACGTTTTCGCGCAAAGTGGCGCTCATGATAAAGCCTTCCTGCGGAACGTATGCAAAGTTACTGCGCACGGAATTGTTTTTCTCTTTCAGAGCGTCCATGGCTCCGATACGGTAGCTTTGAAATAAGGCCCCGGTTTCACGAAGCAAAGACAAAAGCAGCATGGACTTGCCAGATCCGACTTCACCCACGACTGCAACAAACTCGCCCTCTTTGATATCGAAGTTCATGTTTTTTAGAATATGACGACTGCCGATGCGAAGATTCAAACCCCGCACTTGCAAAGCATACTTTTCATCCAAGGCCGCTTGCTCTGCCGTTTCGACATCCTTGCCATCGGTCTGATTGTTTTTCGTCGAGAAAAATTCTTCCAGGCGCTTTAGAGAAGTCCAGGAGTCAAATGCAAAAGTAAAAAACCAAGGCATCTGACGGAACGGGCGAGTCAAAAAGATGGCGACGATCCACAACAGCGCCAAAAGCTCACCACTCGTCAAAGTCTGCTTGGTGTAAAGAACCAAGGAGCCCAAGGTCACAACATTCAAAATGAAAGTCACGGACGAGGAAATTGCATTCATGATCTGACCGTTTGTCACCATCATCACGCGGTTGCGAGTTTCCACTTCACGTTTTGCAAAGATGCCATCTTCAAAATGACGAATCCATCCCAGGATGCGGATGGTGCGGATGTTTTGAATCCACTCATTCACCAAGCCGATGCGTTCGGCCGCGAGTTGCTTAAAGCGGAAAAAGAAACGGGACTGGCGAAAGGCCATGAAAGAATTTAAACAGGTGATCCCAATCATCACCCAGATCGTCGGCCACAGCGGAATGTCAAAGAGTACTGAAATTGCAAAGGGTGACAGGAGCAACGGAAATAACGTGGAAGCACCGGCTGGTAAAGTTTGATCCAAAAACACGGTCGCACCTTGAACGTCGGTCGCGTACAAGGACACGATCTCACCCACGGGCCTGTGGCTCATGGTATCGACCCGCAGATTCAAAGTTTTCGAATAGAGGCGTTCAGCAAAAACTCTTTGCATGAACAAGGCTTCTTTAGAGCTCAAGTAATTCGTCAACTGACTGAAGGCTTGCGAAGAAAGCACGCAAAGGAACGCTCCCAAAATAAACCACAAAGGGGAGCTCACTTGAAACAGGTGAAGCTTTGAAGGAGTGTGTGTCAGTTGATCAATGAATTCTTTTTGGAAAAACGGTCCCAAAATCCCAAATAGTGCCGCCAATAAGGAACAGCCCAGAATAACAAAACGGGCGTGAAGGCGAGTGAAGACTACTTCCGAAAACAAAGATCTCATAATGCATCGTCCCTAAACCACCCAGTTAAACTCAGGCGGGGATTGAAGCTCTTTTCCACTTGATGGGGGAAAAGGTCGCTTCGAAAAAATATCAGTTGTCCCAGGTGAGGTTGAACGGTTGCCAACAACTCATCGGGATTCTCTGGATTATACAGGCTCAATTCTCCGCCGTGGTCTTTTTGCCAGGACTCATTGAGATAAAGCACGAAAGTAATTTTACGATGACTGGCGCCGCGGGGATTGTCGATATGTTTATCGTATCCCGCTTCAGGTGGGTAAAAAGCAAAATGACTTTCCACACGTTTTAAACCCATAAAGAAAAACTGATTCAACTCCTCGCGGATCACTTCAAGGCATTGCAGGAATTCTTGTTGCAAGGGGGAGTTCCCCTCATCCAACCACAGGGTGAAATCGCCGCGAATTTCAGCAGCCGTGAGCTTGTTCCCAGAGGAACCTATGGAGGCCTTTTTGAGTTCGCCTTCAGAGTAGAGTTTTTGACACTCTTGGGCGAGTTTGGCGCAAAAATCAGGAGCAAAGACCTCTGCTGAGAGGGCCCAGTTATTTTCCGCCAATTTCTCGAAGGATTGTCTTAATGCTGAGAGATTGATTTGCTTCTGTTCCAAAGTGTTGCCATTCTATGCAGGTGAGGGATTGATGGCAAAAAGTTCTTTAAGTCGTCGCGAGTTTTTAAAAATTTCTGCACTGAGTTCAACCTCTCTTGCTTTGGGGGGCTGCGCAGGTCTGGATCGACTCTTTACGGGTGACAAACGAAATCTTGACGGCGAAGTCGTCATTCTTGGCGCGGGCGCTGCGGGATTGGCGGCGGCTCATACTCTAAAAAAGAATAAAATTCCTTTTCGTCTATTCGAAGCGTCCTCGCGTATCGGAGGACGGGTGCAAACGGTCTCTTTGTTCTCGGGAGAAGAGCCCGTGGCAGAGTTGGGAGCAGAATTTTTTGAAGAATCCCACCGAACTGTTTTTGCTCTCGCGAAAGAATTCAGTCTGAATCCCGTTGAATTAAAAGCGCGCAAAGGCTTTGAAGCTCACTATTTCCGCTTTGACGGCAAAAACTATCGCGTGCAAGATCTTCTGCCAAAATTCAAAACATTGGCGACACCTTTGCGCCGTGTGCGCGCGGATCTTTTCCGAGATCAAGAGGCGATTCTTACCTATCGCAACTCTTTGGTTTATGATCGCTCGACTTATTACGACACACTTTCCTTGCAAGATCTTTTGAACTCTTGGAAGGGAGAAGTTGATCCCCTGATTTTAGATTTGATTGAAAGCCAGGCGGTTTCTCGTTTTGGCGTGGATGCCTCCGAACAATCTTCGCTGCATTTTTTAAGCACGCTTGATTCCGAGGGCAGCAGTCTCTTGGCGGGCAGAAACACGTTCCGCCTGGAGGGCGGGCTTACAAATCTGATGCAGACACTGGCTTCCAGAGTCTCCGGAGTCATTCCTGACTACACCTTGAAAATGAATCATGCCCTGGTAGAGATTTCTGAAAAAGAGGGTGTTTTCACTCTGAATTTCCAAACACCGAAGGGTCGTGAGCAGTATAAAACCCGCAACATCATCTGCACGCTGCCGTTTTCAAAGCTGCGTGAAGTAAGCAATATCGATTCCCTGCATTTTTCAGACGCGAAGAAAGAAGCTCTGACAAATCTGACCTATGCCACTCACAGCAAAGGTGTCCTGGGTTTTAACTCCGCCTTCTGGAATAAGAAAAATGGTCTTGCAGCGAATCTTGGAAACTTCACTGGTGATTTCTTATCGCAAAAATTCTGGGATAGCAGTCGCGAACAAAAAGGCACCAAGGCTTTGATGACTTATTCGCGCGCGGGTAAATCCGGAGCCAATGCAGGTGCCGCTGCTGAACAGGAAGCTGTGTTTGATTTAGATTTATTTTATAAAGATCTGCCGCAATCACCGATCACTCATCAGATGGTGAATTGGAAGCAGCGTCCTTGGGCCGGGGGCTCTATGGCGGTTTATAAAAAAGGTCAGTACATGAAATTCAGAGGAGCGCCAGGGGAGCCAGAATATGGCGGGCGTTTTCAATTTGCAGGAGAGCATACAAGCTTGAAATTCCCGGGCACCCTGAACGGTGCCCTTGAGAGTGGAATTCAAGCGGCCAATTCGATCTCTATTTAAAGATTGACCGGCATGACGGCTTGTTCGCCTTTGGAAGCGACAAAGCTATCCACGTCAGATTTGTTCACAGCATTGAACTTATTTGAAAGGCGGTTGCTGGTTGCCGGCATCCCTTGAGGAGATGTGCCGTCTGCATTTACCCAAGAATAATTTTGCTGTGGAGAAACCACGAAGACCACGATGTTGTAAGAAGGACGGAAGCCTTCTTTTTCAACTTGAACCTGTGGCAATGTCACAGTGTCACCCGTGATGTAGACTGTGCGGGATTCTTTCACTTGAGAGATGTTCAGTTGTGAAGCATCCGTGGAAATGAAGGGACGCGAACCCACAGCGTAAAGAACTGTCAGGTATTGCCCTTTGTAGTTTCCAAGCTTGTTCACTTGAATCGAAGGAACCGATTCCAACTTGGCTGCCTTGGCAGACTTGGTGGAAAATGAACCACTCATAATACCCAAGCCAACAATCAAAGTCAGAGCATTGATGATAACAAGTTTAAATGATTTCATATTACTTCGCTCCTGCATTCGCGTAATTCAGATACATGACTAAGTGACCTTTCGGGTCCATGAGTACGCGATTGATATCTAATTTAATTCCCAAAATTTCCGGTGGCAGAGGGAACGCTCCTGGAATTGCTTCCTCTTTCGATTTCCATCCTGCACACTGTTCGCGAAGTTTATCTTTAATCCCGTCGCGAACTTTTCCTTTCAAAAGCTTACCAGCAATTGAGAAGTACTTATCATCCATCGCCATACTGTCTGGATCGATAGAATACAGCACCAGCTGCATGCCGGTCTTATCCGCCATTTGGCGCAATTTTGCAATAATATCGAACTCAACAACGATCTTCTCTTTCAAGAAAATGGAGTCTGGCTTGTTTTCCACCGCGACACGTAATTTAACCCAAGTTTCACTGTCCTTAATTGGCATCGCAACTGGCGCTTTTACATAGTCAATCAAAGGAGACGCCATCATTCTCAAAGTGGAACCATCTGACATGGCGATCTTTTCGAAATTACGGCGTTCAAAGGAAAGCTGCAAAATACGGTTGATCAAACCACGATCCAGGCTCAAACCGATGTCATACTTTGTTTGTGGGATCAGTCCCCAAGTGACAAGACCACGAGATTTGTCCTCAGGACGAGGCAAACTGCGGGGATTCACAGGGTCTTCCGCGTAAGCTCCCAATTCAATATTTAAGGACTCTTTCAGGCCGATGTTTTGAAGGCGCAAACCCCATTTGAAATCAGGACGGGTGTCATTCGGTTCTTTCCCCGGGGGCACCATGTTTTGAACTTGGTCCAAGTTACCTTTGAGGAACTCTTTGGCCTTTTCATTCAGCATTGCGGGCAATTGGTTGCGCGCAAAGTCGCCCAAATTCTTACGCACAGATTCTAGAATTGCCGGAGCCTGCTCGGTGAAAAGCTTGTCGATTTCTTTATTGTTTAACAAAAACTTTTTACCGTTGATCTCGATCGCAAACTGCGGAACCAAAAGTTTTTTGTACTGCAGACTTACCGGGATCGAGTCTAAGTTATTTTCCACATCCAGGGCTTCAAACTCCAACGCGCCGTATGCATTCATGCGCAGGTAAAACGGCAGACGAATTTTAAGTGGGTTTTTAGCATCACCTGCGGAAAGGCTGACTTCTTCGGCGCCAACTTTACCCAAGAATTCGTTGTTAATATCCCAAACTTTGACGGAGTTCGTTCCCAGTGTCAGATGTTTGATCTCAAGTTCAATGGCCAGGATTGCGCCTTCGCGTTTACCCAGTTTTTCCATTAACTTTTGATCAGTCACTAGCGAAAAACGGGAGAATTTAGCAACGTACCCCGATTCGCCAATTTCAATCGTCGGGCGGTGATCATTCAGTGAAAAGCCCACAAGCCATTTCGTCAAAAGCTCGCGAACCTGTTTATACATTTTCACTTCTTCAGGATTATCTTTAGCAAAGTCATCCGGATTGATCGGCTTTTCGAAAGTGTACGACAGGGCAGGGAAGTACCCCTCATCAATATTTACACCCAGGTTCCCCAGGATTTTTGCGAGTTCCGAATCAAAGTACTTCATCCCACGAGTCGTGACATGAACCTGCACCGCTTTATTCAGCAAATGCTCTTCGGTCATGAAAGGGTCCGCATCCATGGCGCGAGCCTGGAGGCTGGTAAGCCCAAGGATCATGGGAAGTAATAATTTAGGTGTCTTTCGAAGCACAGAAAACCTCATTGCTAAAGAGATGCCTCTGCCATTGCAAGAGGAGGTCCAACTGAGATCGAATAGACTGTGCCCCTAAGGAACCAGCGGTGAAGTAGCTGTCCAGAGACCTGACACTTCGGGTATTTGCTACAAAGCCCACGCTGAGCCGCCTTTTTTCACCACTCCAGCCATCAAAAGCGCTTTTTTCTTTTGAATTCCCAGTAACGTAGACACTCACTCACTGAATCACCCACTCAATCACTGAATCAATCAATCCCCTTCTGTGCTTCCTGCCAAGGTCGCAATCCAATGCGCAGCCCTGGGGGTATCGGTCATGAAGATTGGAAGTTGCAATGACCGATACCCCCAGGGAGCTGGTTGAACGAGGTGGGATCTTTAGAGAACTGCGGGTTGAACGAACAGACCGTGCACCTCGACATTGATGATTCATAGGACTTTTTTGGTTCGGCCTGTCTCGTGAGATCCAATGTCAGTGGGGCTGATTCAGAATATCCGATATTCGGTTTTGTTATTGATGGTTTCCGTTTTGGACTTAACTCAGTCATGTCTTCATTTTGCACTCGTTTATTCTGTCGGGGGTATCGGTCAAGCGATACGCGTGGAGTGGAGTGATGATGAAGCAAAGTAAGCAACAAACATTTTCTGGATTCAAGGTGCATTGGAAACACCGTCATTGTCACGGCGGTATTTTGCGTAAGTCGTCAAAAGGGCGCGGGGCACGGCCTCTTTCAAGTAAAGATCCTTTGCATATCGTTTTTAAGGTTAACAAGACGGCAGTTAAAAAGGGTCTTCGTCAACCTCGTAACTTTTCTCTTATGAATTCATTGTTGAAAAAATACTCCTGGAAGTTCGGGGTGAAGATCGAGCAATTTTCTGTTCAGACCGATCATGTGCATCTTCTGGTCCGCGGCAAAAGAATTCAACTCCAAAGCTTTTTTCGAGTGGTGGCGGGGCAGTTTGCGCAGGTGTTGACCGATACCTTCAGTCGGAAGCATGAAGGGGATAAGGTGTGGATGTATCGGCCGTTTTCGCGTGTCATCAAAGGCTACAAGGCTTACCGAATCGTGCGGGATTATGTTCGATTGAATGAGAGGGAAGCGTTGGGGCGTCCTTACTCCAAAACGCGTTTGCGAGGGCTGAGTTTGGAGCAGCTCCAGGAGCTGTGGGTTTAGGTGCGAGTGGGCGAGTGCGAAATGTTTGGCGGGAGCAACGCGTGGAAAAGATTGTTTTGAACGCGCAAATACCTTAGACGAGTGGAGTGATGAGATCCCAAACTTAGAGACAAGTGACCGCTAGGAATCAGAACCAAATCCGAAAACTAGCAACAAGAAACAAAAAAGCCTCTGTGGTGGAGGCTTTCGACAGATTCAATCTGAGTGGTGGTCTGATATTCTCTTAGAATTTCCACCCGTAACCCGCGCGCAAGATCATTTGTGTCGCGCTGGAAGTGTTGTTGTCCGGGAACATTGCATAATCGAATTGGATTGGAACGTAAGTGCGTTTGTCCAAGTGCCAGTCCATACCCAAAGTACCTACGATCGTTTGGTTCGTAGAGATCTTTGCAGTATCAAGAACATTAGAAGACTTTTGCATCGCGAACAAGAAACCCAAACCGCCACCGGCTGTGAATTCCATTGTTTTCGTTCTGGCGAAAGAGTAGCGGATCAAAACATTCATACCCAAATAACCAATATCAGCCGAACAGCTTGAACCTGCTGCACATGTACCACCAGACCAACCCGATGGAGCCGTGCCAGTCACATTCAAAGTCTCGTAACCCGCCAAGGCTTTTACGCTGATGTTTTTATCAAGATATGTTTGATAGTAACCCACAAGGTTGAAGCTTGAACCGCTCATCGTCATAGAAGCCGTTGAAGACTTCACATTCATCGAGCTGTTCACCATACCGGCCATCAAACCCCAGGCCTTTTTACCACCACCCGTCGTTGAACCACCGCGGGAAGAATTCACTTCACTCGGAGCGGCACTCATGCGGCCTTGGAAGCGTTGAAGACTTGAGCCGGGAGTGACATTCCCTTTGGAGATCGTCGCGATCGCTCTACCACCTTGAACTTTTGAAACTTGGACGAGGCCGCGTTTTTTACCGCTGCTGTCGATAACGAAATACTGGTCGCCAACCAGTGCCGTGTCGCCTTCAAGATCGATAAGCGCTTTACCGCCGGATACTTTTGTAACCTTGGCTGCGTTCGCGTTGATAGACAGGCTTAGTAATATCAAAGTTGCAATCAGTGTTTTCATACGCAACCTATCGACACAATTTGGGAAAATCTTAATCAGCTGGACTAACTTCATTTGTGCGTCTCACTTTGAGAAAATCGCAAAAATATATACAAAAAATCTCAATGTAACCGAAACTAAAAGCGGGGGAAAAATGAAGTCAACTCTGGGGTCAATGGCGCTTATGGCTGTCATTGCATATTCTCATTCAGCACACGCGCTTTCAGAAAAAGCGATTTATTCCCGTTGCTATGCTCAGCTTACAGGACTCCCTGTCCCAACGAATAGCACTGTCTTGGCGAGTATCAAAGCCGGCAAGACCAAAGCTATTGATGCCTGCATTGCGCTTTTAAATAAAGGCAAGCTTGCAAGCAGTGGAGCGTTGGCCGTCAACGACACCGAGAGTGTCAGAGTCCTCAATAACTTCTATCAATTTCACCGCACCTGGTTTCCGACAGCCAACCAGGATCAAATCTCTGGCTATCAAAACGAATTCGACAGCAACACAAATGATTTCATCGAAATGTCGACGCCAGCTTTGACGCTGACGAGAGCGCTTTTTTCGGACTTACTTTATTCAAATGTTCTTCGCGGGACGGTTAAATATGCGCCGATCCGTGGAACTCCAGGAACTTTTGCTTTGGCCCAAACCGATGCCGCAGGAAACGTTTCTTCGACGTCCGTGGTCCCAGCTCCCTATTCGGGAACAGGACTTATTTCTGGAATCGTTCCGGGATCATCCGCTTTGATTCTTGCGAATTATTCTGTACCGAACGTAGGCTTAGCTTCGCAACTGGATGGTCAGACGGGTATAGATCTTCACCGCGCCTTGGGTGGAGGCATCTTAGGTCAGCAGGCATACTTCTTATTAAACGTGGGGCACAGCAAAGGCCAGGTTTTTGATGGTGCTTTAAAGCTGCCACGGAAATGGGCTAAGACCACATTAGAAAACCTGCTTTGTTTCTCTCTTCCGGCTTTACGAGAAAGTGATATTCAGGCCTACATCGCCAGCAGTTCCGATGTTCCTTTCCGTCGCGCTGGCAGTTGCATCACTTGTCATGCTTCGATGGATCAGTTCGCTTCAACGGCGCGCAACTGGGTGGTCGCTGAAACGGCGAAAGGCAATGTGCAAAAATCCATCATGGTGGGTAATTTCACCGTGGGAGCGACTGTTGCACACTCCTGGTCAGCCACAAGCGTTCCCGGTTACCATCGTCAGAATCCTACAGGAAAATTAATGATTCGTTCCTACTCGAATGGAACATTGATCAATCGCGATGTCGCAAACGTTGAAGAGATGGGTGCACGCTTGACCGAGCTTCCAGAATACTATCAGTGCGCGGCTAAAAAATATTTCCGCTATTTCACGGGTATTGATGTGTCTTTGTATGACCGAACGGACCCGGCGAATGCGCCACTCAACAAAGCATTGACTGAACGAGACGTTGAAGACCGCAAGTTTGTAGAGACTTTAGGAAAAGAGCTTTCACAAACGCAGTCTTTAACCAAGCTTGTCGAATCGATACTGCGCTCGAATTACTATAATAAAGCCACCTTTGATCCTCGGGGGAATGAATGAGTTCAAATCGTCGTGAGTTCTTAAAACAGGGGATGATTCTGGGAGGAACTGTTTTATCAGCTTCCATCTTAGAATCGCTGGCGATGAAAATTGGTGCTGGTTTTATTCAGCAGGCCCGAGCTGAAGCCCTGACGGGCCAAGCGGATCCACGCTTTTTGTTAAACATCTGGATCAATGGGGGACCGATGCGTTACTCCTTTGACCAGTGGGTTAAAATTTATGATGGTGATAACATTGTCGCAAATCCCTATGTTTCGACGGCGTTTAATTTCAGTGGCGGTAAAGTCGCGGGGCTTGCCTACAAAACTTTTAAATACAATGGTCTGAATGTGCCCCATATTTTCTCTTTGCCGATTAAAAATGGCCAAGGGGGCTCACGCAATGCTTCGGATGCGTTGAATAACATGTTGGTGATGCGCGGCTTTGGTTCAGCCTTTGACGGTCACGATACCAATGCGTTGTTGGTGCAGGTTCCCGTATCCGGCTTACCAAGTTTGAATGGCTTGCTTGCGGATTCTTCCGAGCGCCTGTTTGCGGGAGTGATGACCGGAAATAACAACGTGGGCTTTACATCTTCGCATAACAAAGCAGGAACGCAAGTTGGCGGCGGATACGTGAGAGAGTTAATGGCAGGCTTTGCGCAGTCATCAACAATCGCGACGACCACCGCGGGGAAAGAGGCTTACAAAAACGCCTATGAAAATGCGATGTCCTATCTAAAGGCCTACGCGCGTTCCAACCGCCTGGGTGCTGACACGTTAAACAAAAATTTAGAAAATGCTTCTGCAAAAATGAAACAAGGTATCAGTGATATCGATGGTTTCTGGGATGCAGCTGTGAATCGTTATAAAAATGCGGTGGAGGGGACGGCTCGTATGTCGGGAGTTTCCGGCATCTCTGAAGCGCCTGTCACGCCATCATCTTTGGCGGGACCTGCAGGACAGTTTGGTATTTTTGGTTTCGTGAACAGTGGTGGATTTAACTTACAAAGAAATTTCACGCTGGCTCCAGATTTTGATATGCGTGAAATGACCTCAGCTTTGACTTACAATGATTTCTATCAGCAATTGGCCTTGGCAGAGTATTGCCTGACGAAAGAGCTCACAGCCTCGGTTTCAGTTGGAACCAGCAATTTCAACAACGTTCGTATCCGCACAAGTTATATTGCGGGCGACGACGTGAATAATCTTTTTGTGAATGGCGGGAACCTGGCGTTCTCGCACACGGATATGGATGGCAACACGGGGGCATATACGGCGTTGCTTTTAACTCATAACTTCTATTCAGGAATTTTGGCGGGCATTTTGGAAATGCGGGATCGTCTGCAAACAGTGCGCAGAGCCTCTACGGGTGCGAATATGTGGTCTGAATCCGTGATTCAGGTCTCTGCAGAGTTTGCGCGAAACGCGGCGATCAGCGGCCAGTCATCAGGACATGGTTATCCTTGCATGGTGACGAGTGCCTTTTCAGGTGCGATTAAAAACGGTCCTTATGTGATCGGTAATTTACGTCAAAATGCCGGTAATGGAACCAATGGTTATGGTGCTGCGATCAGTGGATATTTAAGTGGTGTTCCTTCAACGGCTTCTGCGACGTCGACTTTGTCACGCCTGATGCGTATTGAATCGAATCCGTGGGAGAACACAGCTCCAGCAATGATTTCCTTTAACGAATCCACGGGGGTTATTACATCCCTGGTCGGTATGCCGAAGGTTGTCTAGGTGGCGATGATGAATAAACGTATCACGCTTACAGTTGCAGGTTTGACAATCGGGTTGATACTCACTCAAGCATTCCAAAACTGTGCTCAACCTTTTGAGCTTTCTTCGATGTCGGGCGACTTGGATTATAGCATGGGTTCTGAACATCCGGGGAATGCGGTGGCAGCTGCTTCCACACAATCTCCTTTGCTGGTGAACCGCGTTTATATGACGAATCTGTTTAACGATGTATTTTTGACGTCGTCATCAACAGCGGCTGAAAAAACAGCGTTAACAAATATCACCAATCAATGGTTCACGAACAAAACTTCCGCGTTCGGATATCCCTGTGATATTAAAACCGGAGTCAATGATTGCAATGGAACTATTCTGGCGCCAATGAACACGGGCACAAACACCTTGCGAGCGGCATTTAAGTCGCAGGCCTGTCAAAGTGCTTTATCTAATAATACTTTCGTGAATAATTTCGTCAGCAAAGTCAGTGTTGTGGGGTCTGCTCCGACAGCAACTTCCATCGAACTGGCATTCGGTATGTTTTATCGAGGCGATGATGCAGACCCGGGACTTATTCAGGGCCTGGTGGCTTCAGATCGCATGATGTACGAAAAAAATCCTTCGATTGCTGGAGTGGATCGCTGGAGATATTTGATTCTCGCGATCTGTGAATCCAGTGGATGGGAGCAGTTATGATTACTGGAAAATTAAAATGGGTTCCAATCCTGGGATTGCCCTTGCTGGTTTTTTCGTTTCAAAACTGCAGTGACTTTACGGTGCAACAGGCGATTCTTGAATCAGCTTCATTGGCGAGTGGACAAAATTACCTGGATTCTCAAGAGCTGCCAGTCTTAACAGACCCAGCCCGTGGACCCTTGGTGCGTTGGTATCAACAAGGGCAGCCCAGTAAAGTCGATAAAGCCTATACGGGTGCTGATAAACTCAGTTACGTGTTTGCTGTAGATCGCGCAATGACAGGCAAGATTTTTACGGCCTATTCGGGAAGTGCCAATGCCGAAGAGACGGCAGTCTCCGTAGCCAGTGGCAAGATCACGGTCAGTCGTATTTTTTCTGCGGGCAACAGTGCTCAGGCGATGGTGAATCTTCCTTCGACGGGGACTCGCATGGTTATCGCCCTGCGTGCGGGTGCTCAGCCGGATGATTTTTCGTTGTTGGTAAATGGGATTGTTCAAACGATGACGATCACCAAGACCGGAAGTCCCCAGGAGTTTTCTTTCGTAACCAAGACCTTGGTGGCTGGTACGACCGGGGGGATGGTTTACGAGTACATGTTCTTTAATGACCGTCTCAATAATGCACAACTCAATTCGCTTTCTCGTTATATCGGTACGACAAATTCTGTGAGCCAGGTGATATTTGACCCGGCTGTTTTTGCCGACTCCAGCGGCTCGACCGGATCGACTGTGGATACAAAATTGGCAGCTGCGAAAGCGGTTATTGATTCCTCATGTTTAAGTTGCCATGGAGCGGGCTCGACTCGTGGAGATTTCTCAAATATGACCGCAGCAAGTATGATCACTCGGGGATTTGTTAAGGCAGGCCAACCTTTAAGTTCATCACTTTATTTTAGAATGAAAGGTTCTCAGGGTGGGGGCACAAAAAATATGCCAGACAATGGTACAACAGTGAGTGCATCTCAGTTGCAAGCTGTGTATGATTGGATATCCAACATTCAGTAAATAAAACCATGGGAGAAACTGATGAAATTGGTTATTGCAGCAGCAGTGGTAACTTTAGGTGTATCGAGTGCGTTCGCACAGTCTGTCGTGTTTGATGTGACTTTGAATCCGATGGGGGATTTCAAAGCAAAAACGAACCAAATCAAAGGGACAGCACAAGTTAAAGGCGATGAAGTATCAGCACAAAACATCGTCGTTAACATGAAGAGCTTGAAAACGGGCGTTGATCTTCGCGACAAGCACACTCAAAAATATCTTGAGACAGATAAATACCCAACTGCAACTTTGGTGACCGCTACTGGTAAAGGTGGCAAAGGTAAAGCGACAATCAAAATCAAAGACAAGCCTGTGAATGTTGATGGTACTTACAAAGTTGAAGGCGGATTGTTGAAAGCTGAATTCGTAGTTAAAGCGTCTGAGATCGGTATCAAAGATGTGAACTACATGGGTGTAGGTACGGAAGACGACGTGAAGGTTCACGTTGAAGTGCCAGTAGGTGCCGCAGCAGCAGCACCTAAAGCAGCTAAAAAATAGTTTTAAAAGCGGTAATTAACGCCGACTTTCCAAAGATAGGCTCCATCATTGATGGGGCCTATTGCTTGATAAAAATCCCACGTCTTAAAAATTCTTAGATTTATATCCGCCAAAAAGCCCGCATTGTTTTTTCGACCTGCAGTCATATCGACGCCATTACCACTAGGTATATCTATATTGCGAATGTAAATCATCGCTGTCCCACCAATATTCACACTGTTCGTAATGCGCCAGAACATACGCGGTGTTAAAGCTAACATCGTAAAACCTTGGCGCTCAATTTTCACGTCGTTAGCAAAAGGACCGCTGTTGGCTCGGCCTGCTGCCAGCATCCCACCGACATTCCAACCCCATTGCAGATAGTACGTTTCTTTCTGCAAAACTAAACCCACACCGTTAAAGTTCATATTGGATTTTGTCGTCGTACCCAGCTGAGAAACCGTCAGGATTTCGTTCCACTGAAGTGTGGTCACACCTGCAGCCCAAGAAGACACCGATTGCACTGGAAGGCGCATGCCTCGTGGGCGAGCCGTCGTAACCCCAACCTTATTCGGGTCGGCATCTGCGTCGGGATTGATGACCGTTGCTTCCTCCGTTGGTGCTTCAGCGCTGTCTTCAAATGTTGTTGTACCTTCAATCGCTGTTGTCGTTGCGGGAGCAGGTATAGGTGTAGCAGTCGAATTCAGGGTCGGCGTAGTAGCAGATCCATTTGCAGTTGGTGTTGCTGTGCCGGGTGTCGTCGTCTGCGCAGGGACTTGTGCTGGTTCACGCGGTTTAATAATCGATTTACGTTGTTGAGCGCCAGCAAAAGGACTTGTCAATAAAAGGCATAGCAAGATTGAAATTTTCATTTTACCCATTTGCGCTCCTAATAAGATAAGTGCACTTGCGTTTGCAGCGCCCAGGAATCATCCACACCGGTGCCATCCAGATTCGTTTTTCCATTTGAAAACCCAAAGCGAAATTCAGTGCGGGGGAGTGGAAATGCCAAAAGCCCAAAACTGTATTTCAAGTTTTCTGCAGAGGATGCCTGAATGTCTTCGCGGGATTGTTCAATCGTCGTTAAGATATTATACCCTCGAGCGATGGCGACCATGGATTGTATCCAAGCATAAGATCCCAGCACGGGGTCAGAGTTCGAACCTTTGCGTGTTTGCTCTCTCAGGCCGGCCTCTGCCAATAGCGAACTTCCTTTGGAAAGTCCCCAGCGAGCCGTCGCACCCGCTAAGCGCCAGCGAGTGTCGTCAGATTCTGAAGCTAAAACAGAGCCGCCGACTTTGAATTTTTCATAAACTTGATACTCGCCCACAACCGAGACACCTTTTTGACGTTTCTCAGTCACCGTATAGACATTTCCAAAGAACGGATTCACAGCAATGTCCCAGGTTGGATAAGTGAAGTGCGCGATCACACCTAAAGATTGACCATACTGGTTTAAGCCTACATCGGTAGCGGGGAAGCGATTCACAGCTGTGTGATCGACGTTGCGAATGCCATAGCCCTTATCCATTTGGCCGGCATACCACCACAGGTTATTGCTTTGCTTAAAGCGCAAATAAAATTCCTTGGCATAAACAGTCCACTTATCAATCGTCGTTTCAGGAATATCGAAATCCGCATAGGATGCCGTGGTGATCAAGGCCAAGTTCTGCTTTTTATCAAAGAAGAAATTCAGATTGAAATCACGCTGCATGTTCACCCATTTGTTCACTTCATTTGAACCATTGGGATTTTGCTGGAAATAAAGACCACGATATTTGATGCCGGGACGGAAATACCAAGGCAGAGGTTTTGTGATCAAAAAGCCCGAGCTTTCGCCGATGGCTTCTTCATCCATAGAAGCAGGGAAGACCGAGCGCGAGGTGATTTCCGTCGCAAAAAGCGCTCGCCCGTAGTCATTCAAGGCGCCTCCGCCCAAGCCGTTATAGTGGCAAGTAATGCAAGAGGAATAACCGTATCCGATAAAATCAGGATAGGCCGCGGCTTGTTTTGAAACTAGGAATGCGCCAATAAGAAATGGTATTTTGATTAGATGTCTCACAGTTAAACAGTCTATTTAGAACAGCCGGGGAAGCAACAAAAAAACTGTATTCCCACATTCGTGATGCCGATAAGTTTTCTATGAGAAAAACAGTGGGAATAACACACGGTCCCTGGGTGATTGTGCCAGCGGCATTTATTTTAATGGTGATTCCAGTGATGGATTTCACCACCATGCATACCGGTTCCACTGTACCCCTCGAAATCATTGGTTGGCTGGTGGTTTTTGCGGCGGGAATCAGTTTCTTGATTCGTCACAAGCTCTTGTGGCTGGTGGGCCTGGTTCTGTGCGCTCTTTTTATCGCGATCAATCTTTCTCATTTGATGTTCTTCCAAGAACCCGAACTTGAAACGGAAGCTTTCGTTTTTAAAATCGTGAGCTCCGTTGTCGTTGCCGGAATTGCCTGGTTGTATTTTGCCAGATCGCCGGATTTGGACCGCCGCCAGCACTGGTTGGGGCAAACTGCGCACCGCTATTACGTGGGGATCCCGGTTGTTTTGGGGGGCAAGGATCAATGCAAAACCCTGGATTTGTCTTACACAGGAGCTCGCATCGCCGTATCCCAGGCTCGTGAGAAGTTTAAGGTCGGCCAGCGGGTCTCTGTGGAGGTCCCTGATATCGACGGCATCCTTTGTCAGGCTAAAATCATAGCTGTTGGCCATAGTGAAATCCGAGTCCATTTCGTTGATACCTCTGACCATGAGCAAGAGCTGATGCGCCAGTGGCTTAGCAGTCAAAATTTGCAAAGTGTTTAAGCTTTCCCTTCCTTGAGGGCCTGTTTTAGGGCATAAGAATTTCATCAAGATAGGAACCACCGTGAGTAAAGCAAAAGCAAAACCAAAAAAAATCACTAAGCAGGGTGCTGGTAAAAAAGGTCTTAAAAAAGTTGTCGATTCTGAAATCGAACAAGTCCTAAGCACCAAGGATATTTTGGACAATGTTCGTCCTACGCCAATGATCGATAACGGTCTTAGCAACGAAGAAAAAATCGAAAAAATCACTGAAAAGTTCACAGAAATTCTTGAAGTGCTAGGCTTGGACTTAACCGATGACAGCTTGGCTGACACTCCAAAACGTGTCGCTAAGATGTACGTGAACGAAGTCTTCGGGGGGCTTGATCCGCATAAATTCCCTAAGATGACAGTGATCGACAACAAGATGAATTACGATCAAATGATCGTGGTGCAAAACATTGAATGTCTGTCTTTCTGTGAACACCACTTGTTGCCGATCGATGGTTTTGCCACCGTGGCCTACATCCCGTACAAAAAAGTGATTGGTCTTTCTAAAATCAATCGCATCGTTCAGTATTTCGCGCGCCGTCCCCAGGTGCAGGAGCGTTTGACGAAACAAATCGCCGATTGCTTGCAATATGTTTTGGATACAGATCATGTGGCCGTTCACATCAACGCGAAACACTATTGCGTGATGATGAGAGGAATCGACGACACTCACAGTACGACTGCGACATCCGATGTACGTGGTCACTTTAAAACATTACCTGAGACCCGTGAAGAGTTCCTTCATCACTGCCGTCTTAAATAGCCCAAATTTGGTTTTAAGGTACTGACAATTAACGGAACTTTGACAGGGGTGTTTCACAAGAACACCCCTTATTCGTTTTAAATCCCAAGTATTCCTTCAAATGTTGGCAGAGCATTTGCTCTGTTAGTCATAGATTCGAACTGATTAACATTTGAGAGGGTTTTTTAAGTGAATAAGCTTCTGTGTGCTTTATTGGTTTTAACAGTTCCCCACATCTCATTCGCGGCAATGGAAGCGCGTATCGAAAACGGGGAGCTGCGCTTAAGTTTAAATGCCATAGAGGCGACAGACGTCAGAGTCACGATCGATGTCGTCCCGGAGAGTCCCATCGTCGATGAAAACATGGTTAAGCACAGAGAAAACCAAAAGCAAATTGCTGAACTTGATTCCTATATCCGCCACGAAAATGAAGCGATGGCGGTGAAGTCAGGTATGTCTTCGCAAGCGGATCTTACTGAACATCAAAGAAATATTTCGAAAGCCCAAGATCTGAAGCGAGCGCTGGCTCGTGAGGTCCTTGCATGGGACGGCCTGGGTACAGCAAATTTCGGCTCTGAAAGCCGAGGTGGCGGTAAGTTGACGCTTGCTAAAGTCGGCACGTACAGAATCCCTTTAAAGAATCTGAAACAAGAGTGGAGTGACGCCGACCTGGAAGAAAGCTCCGCAAAATTAAAAATCACAGTGAGATCTGGCAAAACGGCGTTCACAAGATCCACAGTCATTAACGCCACTGAAGCCGAACTAAGCAGCGGAAAATTCCAGTTCGAAATCGGCAGCAAAGCTTTGTACATTGGCGCCGGCACCTGCAAAAAGGTCTTCAACTAAAAGGTACGGCCTTACCTGAAAAGGTACGGACTTACCTATGCGAAATGACCTACCAACTTGAAAATAAAAAAACCACGGCTCAGCACCGTGGTTTTTTATTTTGAATGATTCATTTAAGTAAGGCCGTACCTTTTTAAGGCCGTACCTTTTTAGGTAAGTCCGTACCTATTGGAGGGCGGATTGCAAAAGTTCGCGGGAGTTTTTAGACAGTCCCGGAACGTCCACCATGCGACGGATTTGTTTCATTGCCAGGTCTTTCAATTGTGGCTCTAGTTTCGCCACAAAGTTGAAAGCCGAACACAAGCGAGCTGCCACTTGCGGATTCTTAGGATCGATTTCGATGATCTTATCCGCGATGAACTCGTAAGCTTTTTCGTTATTGAAGCTGACAAGGTTCGTCGTGAACGCACGAAGAAGCGAGTACACGTTGTTCGGGTTGTTGATGTTGAACGTTGGGTTTTTAGTCAAAGCTTTGATCTCGTCCAAAATCTGTGGACGGTGAGCCAAGGCCTGAACTGTGAACCACTTATTGATTACAACAGAATCGTCCTTCCAATTCGTGTGGAAATCAGCCAGCACTTTCTCACGGTGAGAGCTTTCAGAATCTGCCAAAATCATCAACGCCGTCATACGGTCAGTCATATTTTGTGCTTCCCAGTATTGTTTTGCAACGATGTCGTAAATGGCTGGTTCATGCAAATCAGCCAAGTAATGCAAAGCCTGGTTTTTCAATAAGCGCTGGCCGAACACTTTTGTGCTGCGGCTTTTCGCTTCCACGCCGTGGTACTTATTGTAAGTGGCCAGCAAATTATCCCGATTCGCTTTCGCGATCTCTTTGCGCAAAGTCGTGCGAGCTTTATCGAAAGCCACCGGATCCAAAACGGGTTCCATTTGCGCAAGAACTGCAAGGCTTGGCATTTGAAGCATTTTTGCTTTAAATGCTGAATCCATATTTGAATCTGTCATCACGGTCGTCATCGCATTGATAAAGCGGGCATCGACTTTTAATTCTTTGCCTTGGCGAGCTTGTTTAATCAAATCAGACATCAAACGCATCGCAAGTTTTTGCGTGATCTCGCGACGATTGAAAGAGTCCGTGTCTTTTTCCATCAAGAAGTAAAGATCTTCCTCAGACGCTTCCCAGTTCAAATTCACGGGAGCGGAGAACTCACGCAAGATAGAAAGCACTGGACGCTCTTTCAATCCTTTGAACACATACGTCTCTTTTTGGTTTTTAAGTTCGATCACGTGTTGGCCGTCTGAGTTTTTCTCGATCTTTTCGCAGTTCAAAGCCAACTCTTTACCAGATTTATCCAAAAGACCCATCATCAATGGAATGTGGAAAGGCTCTTTCGTCGGTTGATTCGGTGTCGGCGGGCAGGATTGCTCAAGAGTTAAATGATACTCACCAGCTTTGTCGTCAAAACGTTCCTGGATCGCCACCACAGGAGTTCCTGATTGGTTGTACCAACGTTTAAACTGAGTGAAGTCTTTGCCATTTGGTTCCGAAATCGCCGCAGCGAAATCTTCCGTCGTCACGGCTTGACCATCATGACGTTTGAAATATTCATCCATCCCTTTGCGGAAACCTTTACGGCCCACAATGGTTTGCATCATACGAATCAGCTCAGAGCCTTTCTCATAGATCGTCATCGTAAAGAAGTTATCAACTGCCATGCAGGATTCTGGACGAACCGGGTGAGCATTCGGGCCCGCATCTTCGGCGAATTGGCCTGCACGCAAAGAATCCACGTCTTCGATACGTTGCACTCCACGGTCCGTCATATCAGCGGAGAATTCCTGATCGCGGAAAACAGTCAAACCTTCCTTTAAAGAAAGTTGGAACCAGTCACGCAAAGTGACGCGGTTTCCGGTCCAGTTATGGAAGTATTCGTGAGCGACCACGGATTCAATCGCATGGAAGTCTGAATCAGTCGCAGAATTTGTATCAGCCAATACCAGTCGGGAGTTAAAGATATTCAAACCCTTATTCTCCATCGCACCCGCATTGAAATCATCAATCGCGACGATCATGTATTCATTTAAGTCATACTCACGACCAAAAACTTCTTCATCCCATTTCATGGATTTTTGCAATGACTCAAGCGCATGCCAGCAACGTTCTTGTTTTCCGTGAGCAGCATAAACTTCTAAATTCACTTTGCGACCAGAAGATGTCGTGAACGTATCGCGAATCACGCCCAAGTCACCGGCAACCAATGCAAACAGATAACAAGGTTTTTTATGTGGATCGCGCCAGTAAGCTTTGTGACGGCCATTGCCCAAGTCTTCTACTTTCATACGATCACCGTTGGAAAGGAGGACGGGGTATTTTGCTTTATCTGCTTCGATCGTCACCGTGTAGGACGTCATCACGTCAGGACGATCCAAGAACCAAGTGATCTTACGGAAGCCTTGTGCTTCACACTGAGTACAGAAGATGCCGTTAGATTTATAAAGACCTTCAAGGGACGTGTTGTTTTGCGGCTCCAATTGAGTTTCAATTTCCAACGTAAACTCAGCAGGAACAGAAGGGATGATCATTTCTTCATCCGTTAGTTGATATTCGTTCGCTGAAAGAACCTTGTCGTTGATTTTCACGCTGACAAGTTTCAACTCTTCACCATTCAGCTGAAGGGGAACACCCTTCGTAAGAGTTTTGATTTTCGATTTAGCGATAACTCGACAAAAGTCCTCATTCAAGATGAAGTCGAGGTGGACTGACTCCACTGAAAAAGCTGGGGCTTTATAGTCCTTAAGATAAATTTTCTCTTGTTTCATGAGTCCTCGCTTCTGATAATAGAACAATGAGTTTGGTAATCTCTTCTATCACAATTAACACTGGCCAGCTACAGAACATGCTGGAATTTTATAGCCGTGTCGGCTTTAAATTCCAAATGGTGCGGGTGGATAAGGGGAGTGAAGTTTACCGTGCTCTGCACGATGGGGTGGAGTTCTCCCTTTATTCGTTGCCAACCGCACAGAAAGCTCAGGTTCCCAGTCTTCAATTGGGATTTCAAATTACAGAGCTGGAAAATACGGTTGCTGATTTAGCAAAAGTGCCTGGCAGTTTGCTGATCTTAGATCCAACTGAAATGCCCGACGGAAAAAAGGCCATTATTTTGGATCCCGACGGTCATTCTATCGAACTTTGTCAGAAATAGGATTCACATTTAATATCTCAAAACCCTCAAGTCGAAGCTTGTCTCGCTCTCTTAAGGGAGTAGCATGGGGCTATGGCATTCGTTCCTTCCAAAACCTCTTTCTGGGGTCCGCTTTTTAGTTTTGATCGTTCACGCTTGGATATCTGGGTTGCGGCGCGTGGCGCCATTGCAATCGGTCTTTCGATGCTGGTGGGAGTGTGGCTGAATTCCAACACCATTGGAATGATCGTGGTGCTGGGGGCTTTGAATGCGTGTTTTTCTGATAACTCTGATGCCTATGCTTTTCGCGCAAAACGTATGGCAAGAGCAGCCATCGTCACCGTTCTTCTAGTTTTTCTGGCATCAGTTTCTGCAGGAAATTTTTTAGTCTCCTTGGTTTTAGTCACATTGCTGGCATTCGCCTCGGGGTACTTGATAGTTTTAGATACTGTTCTTGCGGATTTAGGAACCGTCGCCATTGCAACCTTCGTCGTTTTTGGTGCGCATCCGATGGATCCCGCGCAAGCTTTTCATTTAAGTCTGTTTGCACTTTTAGGAGCGGGGATTCAGGCGTTGCTGGCGTTGATGCTTTGGCCGTTTCGTCGTTATCGGCCTGAACGTCGAGCCCTGGCAAATTTCTTTGTCGATCTTTCAACGCTTTGTGATTTGCAGTTTAAGCCTGAAGAAGTTCCCGGTGGCAGTGCGCAAAGTATTCACACGCAAATTAATTTGGGCGCGATCTCTCAAGATTCCAGACCCGAAGGTCGTCGCTATCGCTCGTTATTAACTCAAGGGGAGCGGTTGCGTTTGGGAATTTTGTCTTTAGGACGATTGAAAAATCGTATCGAAAGGGAAAATCCCGGAAATCCGTCGATTGAGATCATTGCGGATTTCTTAGCCGTCGAAAAAAGTCTGTTGCAAAAGGTGTCGGTCATCATTCGGGATGAAGAACAGATGCAAGAGGCCCGGGAGAATTTAAAATCCCTCGAAGCAGATACAGCAAAAGTTCGCGACAACGACTATAGCAATCAATCCGTATTCATGCGTGCGGTCCTAAGCGATGCTCTTCGCCAAATGGAATCCATCGTCGGACAATCCCGTGCGGTGATCGAACTTGCGACCCGCACCACAGAAGCGGGGATGATCGAGTCCCAACGCAATGAAAATGCACGCCACTGGAGATTTCGCTTTCGTGGGGTGTGGGCGACTTTAAGAGCGAATTTTACTTTTCAATCCCCGGGATTTCGCCATGCCCTTAGGATGGCGATCTGTATCGCCGTGGGAGAAATAATCGGACATCAGATGTCAGTGGATCGCAGTTACTGGGTACCCATGACGGTTGCGATCGTTTTGAAATCAGATTATGCGTCAACCTTTAATCGCGGTCTTTTGCGTATCGGTGGGACCGTGCTGGGATTGTTGCTCGCAACAGCTCTTTTTCATGTGATGCCCGAGGGCCATTATTGGGCGATTGCATTGATGGTGGTCTTTGGATTTTTGATGAGATGGGTGGGGCAAGCCAACTACGGAATTTTTGCCGTCTCAGTGAGTGCCTTGGTGGTCATCCTGGTGGCGATGACGGGAGTTCCACCTAAGGATGTGATCTGGGCCCGTGGTGTGAATACTTTTTTGGGTGGGGCGCTGGCAATGTTTGCTTATATGCTTTGGCCCACGTGGGAGAAAACTCAACTTTCTGAAGTGGTCGCGAGAATGCTTGAAACTTATCGGCGGTCTTTTCATTCTATTGCCACTTTAAGTACGGGGGAAACGCCTGCCAGCGTCACTGAGCGTGATCAACTTCGTCAACAATCCCGTGTCGCCCGCGCCAATTACATGGCATCTCAAGACAGATATTTGCGGGAGCGTGGATCCACCACTGTGGATCGGGAGTTCTTGGCCGGAGTCACGGCCGCAGGAAATCGATTCGCCCATGCCCTTGTCGCTTTAGAATCCGCTTCTCCCTTTGCTTTGGATTCCGAACAGCAAAAGATTTTTAAAACTTATGCGGAAAAAATTGAAAGTACCTTGGATAATTTGTCGCGTGCCTTGCGTGGTCAGGACGTTTCCAACAATGAATACCCGGATCTCCGTGCCGCCAATGTTGAATTGGAAAAGATGCGCGCAGAACAAGATCGTTATGGATTATTCTTTGATGAAACTGATCGCATGACCAATAGCCTTAACACTTTACGCGAGTTGATTGTTAAAAGATTGCTAGAAAACCGCCGTGCGAAAAGTGATTTGAAATAACATTGGTCCAGAATCTCGAGACAATGCTGTAAACCTACAGGGGATAGACCTCTTTCATCTTGTCGTGGGATTAATATCAGGGGTGAGGGAGGTTTTTATGAAAATCTCAGTCACCTTCAATGCCGAGGATCGATTGTTGGAAGCAGGTCTTTATATTCCAGACAACAATTCTCACGAAGAGCCTCTGGCCGCCTTCTTAGTCGAAGGCGCCATGACCGGAGGCGCTTCTCAAATCTCTGACAAATTAGCCCGAGCTATCAGTGACGAAGGCGTCGTGTGCATGGTTTTAGATCATGCCTTTTACAATGATGATCAGGAAGCGCCCATGTCCTGGGAGTCTCCGACGAAGCGAATTGCCGACATCGTTGCGGCTCTTCAATTTTTAAAAGAACACAGTATCGTGAATCCCGAAAAGATAGTCGCCCTGGGTATCAGTGTCGGTGCCGAATACATGGCAAAGGCTCTGGAGCTAACAAATTTATGTCGGGGCTTTATCGTCATTCACGGTAAAAACGAAGAGGTTCCAGATTTCAACCGGAGGGTAGATGTTCCCATCACGCAGATCATGAATCAGAATGTCGAAACCACAGCGCAAGAAGCGGTCACGTGGACTCAAGCTCTTTTCAATCTGCCACACGCTTTCGGCTCCCGTGAGTTTAAGCTTTGGGATCATATCGAAGAATAGAGGACCGTCTCATTCTGGGATTGGGCACAACCCTTGAATTAGATACCCTTAGATACTCGTTGAGTACGAATGAAAGGGTATGCTGTGATGTTGTCCAAGTTCAAAGTTGTTGTAATGGTGGTTCTGACGCTTTTTATCGGTGCATCTGCGGCTCAGGCTGCAAATAAAAAGGCTCTTATCAGAATGAGACAGCCGCAAAAGGTCTCCCCTGTAAGCAAAGACTGGCAACGCGAAGTTGTCAGTGATTTGTATGCAGCAACAGCCTCCGCTGAAAATCTTGACTCTCAACTAGAGCCCTTGATGAATGCCGCTGGTTTTAGCTATATCCAAAAATGGAAACGCAATATCAATGAGTCGGCATTACAGAAAACATTTTCCAAAGATCTGAAAAGTCATTTGCAAATCATGGCGACGCTTTTTGATAAACACACTCAGTATAAAAAATTCGACCGCGTCAGTGAGTTTGAATTTCAAAACTTGGTTCGTCGCAGCGACTATATTCTGTCATTGCCTGTTTCAAAAGAGGCCATCCAAGAAACCATGGGCACTCCTAAGTTTGCCTCAGAATTTAAAACAGTTCTGGCAGAGTATAATAAAGTCCGTCAGCGTTTTGACTCAAAAAGTATCCAATTGGCGCTAAAATAAACATTCGTGTTCTCGATCTGAGAACCTCTGCAGATTCCACTTTGCCTCCATAATTTGGCGGCAAAGTAGTTTCATACGCGGAGGTTTTTATGTTTTCTGTACGTTGGTTCAAGGGTATTCGTGGCAAATTAGTTCTGTTAGCAGCTTTCCCATTTGTGGTAACTGCCATTCTTTATTATCAAGCTGATGGCGGGATCGCCGCTCTTCAAAAAAGTCTGAATCAGGCGAATCTCGTTCGTGGTCCTTCGATCACATACACCGGGCGCATGGCGAAAGAATCTGAAACTTTGCAAAGATATGTTTTAAATGCCGTGATCTCTAAGAATGCTGAAGAAACTCATACTGAAGTGATCAAAGCCCTCGGAGCAATCGAGGCTTTTGATAATGCGATGGCTGAGTATAATAAAGTTCCACACGGTGGCAGCACGGCACAAATCTTTGACGAGATCACCAAGCTCTGGGCCCAAGCTAAACCGGCGGCCCAACTAGCGATCGAAAAAATCAGATCGGGTCAGGCCGAGCAAAGCCATGATGTTTTAGAGAATCAATATCGTCCCTTGGCTTCGCAAATGTCAGCAAAGCTACAAGACCTGTCAAATTTGCGTCTGCAACTGATGTTAAATGATTCTAAAATGGATGCTGAATTGATCCATCATAAAGAGCAAATCATCGACTGGGTCGGGCTAGTGGGTCTGGCACTTACGTTAGGATTTTCAGGTTGGGTGATTTACGGATTAAATCGTCAGTTGACGACGGCTGTGAAAACCTTGGCCGAAAACTCGTCCAATATGTTTCACTCCAGCAAAGAATTGTTTGCGACCAGCGAGCAGGTGGCCCAAGGCTCCACTGAGTCCGCGGCCTCTATCGAAGAAACCGTCGCATCGTTGGAAGAAGTGAACTCCATGGTGCAGATTAATTCTGAAAGCGGTCATAAAGCTGCGGAATTTGCGGAGGAAGCCGTTCGTCAGGCCGAGCAGGGACATGCCGAGATTCAAAATTTAATCAAGGCTATGAAAGACATCGAGGCTTCGTCAAAACAGATCAACGACATCATTGCGATGATTGACGATATCGCCTTTCAAACAAATATTCTTTCGTTGAATGCCACGATAGAAGCTGCCAGAGCCGGGGAACATGGTCGTGGATTTTCTGCGGTGGCTGAAGCTGTTCGCAAGCTTTCTCAAGACAGCGTGAACGCTGCGAAAGAAATTGCAGAGCTTATTCATCAGAGTACAGAAAAAATTCAATTGGGGGCTAAATCTGCAGAAGTGAGTGGTCAGGTCTTTACTAATATCAATCAAACCATTCATAAGGTTGCAGAAATGAGTCACGAGGTGGCACAGGCTAGTAACGAGCAAGCTCAAGGCGTCGGGCAGATTAATAAAGCCATGAATCAACTGGACACCTCGACCCAAATGAACTCGGCTGCTTCCGAAGAAGTCGCTGCCTCTGCCCAGGAACTCTCGGGGCAAGCGGTGCGTTTACAAGATGTGGTCAGTGAGCTTGAAGAGATCTTGAACGGAAAAGCACCTCAGTTGCAGGTGAAAGAAAATGTGAGCTCGAAATTACCAGTGCTGATGAGAAAACCCGTGCTGGTAAAAGCTTCATAGGTTCATCAGAGAGATAATGAGTCATATTAATTAATTGGGACTTAATATCAGTTTAACCACCGTCCCATGAAAAAGAGCCCTTTCTCGTATGCAGAAATGGCTCTTTTTGCTACCATTTTTATATGAGGATGAGACGGTATCTCCTTCCTATTGGCATCGTATTGGGCACCGCCGCTTTGGGGTTTTTCCTGAGGCAAGGCCCCATGTTGTCAGCGGCCCCGGTTACTGAAAAATCCTCATCTCATATCGAAAAAAAACCAGCCTCCGAATCTCAACCGGTCGTCAAAACCAACGATCTTTTTTGCGAAAAAAGCTATGACTCCATCTGTAAAGGCAATGCCGTAGCGGATCCTACGGGGGAGACGTCCCTGGATTATCGCGGTGAAATTCGTGCGCTGCGTGTCTTGCGTCGAATCGTGCGAACAAATCCTGGTTGGACGACAGAGCAGATTGAAGACGAACTCGTTACGCGCATTTATACTCCGGAACGCAAAGAGAAACTGCACCGGATCTTTGAGCTCGTGCGTACGCAGATGATTGAGTATATCAAACAGCAAAGTTCCAAAACATTTTCCGATGTTGATAAGGCGACGCTGATCGAGCGTATTTCCGCGGTTAAATTGGAACTACCTGAAGATCGCACCACATACTCGGATGCGACAGATCTTTACACTAAGAGCGAAATTTATTACGAACGCAGTCATGATGGCCAGATTCACCGCGTGCGTGTCGGTGGAGCCTATGTTTTAAATACGTCTTCTGAATTTAGCATCATCTTTACAATGGCCCATGAGCTGGCTCACTCCATCGACCCTTGCGGTATTCAGGGAGAGAATTTGAATCAAGCCGTCTACAACGAACTGGTACAATGCTTTGTGGATAGTCAGTGGATCAAAAAAGAAGAAGCTCAATGTGGCAACAAAGATAAAACCTCTGAAGTATTTGCCGATTGGGTGGGCTCAGAAATTTTAGCCAGATTCCTGCGCACGCAAACAAAGTATACACTTGAAGAAAAGACCCGGGCCGCGATCAATTCCGTTCGGGACCTGTGCGACGACTCTTCAGGATTTGAGAAAGTAAATTTGGAATACTATCCAACAGATGTCATTCGCGTGAAATCAATATTCTCTAAAAACACTTTGTTAAGAAAAGAATTGCAGTGTGCAAACTCTGGAACTGTGAAACCCTATTGCAGATTCGAGCCACCTAAGTTGAAAGGGCCACAACGATGAAATCACAATGGCTTTCAAATTCGATCTTATGCTTGTCAGCGGCCATGCTTGCTGCCTGTGCGACAAAGCCCACTAAGGAAGAAACTTTTATTCCGCCCGGCGTTCAGGTTGTTCCCAAGAACACAATAAGTATTAATTATTCTTTGCGCCACAACGCCTATTTGTTTCAGCTTCAGTCCGTGAATGATGCTGACTTTAGCGCCAAAAGTGCAGTGAACGAAAAAGTGATCGAAGACCGGAAGATCGCTCGCGACAAATATATTTCCATTGCGAATCGTATTTACGAATTTGCCGAAAGCTATAAGAAAACAAAAGCTGGCTCGGAAGAGTGTAAATCACCATTCAATATCCGCATGGAAAAAAATGGGCAGGTGAACGAAGTCCAAGGTTGCCGCAGCCAAGATGAATCGGGAGAGCTGGGTAAAATCATTCGCGAAGGCGAAATTCTATTCTACACCGAGCAATAAAAAGTGTTGGAGTCCCGCGATAACTGCGAAACGAGACTCCAACCAACTCAACTATTTGCCTGCAGCAGGTTGTTGAGATTCAGGAAGAGCTTGCTGAGTGTTTAGCTCTTCAATAGTAGATTTCTTTTTCTTGATAACACCTTTGCTATCTTTTTTGATTTCAGAATGTTGTTGAACAGTCTGGCTGTTCATAGAAGAGCCTTCAACAGAAGGTTGAGAAGAAGCTGGAGCAGCAGATTCAACAGCGTAAGCTGAAGAGAATGCCAATACAGATGCTAGAGCCAAAGTTGCTTTCAATACTTTCATTAAATACCTCCAAAACAAATTAAACAAAGTTCAAAACAGCTATCTAAAAAGCATGCTGAACCTATCTAAAAAACATCGCAACAAATTCGGTGTGAAATTTTCTTCAAACGCTCCACTCATTTTCATGCCACGCACTAAACTACCGTAAATAGAGCGCTTCTTTCTTAGAAGTTTAGTAAGACTAAAAGTTCGTCACAATGATTTGAAACGTCACAACATTTTGCAATGGTCTTTTCCTTTTACATAATTCAAAGGACAATTTTGAAGTCACCGGATTTGAATTTTCCAAGCGCATCTGCCTCGGCTCCGTCGGTCTCACACCCACTTCTCCGCGACACGCCGTCCAGGCTCAGCCGTGGCTCGCCTTTGGCGAGTGCGCGCCATCGTGGCGCCCACGGAGGTCGCTGCGTAGTAGGTATGAGCCCGCCGAATCCGAGTCAGCTGCGCTTGGCAAATTCAAAACGGGATTTAGGTTTTCTTTGATTTTGTAAAAAAAAAGCCCACTCTTTCGAGTGGGCTTTTTTGCCATAGAGAACTAAGAATTTTAGAAACTAGTTTCTTTCTGACAAAGGTACAACTTTACGTTGTTCAGCACCTACGTACTCAGATAGAGGACGGATGATTCTGTTGTCAGCGGCTTGTTCCATGATGTGAGCGGACCAGCCAGTTGTTCTTGCCATTACGAAGATCGGTGTGAAGAAGTCGATCTCGAAGCCCATCATGTAGTATGCAGGACCTGCTGGGAAGTCCAAGTTCGGGTAGATTTTCTTTTTCTCTACCATTACTTTTTCTAGAGCAGTGTACATTTGCATCCATTTTTGTTCGCCAGTTACGTCAGCCATAACTTGTGCATATTTTTTCATCGTTGGTACGCGAGAGTCGCCAGAGCGGTAAACGCGGTGACCGAAGCCCATTACTTTTTTCTTTTGTGCCAATGCATCGATCATCCACTGTTCAGCTTTAGCTGGATCAGCGATCTCTTTCATCATGTGCATAACCATTTCATTCGCGCCACCGTGCAAAGGACCTTTCAACGCGCCGATACCTGCAACAGTTGCAGAGTAGATATCAGATTGAGTTGAAGTCACAACACGTGCTGTGAATGTAGAAGCATTGAAGCTGTGTTCAGCGTAAAGGATCAAAGAAACGTCGAAGGCTTTTACAACTTCTTTTTGAGGTACTTTACCAAAGCACATGTGGAAGAAGTTTTCAGCCATCGTCAAATCAGCTTTTGGAGGAATGAAATCCAAACCTTTTTTGAAGCGGTAGTCAGCAGCAACAGCTGTTGGGATTTTTGCCAACAACATCATCGCTTTGTCTAAGTTTGTCGCTGGAGAAGAATCCCAGATACGAGCGTCTTCAGCACCCATGAAAGAAACGGCCGTACGGATGGAATCCATCGGGTGACATTTTTGTGGAAGTGATTTGATCACGTTCAACAAAGTCGCAGTGATATCGCGGTTTGCGCGTTCTTTTTTGGTGAAGTCTGCAAGTTGAGCCTTGTTTGGCAACTCGCCATTGTACATTAGGTATGCAACTTCTTCGAAAGAGCAGTTTTCAGCCAAGTCTTGAACTGGGTAACCGCGGTAGATCAAAGAGTTTGTGTGTGGGTTCACTTTAGATACAGAAGACGTATCCATTACCACGCCATCAAGACCTTTTTTTACGTTCATTTTCTCTGGTTCTGGAACGTAATCTGGATTGATATATTCAGCCATAATTTCCTCCGAAAGGTGCTGCCAGTTTCTGCAGAAGCACCGCATTAAGTTAAAGTAAAGTAATGGCTCGAGGCTAGACCTTGCCTCCCCCTCGGTCAAGAGGAGGAGGGGAGGAGGCAGTGTGGCAGGTGGGATTTTCGCTGCGTTTGTTAGGGAAATGGCGTCTAAACAGAAACTCTGACTGCAATTGAGGCAGTGTAACCGCCGGTTGACGCGTTAGATATGACCGTGAGCATTTCCGTGCTGGTGCCGTCGCTAAAGATTCCATCCGAAGAATTATCCATCATACCGGAAGTTCCTTTATAACCATAGGTCGTTTGCGCGGCGACCGCTTTATTAGTGCTCATCGGAAATGCGAACTGGGTGATTTTAATGGGGGAGGCGTCATCAAGTCCTGCATAAACTTCGGCATGAATATGAATCGCACGCCCCGTGTACCAACCGGGATAAATCGTGGTGAAGGTCACCTCGCCATTTGAATCGGTTTGTTGAATTCCACGAAAATAAGTTTCTGAGCTTGAGTGCGAACCACCATTATTCGAAGCTGTATAAGCTGAATACTGACCTGTTGGAGTGCAGTGCCAGATATAAATATAATAATTAGGAATCGTCGCGCAGCTGTTACGCACATTTTGCAACGAGATATTTAAAGTCAGAGGCACTCCCGAAAAATTTTCTGCAATGTCCCTGCGCACGATCGGAGAGCCCGTATAGACTTTATCGAGGCGGGTGGCGGTTCCATCGCCTGCGGTGTTTGAGCCATCGGCGGGAAATGGTCCGTTGGTTTCTGTCGCACTTTGCACGCAAGATCCACCCGTCGTATCACTGCCGTCACTTGAATCCGTGCCCTCTGACGAGGAAGACGTGACAGGACTAAACCCCGTTTGACTGCATCCAGCGAGCAGCATCGTTGCTCCGGTTCCTAATAGCGCCACTAAAAGTTGGCGTCTTTGCATTCCATTGAACTTGGGTGCGTGATCGCACATATCATACCTCCGTATGGATATAGAATACGGAGGAAATGTTGAAGGACCGTGGACTTCTCGAATTGAAACTAAGAGCCGTGATACACGATCACAAATGAATTATAGTAGCCGTCAGCGCCCTTAGTCGCGCGAATCATCACTTTCCTGTCTTGAGAATTAAAGATCCGTCCATATTCGTCGGCTACGTTAAATAGTTTTGTGCATTTGTGAGCATTCCACTTTACCGCGACGGCTTTTAAGTTTTGTGTGGATGGATCCAAAATCGCACTGTCACTTTCGGGAACGACCATTTGGCAAGTACTCCCGCCGTGAACGCGACGACATTCTAAATTGAACAACTCCGTGGATTCCTCTTTAAATCGAGCGCGTTTGATTTCAACTTCACCTTCTAAAACAGCAGGGGAGTGGATGGCATCAAACAAAACCGAGGCGTCGTTATCAGATGATCCATCTTCAACTGTAATAACCGCGAAATATTTTTGAAAGCTGACGGAATTTTTAGCGAAAGCAGTCGACGTTATAAATGCAGAACATAACAAAAGATACTTCATAGGGGTGCGGAGCCTCCGTTATCCCTATGTTTACTGAGGGAGTGAGGCGAAGCAAGAGTTAATGCGGCAATGAATACAAAGATCTGCCGGAATGGACGGGTTCTAAAATTTCGAAGGATGAATTCGAATCGTTCTATTATACAGAGCGAAAGAGACCGGGCATATACGTTCCGGTAACGAACTAACTACTTTTTAATAAGGAATCACTCATGAACTCTATGAAAGCAATTATCGCAGTTTTGGTTTTGGCAGCAGCTCCATTGGCAATGGCACGCGAGTGCACGGATGCTCAAGGGAACGATATCTCGAATCAACCGGAGATATTTCAAGAATTGATTTCAAAGTCTGCGAACTGCTATGAAGCAAAAGAATTGGCGCAGGCTTGTGCTTGGGGCTCGAGCCTTGACAGTACAACGGCATTCAATGCGTATGCTGTGTGTGAAAAGGATTTGGTAAAATTTAAGGCGCCAAAAGCCGATACAGACTTGTTGAAAACTATGGAAGAACGTTGCCAGGCACATCATGACCTAAATGGTGGAACGATGGCTATCTCTTCAACAGCCTACTGCCACTTGTCGGCAATTTCTTTCATCGTGAATCTTATTTGGGAAAACGAAGTTTACTAATTGATAAAATGAAAAAGCCCGGTTCATCACCGGGCTTTTTTATTCAGTTATTTCTTTAAAGACCTTGATCACAACCCGGCGATTTTTAGACCGGTTTTCCAGGTTCGGCGTTCCGTCGGCGTTTTCATTCGGAACAATCGGTTTGGTATCGCCCATTCCAATCATGGATAGCTGTTTTCTGGCAAATCCATTTGTTTCAAACAGCTGAGCAATACGAGCGGCACGAAGTCCCGAAAGTTCCCAGTTACTTGCGATAATAGGGTGGGAGATAGGGGCGCTGTCCGTATGTCCTTCAATTTTGATATTATAGCCTTTGGCATCTTTTTGGATCGTGCCAGCCAATTTGTTGACGATATTTACGGCCTCTTCCTTAACATGGAAGTCACCACTCTCAAAGAACAGTGTCCCTGTGAAAGTCATAGTCACGCCATCGTAACCAGATTCAATTTGCACTTGTTTTTCAAGACCATTGGCTTTCAAAGTTTTCTTCAAGGCATTTTCTAAATCTTTGTAGGGCTCTTCGTAGTGGCCGCCGAATCTTTCCGAGTTGGCTTTCTTCGCTTGCTCTAATTTTGCAACGTCGGGTTTAGACATCGAATACATCATCGCAAAGAAACCCATCAGCAAAGTCATCAAGTCAGCGTAACTGACAATCCAAGGGCCTTCGCCCTCTTCTTTTTTGATAACAGTGGGCGGTTGGGACTCATGATCATCATTGAGTTCCGGATAGCGCTCATGAAGAGGTTTTTGCTCTTCCGGCACTGGCACCGCTTTAAGGTTATTCTTACGCAAACCCATAACTAAGCCGCTTTCTTATTAGCAGATTCACCGCGTTCGCTTGGAAGCAGGTAACTCTTAATGCTTTCTTCCACAACGATCGGATGCTTTTTATCGCGGATCAGTTTAAAACCATCGATCACCATCTGACGGATGATTTGATCCATACGATTCGCCTTGGCCAAGTTTTCACCCAGTGGCAAAAAGATAAAGTTCGCAACAGCGATACCATACATCGTCGCAACCAGGGCGATCGCAAAGGAAGGACCCATTTTTTGAGCAGCATCCGCGCCACCCATATTTGCCATCAAAGAGATGATACCGATAACCGCACCCAACAGACCAAACGCAGGAGGGAACTTTGCCAGAGCCTTAAAGATCTCCGCATCTTCCTCGTGACGGTGAGCCATGTTGTGGGCACGTTTGTTCAGGATTTTATCCATTTGATCCGTGTCGATGGCACCTTCATTCAGCATGCCGATCGCTTCTTTTAAAAATGGAGTTTTCAATCCAGCGTATTTGTCGCGTAGATAGTTGTCGTTTTCGCGGTAACCTTTTGCCAGATCCACCATTTCAGTGATCGCAACATTGATGTCGTCATTTTTACCCAGAGTTCTTTTAAAGAACACTTTACCCAGTGCCAGGAGTTTTTTAGCAGAGAAGCTTAGAAGACTCGCTGCAATTGTACCGCCGATAACGATGACAAAGGCATGCGCATCTAAGAAGATCTTAGCTTTATCAGTCGATGTTACCATCGCTCCGATCATAACTGAGAAGGCCATCAAAAGACCTAATAGTGCTGATAAATTCATTGCCGTACTCCTTAATTAATTAAAACTAAAATACAGGGAACCCGCCAAAGACATCGACATGATTTGACCCGTGCCGATCACCGTCGTTGCCATGATGAATTCTCCGCGAACTCCCATGCGATTCGTGAGCTGAAGATCAGCACCGACGCGCGGGGAGAGGTAAAAACCTGCCGCATTCGAAGTTTTCCCTTGGGCGTCCGGAAGGTTTGCGGATTGCGCGATACCCACTCCCGTGCCCCAAAAATATCCAATATCGCGAAACACGATTTCATTCGTGTTCAGCTTATCTGCTGTCACATACGGTGTTGGAACTGCATTCCAATACCATTGAAAATACAAACCAGAAAACGAGTTCGAAGAAGCGGGTGGACTCATCGATAAAGAGCGCAAATGTTCAAAGCCCAGCAAAAGCTTTGAATGATAGACGTAGTCGACAGAAATCAACATCGTCATCGGACCTTCATCTTCAGAAATTTCATTGGAAGTCGACGTCGTACCCAAACCTAAGCCACCAGCCACACGGAAACCCGCGTGAGCTGCTGGCAAGGCTGCGAAAGTGAAGACTAAAGAGAGTAGCAAAGATCTAAGCAACATTTGCTGCTCCCATCTCACGGTCCACGTAGATGCGTGCAATCGTGATGTTTTCGGCCTGAAGTAGCTTCGCCCATTTTGCCTTCAAAGCTTTCACTTTTTGGTTCTGAACGTTCAGATCCACTTTCGAATTCAATTTCAAATCGTCTGACAAAATCGTCTTCATCATCGGAGGACATTGTGCCAGGATCGCTTCCTGAGCTTGAGGAACTACACGGATCAAATTCAATACTTCTTCCGCGGTCGCAATTTGCGTCAAGCGACGGATGTAATCTGGTTTCCATTCCTCAACAAAGGCCAACGTCACATAGTTGTGTTTCAAGTTGCGGCCATCCATCGGAAGAGAAGGAGAAACTTTGCGCAAAGTCGTAATTTCGTCGACTGGCGTAAGAGTCTGAATCGCTTCCAAAGTTCTTGGGAACAAATTGACCAGACGCGTTTGTTCTTTGGATTGTTGTGACTCAACAACCACTTTAACGCTCGTGTCATGATCCCAGATCTTTTTCACATCCACTTCAGCGTTTAGTAACATGCTACGGATGGTGTTCAATTTATTGAACTCATCCATATTGGTCAGGATGTCTGATTGAGTTTCTTTTGGAAGGTACATCATCGCTAAAGCACGAGTATCATCCGGTTGGTGATCCAAAAGCTCTCTCACATCAGCAGAAGAAGCCTGATTTAAGAAGTCAAATGGACGACGCAAAGACTGGATACCCAACGTTCGAACGCTGATCAAATCCCAATAAATGCCTTTCAGCATCGTCAATTTTTCTGGGTCATCCATCATACCGACATTGCGATAGGCTTCAGCCAGATGTTCTTCATAGTTAGAGATCATTTCTTGTTCCAGCGGGATGCGAAGGGCTGCCATTGCGCCAGTTTCTTTCATGATCTTTTCACGAGCCGTAATTAAACAATCCACAAGGAGAGCAGTCTTAGCAAAACCCTCTTCGTTGGCATCAATCCATACTTTAATCAGCTCATTCGTACGTGCACCGATTTCCATGCACACGAAAGCGATCTTTTTGATCATCATGTCCAGTTCTTCACTGGCAAGACGGCCCACAGGAGCTGGCAATTGCTCTTGCGCTTCGCCACCTAAGGCATCGGTGCCTGTTCCTTCAAGGGCCAGTTCACCTTTTTGTTCAATAGTCAGAGGTTTTTGCGCAGAAGCGATCGAAGCCATGCCGGATCTTAGCAAAAGACCCATAATGAACAGAGCCAAGGCTAAAAGAGCTGCGGCAATAACTGGTGCCCATTTGCGAAGTTGTTGCGCCAAAGTTTCTGGCGGAACTTCCTTCACGGGAACTGCATCTTTAGGTTTTTCTTTTTTCAAAGAGATCTTACCCACTGTCGCTTTAGCCACCCGGCCATAATCTTTGGTTAAACGGTCTTGCAACCATTTATTAAGATCTTTGACGTAAGATTCAGGGTAGGCCTCAGTGTCCAGACCCACGAAGACTTCCAATGATGAAATCTGGAATTGTTTTTCTTCCTTAGCCTGTTCTTTTTTAAGTTTTAGCTCTTCAATCTTACGTTCATAGGAATCAACAACGTTACGAACGTCGATAGAGCCAATGTCCATACCCTCTGGCAGTTTTTCTGCTTCAGGTTCTTTTTCTTTCTTAGGAGGCTGGATCGGGCTTAGCTGAGCACGCACAGCCACGTTGAAAGTTTTCTTTTCCAGGCGTGTGGAAATAAGATCTTCCAAGTTGCGGCGCACTTCATTTTCAATCGCGTTACGCTTACTCACGACGTCAGACGCCAGGTTGTTGGCCTGGGCGAATGCGAAACAAGAGTTAAACAGAACGAGCAGGGCTAAGATCAATCTCATTCGATCGTTCCCCCTTGGTCGCGCTGAATTTTCTCAAGCATCTTGATGGCGTCGCTTGAGCCTGGATCAATTTCCAAAGCTTTCTTATAAAGCTTACGAGCTTCATCGATATTGCTTTGCAAATAGTAAATACCCGCCTTCATGGTTAAGGCTTGGGAGTTTTGGCTGTCAATCGCAAGAACTTTATCCACTTCCTGGTGAGCGGCCTCAAACTGGCGAGTCTCGACAAATTTCTTGGCATTGAAGAAGTACTTTAAAATCTTAGTAGCAGTAGTGGAGGCTTCATCCGAAGGTTTGATTTTAACCTTCACGATACGAGTCAACTCACCCCAACGGTTTGATGGCAGCATGATGGTTTTTGTTTCGTGATCTTTTTTCTCGAAAGTAAATTCCACCCAGTTCGAAGATTCAGGGCTTAATTTCAAAGTTTCCGCAATTTGAACTTCCGTAAGTTCCAGGGGAGTATCACCCACTTTTACGCGATCTGATTTTCCAGTGACAGAGATGTAAACAGCAGCAGTCGAAGGCTCGCTTTGTACAACAAGCTTTGATGAGCATGCGCTCAACAACAACATTGCTGTCATAAGTAGCTTTCTGTTTAGTGCCATTGTTTCCTCCGGAAATGCGAATTTCTTCTCAGGAACTATCGGCTTAACAGAGTTTTTACACAGTGGACTTAAGGTGAGATTGTTTCCAAATGTGAGCGAGGAAACAATTCTGTGACTCCAAATGGATTTTCGGAGAAGGAGAGTCTAGCGAACAATCAACCTTCATTTTTCCGCATGGACACAAATTCTTTGACCGCCAGAAGCGAAAAAATCCCATACCCGACGGAAAGCCAGACGATAAAACTCATCGTGGTCTCGTCGTCTAGGTCAACTTTCTTTTCTTCAGTCGTTGGGCCAGTCGAGCTCGATACTTCCTCGCTCAGGTCTGACGGGGTGTCGAGAGGTCTTTGGTCTTGGGGGATGTCACTTTGTGCGGCCGAAAAAGTTTCCGGTGGTGCTGCGGAAAGTTGCGCTTTTTGCTGACGTTGTCTGCTGCGCTCACCCTGATAAGACATTTTTTCTTCAACCCCAGTGAGCTTTAAGAGGCGAGAGCGATCATTGACCTGAAGAACCGCGGATTCGTCCGCTGCAGAAGACATTTGCACCTGGCCCTCGTCCAAGTGAATCGTGTTTAAATTGTTTCGGCGAGTGATACGAACCAGAGAATCCTTGGTTATGTAAAGATTCGTCTGTTGTGCAAGGTAAATATGGACTTTGCCGTTCGTGCCGGTAAAGACGTTGTCGTTATCGTGAATGAGGTCATTTTCTTTTCCCGGAAGCCAGAGCAATTCACCGGCCATGCGCACGCGAACGTCACCGTCCAGGAAGACGATTCTACCAATAACAGGATACTTCTTAGATTCTTCAGGATTGTTCTTCTGTTTTATTGGACTTGTGTGAGTAGCGAAATAATAGGCAATATAAAGGATCAGAAATCCTGAAAAGACACCATACAATTTTAGGATAAGCTCTGATCGTTTGCTGTTCACTGTTCAGATGATATTGCCTAACCGATAATTTGTTGAGAAAATAATTTCGATGAGCTTCAGAATTAAACTTTTATTGGGGATGGTCCTTTTACCAACAATCTGTTTGTTGGTTTTCTTAAGTCTATCTGTCGTCACATTCGTCGATGACAAAAAGGCTTTCGTATATGAGTGGAATCAGCTTCAATCCCGGTACATCGCCAGTCAGATCGATTTGAATTTGATGCGCATGAAGAACGATCCGCAAGAAGCGCTCTTTGTTGCCCATGTGGATTCATCTTTCAACAACGTTTTGGATGTAGCGGGTCGAGTTCAAAAAGATCAAGCAGTCAGCATTATTAAAACCTATGCGGCTGCGATGTGTTCGGGCTTAAGAAGCATCACTTGGATCGAAATCGAAGGTCGTATGGTTTACACCTACTGCCATAAGGTCAAAAACAATTATGAACTCTTTGCATTTGATCGAAGCCGTCTGGAAGTTTATTTCGCCGAGCGCGGTATCAGTGAAAACATCCTGGTCGGGTATGATGGTTACGTGATAGCGGGGCCTCCGGGATTTCCGATCGGACGTGAGCTGACTTCAATTGTGGGTAATGGCGTTAAAGACATCTTCGACACGAACTTTGAAAAAGGGCGTGTTGAAATCAAAGACAAACGAGACGGGGAAACCTATCTCTTAAACTTCTATCGAATCCCCAATGAGTCTTTGTTAATCGTATCGTTGACGGCCAGATCAGCTCCCGAGAGGGCCGCTTATTTCTTCGTTTACCGCGGTATTATTTTCGCCGTGGCCTTGATGATCATCACCATCATGGCAGCTTTGTTTGCGTCAGGCGCTTTAATCCGAAGCGTGGTGAAACTTAGAAATGCCATGCAAAACTTCGGTGCAGGTCAAATGGACGTGCATCTGGAAGTCGGCTCCAAAGACGAAGTCGGTCAACTTGCGGGTCTTTTCAATGACATGGTGACGCACATTAAGCAATTAATGACAGTACACGAAGAAAAAGCCCGCATTGATGCAGAGATGGTTTTAGCTTCTGACTTACAAAGAAAGTTTTTCCCGTTAGATATATACTCGAATAGCAAGTATCAGTTCGCGGGGTTTTATGAGCCAGCAAGTCAGTGCGGCGGTGACTGGTGGACGTACGTTGAAACCGAAGATCACTTTATCGTTTGTATTTGTGACGTAACCGGACATGGACTGCAGTCAGCACTTATTACTTCAGCGGCTTGTGCTGTGGTAGCAAGTTTCAAATCAAATCTTCAAGGTCCCGCGCAATTGATGCAAGCGATGAACCGAGCAGTTTTTGAAACCTCCCGCGGTGCTTTGAATATGACCTGTTTGATTGCTTCTTTTAATAAGCGCGACAACACGATGACTTATTGTAACGCCAGCCACGAACCGACATACTTTTTTACACCTCGCGATGGTATGAAACGCACGGATATTAAGGTCTTTGAAAAAGTAAATGGTCCACGTTTGGGTGAGTCCTTGGATGCTGAATTCTCGGAAACATCTATTTCATTTGAGGCGGGCAGTGTGTTCCTGTTCTATTCTGACGGTCTTAAAGATATCGTGAATAGTGAAAACAAAGCTTTCGAGGAAAGACGGATCCTTAAAGTTTTGACCAAAGTAACGAATGACTCGATTGCTGCTGATGCGATTTTGAATATGGCTAAGAAGGACACAAATGAGTGGCGTGGGCAGTCCGGTCTAATCGACGATCTTTCGTACTTTATCGTAAAACACAATCCGGAGGGCCCGACGACGCACTAATTCTTAGTTGTTTCGGGCGTAAGCCAGTTGGCTTCAGACTCTTTTAAAATGGGAATATGCTTGTATTGACCGGCCGGAAGGAAATGTCTTTCTTCCTGGGCGTCCTTGTTTTGAATCACCATCACTTGGGGCCCCGTCGTTTTCGGGGCATCCACCCACTTAATTTCATCCCCAAAAAGTTCAGTGATATTGATTTTATTTTTCGTACTGTTTGCAATAACCACAGATCTTGGCTTCATCCTTTTTGCCAGCCAAGGCGGGGAGACGACCTCAATATTCCATTTTCCAAAAGGAATACTTGGAAGGGCCACGGCCTTGTTGTTTAAGCTCGCAAGAGTCTCAATGGGCTTAATGTCCCCGTGGATTTCCTTCGTCGATGCTTCCGGAGTCCACTTCAAGGTGAGAGCCATCTCGTTCATATCAATCTCGCCCACCGAGTGCTTCATCAGTTGTGCCCAGGGAATTCGAGTGAGCGTCCCTGCTGCCAGTTTAAACGTAATTTCAATACCATTGTTGGCATCTTCAAAGCGGATTTTATATTCACCTGCAGGGACGGCGATGGCAAAAGGTCCTTCCCAAGTCTGAGTGTGTCTTTCTCCTGAAATCGAAAAATGCGCGTTTTCAGGGGCACCCGTGATTTCTAAATGAGCTGCGGGTGTTGGAGGTTTTTTATCTTTATCGTTACTAGCACCAGCGGAGCCTGATTTACCCTGGCCCTTCATTTTAAAAATTTTGATATTAGTATTTCCGGTGCGCATGGAATCTTTGATTTCCGTTTCAATCTCTTTGTTTAAAGATTGCGAAGCTTTTAACTGATTCAAAAGATCTTCTTTGGAATCAATATCGGCAAAGTTGATGGTGAAGTTTTTAAGATTCAAATCTTTAAAGCACTGCATCTGGCTTCTGTCTTCTTTAAGATCCAATCCGACCATAAAAATCTCATAGGGCTTTTCGGTTTTAATTTTGGAATCGACTTGCTTTAAATACTCACAAGGATTTTCGCCGCAGGTATCAGCACCGTCGGTGATCACGACCGCGCGAGTGCCAGGATATTTTTGTAAGCGACTCACTAACGCCTTAAAACCCTGGGTGAGCGGTGTTTTACCAAAAGCTCCCGGTTTCATCTCTTTTACTTGTTTTTGCAGGGTCGCATTTTTTCCAGTCATCATGCGAACGTCCTTACATTCTTTTTCAGGTCTGGTACCGAACACAATGGCTTCGGAACTTGCCTGAGGAGGAACCGAAGATAGAAGCGCGTGCACCTGATTTTGCACGATCTGAATCTTTGGAGTTTTGTCCAAAGGCTGCTCCATGGAACCGGAGTAGTCGAGCATCAAAATTAAAGACAGAGCCGCTTGTGAAACCATCAGTAAAGATCCTCACCAATTCGAATAGAAAAAAAGGCGCCGAAATCAGTACGCTCCAGGGAACTTTCCCCGGAAAGAAGAATGTTGTTTGCCAGCGCGGCTTTTTGTTGGTCCAAAAGCACCAAGCCCCCGCCACAAAATCCGAAAGTGATGTCGTAGAGATTAATGTCGGCGGTGCACTTTTGAACTTTCAGGCGGTACCAGTTCAATGTAAATGGATCTTGGCGAAATTGTTGGGCTTCAGAGATCTTTGACATGATGGCCGTGTCAAAGTTCACAATCCAGTGATTCCATTTTGCAGAAACTCCCAATAGCCATGACTGACGATCAAAGGAAAAGTGCTGCAGAGAATTCGTGGACGTCGTCCAAGTTTCGTTATCGTAAATAATGCGGGGACCGATTTTATAGGTCGGAAATGTCAGCCACGCCTGATAACCCAACGATTGTTGAGAGTTTGTCGCTGACAAACTGATATCCTGAGATTTGTATCCCGGTGACGTGGCATAGTTTATTAGCAATTCATGTTGAATCCAGAAAGAACGAAGGCGTGTGGGTTGACCGCGCATCAATTGCACCTGGACGAAAGGCGCGTACTGTGCACCCTCCGAGGATAGATCTGTTTGCAATTGAGTATTTCCAGTCCAAGAACTTTGGGATAAGAGGATCCCGCCGGAAACCGCATAACCCCAATTGAAATTATAAACCGCATATTTGGGTGGTTTGATTTCGGTAGGGATGGATTCTTTTTGGGAAGCTAAGGCCTTTTGATTGATGAAAGGTAGAACGGGATTACGGGAAATCAAAAGGGGATAAAGGGGATCCGATTGAGCGATGATTTTTAAATGCTCATAGTCGGCGTCGCGCTTTTCTATCGGGGGATTCCAGGATTTTTCTTCGCGAACAGAGATGAATTCACAGTAGGGATTGCAGACGTACAGAATCCCTTTCCAGTCTTTGCCCAAGCGTTGATCGAGGTCTTCTTTGGAAAATTTCTTAGTGTCACCCTCTGTCTTAACGGTCGAGGAGGTCTGGGCTAAAGCAGACAAACTCGTAAATACCGTTAAAAGAAAAATTCGCGACCATATCATCTTGAAACTATATGTTCCCCAGTATCAATTGGGTAGACCAGTACTTGAAACTTACCTCATGAGGTCACTCGGATTTTGACTATTTCTTAAAGATGGTAGGGAACAGTACCGAATAGTTTAATATGCGCGCGTATTTCCTACTATTTATATCGATGTGTCTCATTTTGGGATGCTCGAAAAGTGAGCTTAGCAGTTCAGGCTCACAGAATGCTCTTGCGAGTCCGGCGTACTATTTGTCCGCTGGTGCAAGCGTGCGCGTATTCTATAATGCTCCGACAGATGTTTATGGTCTTGGTGTTTTCGTCACTGAAGTCACAAACGAAGGCGGCGTGCTTAAAGTTCCAACTACGATTTTAGATGGTGATTATGGTGATAGAAAAAATCCTGCGGTCGCGCAGCCTCTGGATTTGACTGTCAAGGTCTTCGTTGATTCTCATCCGAGCGGAGATTTCTTATTCGAGGCACCACTACTGGGACCCGACGTTCCGGTTACCAACACAACCACAGCTTTGTTGTGGTTGCTTAAGTGGGGCTTCACGAACCCGAGCTTAAAGATTTCTCAAAATGCATTCTCCTCGATGGTCACGAGTGTTGAGCTTATCTGTCAAAGTTGCCGCACTCAAACCAGCAGTCAGGTGCTGGCCTTTATTCAAAGTCGTTCTGACTTGGTGGCGGGAATTACGCAGATCCTGGCTCGGGAAAATCCAAGTCTGACGATTGCCTATAACTGGGTACCGGAAGCGATTTATTACGCGTGGAGTACACCTGTGCTGACCACGAACGGTTATGGGACGGCGATTGGTAAGCAGCAGACCACGGTTTCTGCGAATGTCATTGCTGTGAATCCCTTAAATTCCAGCACTAAAATTCAAGCAGCGAATTGGGTGATGACTCGCGCTGATGGCAGTACGGCGACGGCAGCCGGTTCGCCCATGATTTATACTTTCACAAATGAAGACCAAGTTATGGCGGACTTCGCTCCCACATTTACTGAGAGTGTGGATTTCAGCAGCCGAGTTAAAATCCACTTTGAAGTTGGTCGTGCAAACCGTGCCCCTGAATGTGACGAACCCATACAGTTAACAATGAAAGCAAACCGCATCAACACAGCGGCACTGACTTCTTATTGCAGAGATATCGATAATCCAGCGGCTACGCCAAACTTAGGCGTCACTTACGCGCTTGTTTCGGGCCCGGCAGGGATGACTATTAGCACAGCTGGAGTGGTAAGATGGTCTCCGGGAAATGCGTTGGCAGGTTCGAACTATCCATTCCAAGTATTAGTGACAACTTCGACATCGGCAAATCACGTTGCTCAAGGTAAAATCATGGTGAACGCTGTTCAAATTCCAGTGTTTGCATCGACTTTAACCGGTGCTTTCATCGAGGGAGCCTCTTCCGATGTGACGATTCCAATTACCAATCCAGAGGGCGACCCATTACTACTAACAGTCAAGGGTGTTGGTACAATTCGCACGGGTTTCCCAACCGGTGCGGGGGTTTTATCCAATTGGGTGCAGGATAAAACAGATCCACAGAATCCTATCATTACCTGGTCTTATATTCCAAGTTACCTGCAAGGTATCGGCGAGGATACGACGATCACGTTCACATACTCTTTGCGATACGATACAGCGACAGATCCAAATTTGGATGGAAGCGTTGTACTGGCAACACAAACCGCCACATTCCCAGTGACGAATGCAGATGACCCACCAGAATGGATTTCCGGCGGAACGGATACGAATTTAAAAGAAGGTACGGCATTTAGCTTGGTGATGGGTAAGGCTTTAGATCCGAGCCCGAACCCTACAGCCATAACTTATACTTTTTCCTCAACGAATGGTCGATGTGATTGGTCGGATACAGCGTCACTTTCAATCAATGGTTCGGGAGAGGTGGTACTCAGTGGTTACCCGGCCTATACCTCTCGCGATGAATGTAGTTTCCAGGTGACTGCAACAGATGCGAACGGCTTAAGTTCTAAATCTGATGCCGTGACCTTTGCGGTCGAGGATACGAATCGCGCCGTGACTGAAATTACGTCTCCGGACGTTGCGGAAGTAGCGGGAACCGAAAACCTCTTGTTGCAATTGCCGGTTGATGAAATGTTCACTGACCCTGATATCACGGATGACGACTCCAGAGAGTCTTTGTCATGGGCATGTCAGGCGAATACGACGGCACTTGGAGATCCTTATGTCAGTACGTGTTCGGCCTTTGGTTTGAATTTCAGTTTATCGCGCTCGGGATTCTCGGGTTCGTGGATGCCGCAATATGGAAATGCAGGCACTTACTATGTGAAATTGACGGTGACGGATGCGGGAGGAAACTCTGCATCCCACGCGTTCAAACTTGTGATCGCCTCGAGTCCGGCACCCATGATTTTAAAAATTCTGCAAAATGATATCGAAGTTCCTACTATCGTGGTGAACGAGGGACAAAGCTCCGTATTCGTTCTGCGTGCGATTTCACAATCTGTTGCCGATGTGAATCAGTATACTTACAATGTTTCCAGTCCATCCTGTTACGTCAGCGGCGGTATGGGAACTTGTCGTGCTGCGATGATTGTTTCTCCTGGGTCTTTGGAGGGACATGGCACACAGGATTTCTTATTCACTATTTCGCCAAACTATACAGATGGTGATGTGGCACTGCCGGGCACAAGCAAAAATTATATCGTAAGTTTCAACGTTGTTCGTCAGCCGGGGACTTCAGACAATGAGACTCCCTCTGAAATTGCGAATGACACGTTCACACTCGAAACTCAGATCTCTGTCGGTGTGACTATTAATAATACCAACCGCGCTCCAACGGCAATTGGCCTTGCAGCAGGAAGCTATGGTTGTACGGGCAGTAGTGCGAATTCAAGTTCGAGCGCCTTTACGATTTGTATAAATCTTGCGCAGAATACGAAGTCAGGGAATACATGGCAAAAAACTTATACCAATCAGCTGACTTATACAGATCCTGATCTAACGAACGACAGTTATACGCTGGCGTTCACAAATTCTGGCGTCCCTGGCACGATAGCTAGCAGCACGAATCTTTGGACCATCAAATTACCATCCTGCCTTAATGCCGGGACTTCGACGATATCTCGGACTTACAGCCTGACCCTGAGCGATGGTCGGGGAGGAACTATCTCCCGCGACGTCATTGTGAAGTTCCAAAACGGTTCGGCGGCCTCGAGTTGTATGTAATTGAGGCTAAAATATGAAGGGGACTGGTGTTTGGAGTCAATAATCACCGTCTCAATCTGAATCTGGGCCTATAAAAATCCCAACAAATTCCGATAAGTACATTGGTTTACGTTGCAAATGGAGTGCTTCGCCGATGTCAAAGAACCTTTATAAAATCATGAAATGTTTCCTAATCATTTTTATGATTACGTTAACGGGATGTTTGAAAGCCCGTGAAGTTGCGTCTTTGACCGCAAGTTCATCTGCATGGTTCGTCGGTGCAACCACTGCGAAAAATCTGGGTGGTTATCCTTCAGCAGTTAAAGTCTCTTGGACAAAAGCAGACAGAGCAACTCTGGGTTACAACGTCTACTCTTTGCGTACGAACTCTTCTGGTTCCAATCAATGGACGCTTGTAGGCAGTGTTGATGCGGATTCAACTTCATTTACAGATTCTGACTCTTTGACGGAAGGTCAAATTTATACTTACAAAGTTTTGGCGATTGATGCCTTAACAGGTGAAGAAGACGGAAACACAAAGCAAGTTTCAACGGTTACATTTTATGGTATTGCGGGCGTAACTATCACCGGTAAAACAACGGCGTCAATTTCACTGAATGGTTCGACGGGTGCGTTTGATTCAATTAAAATTTATGCTCAGCCAAAAAACGGTGGTTCGGCTGCCACTTTGGTGGCTACCGCTAACGGCAATGTGGAAAACATTGACGTCACAGGTTTGCGCTCTGGAGTGAACTACAAATTCTACGCTCGCGCCTATATGAGTTACTTGGGTGCCGAAGACGGCAATGACTCAACTATCTTAGGTCAGACTTACTCCGATAGTTTCGGAAGTGGTAAAGATAATGATACGACATTTTATTATCGCGGCATTTTGAACTTTCAAGGTTACGGTACGGCTCCGAATGCAACGTCTGGCCCGAAAGCTCGTCAATTTAATATCACCTGGCTTCCGTTTAGCAATGCCAACAGCACTACGAAATATCGTGTGATGCGTTCAACGACGACATCTATTGATACGACGGTCACAACGGCTTGTACGGCGACGTCGACCACTTCCTGTAAAGTTTGTGAAGTGACGGGGACTCAGTACTGTGAGGATACGGCCCTGGCTTCTCCTCCGCAGATTTATTATTACGCGATTACTTTGGTTAAAAAAGATTCCGCGGGTGTGGAATACACCGAGGAACTTCCATGCCAAAATTCCAATGATTGCTCCAATAAAGCGCTTTATACAGTAAAGGCTCACGTACCGTCAGATTATATGGTGTTGGTACAGCGTGATGCTGCAAACTACGAAATGTGTTTGAATATCAACGCCGCCAGTGATCCTCGTCACAATCAGCGCTGCGTGTATACGGGCTTGGGTGCCGTTCCTTCGACGACAGGACCGACAAAACCCGTTAGAACTTACGATAACGGATACTATGATTTTGGTTACAACATGTTGGTGGATCGCTATAAGGTTGCATGTAACTGGACGCAAAACGTGAACAGCTGTGTGACCGGTCAATCCAGCAGTGGCGGCGGATGTATCGGAGTCTTCACAACGGGAACGGGTGGTCTGACAGGCCTTTATCCAACCAAAAATGGCGGCGGCCGCGTGATGTTGGGCTTCTCCAATAACACATCTAATGGAGATTGCTTCATTGATACGGTAAATTTGGGCGGTAGTACGACGAACTGGTACAGCGTGGGTCAAGATGCAACAAGCTTGTCCTTGGCTGATATCGCTAAAGCCACAACGATCGATCCTGGTGCGACGGGGAATAAATTCCGTCCACCGATTCACAGAATGACTCCTGCTGGTGCGGCGAGAATTTGTAATGCGCAAAGTTCAGACTATGGTTCTAAACGTCTGCTGCGTCGACGTGAATACATTGTGGCTTCACCAATGCCTTACATCCCTGGTGAACCTAATGCTGTGACGACGGCTATGAGTGTTTTTGATGCTCCAAATAATACGACATGTAACCCGACGGCGGCTCTTGCAAGTGGCGCAACCGGTGATGCGGCAATCACGGCTTATCTAAACAGCTCGAATTATCAGACGGCAATGACAGTGAACGGTACAGTTCTTAATTCATACAGTTATGGTGAAAGATTCTTTATCGGAAATACGGCGACTTCGCAGTGTGTTTCAAGATTTGGTATTCAAGATCCATACACATTCTATAGCCCTGGCATTATCTTCTCTGATTACTTCGCAAACTCAAATTTCGGTACAAGTCCAGCAAATGCGACAGGTATGTCGGGATCTGATCTTGACGTCAGCGCTTCAGATTTTGCGAACTATTCGTTCAACGGTACGATGGCTCCGAATAGAGGCTTCTATTTTGGATACGGTCGTTATATTTGGATGCAACCGACGCCGACGCAAACCAGTTACTATGGTTGCAATGCTAGTGTGAATATGACCAAGTTTATTGCTCCGTTGGGTGCGCCAGTTTGTACTTGGACGGGGGGAAGTCAGACGTTCCGTACACTCAGCGAATTGACAGCATCTGGCAGACTGGGAACGGCACACATCGGTTTGTCGGGCAGTCGTGCAACAGCCAGATTTCCATTTAATGACCAAAACATGACCGGCTTTGTAATGACGTCATCGGGTGAGGATACCGGACGTTGGAGCTTTAGTATGGCAGATTCAGCGGGCTATAATGTCTCTGGTTTGCTGTGCGGAGTGGAGGCTGAGTAATGAATAAGAAAATTATTTATTACTTACTATCTTCTTCCTTGTTCCTGTCATTGACGGGTTGCTTTAGCTATTTAGATAAGAGCAATAAAGCGACGTCGACTCTCTCTTCTGAAAGTCAAATTAACGGGTCTCAATTTACGGGTGTGGCCTCTGCTGTAAATAAAGTAACAGGTATTCTTATTACTTGGCCTGCGGTGACGGATACGGCGTTGGTTAAGGCTTATAAGATCTATAGAGTAAACGGTGCTAAGAAAACCTTGCTAAGCACTGTTGCCAATTCCCTGACCTCTTATATGGATGGAACTGTTACTTGGGGAGCGATTTACACTTACCAAGTGAATGCTGTCGATCAGAACGATATCGAGGACAGCAACACGAAAACTGTGAAATCAGTTTCTTGGGCTGGGATTAGCTCCATCACATCCGGTTCAAGAACTTCCTTAAAAGTAAATTTCAACAACATTTCGACTGTCGTAGATAAAATCAGAGTTTACGGTCAAACAAGTACTGGCGGTACAAAAACACTTTTGGCTGAAGGACTTGGGACGGATACCGAAATCGAGATCACAGGTCTTCGTACGGGTTTTCCTTATATTATTAGTGCCCAAGCGTACGTGACTTCGTTAGCTAAAGAAGATGGTAACGACGTTGTTTTCAATGCATCGACATTAACGGTTGGGTATGACTATGACGGCGCGAACATTCCTCAATGGGGAAATGTGATGTTGGTTCGCGCGTTTGGTGAAGCTCCGGGGGCTCAAGCCAATCCGGCAAACAGCTTTAAGTCTCCGTCCGGGCGTCAAGTGGAGTTGGTTTTTAACGCCTTCAGTACGCAAGGTAGTACCGCAAAATACGTTATCACCCGTGCACTGCAAGGCAATGCGATGGATAGCTCGACCAAAGTGGTTTGTACAAGTGCTACGACCTCTGCCTGTGTTGTGTGCTCTGATGCCGTTGCGAGCTCTGGAACTGTGACTTGCCGAGATACCGAAGTGGCGGCGTCTCCAGCAAAATATCGTTATTCGATGTCATTGGTGCATACCGATACCGCGACCTCGGATCGCTGGGTCGAGGCTTTGCCGACGTCAACTGACGCTCTGGAAAAAGTGTCAATTCTGGTTCCGATTCCGCCCAAAAACATGGTGTTAGTTCAGCGTGATGCTGCAAACTACGATATGTGTCAGCAGATGAATAAGGCATCCGATCCGATGAGCCATAATCGCTGCGTTTATACGGGTGTGGCAGCCGTCCCCTACAATACGGGCGGCAATAATCCTGCTTTTGACATTCGATCCTGGATATTATGATTTTGGTTATAATCTCTTCGTAGATCGTTGGGAAACGGGATGTAATTGGACGATGCAATCCCAAGGTGGCAAGTGCGGAACGCGTTCTTCACCAGGTGATACCACGAATGTGGATGGCAGTTGTATCGGAACATCAACTCCCACTTCAAGCCAAGGTAAGTTGGGCGACGTCTATTATCAGTTAGCCTCAGGCGGTAACTATTGTTATCGTGCGACTGCATTTAGCACTGCGACTGGTACAACGTGGACTTCTTTATCTAGTACGTTGCCTTTGGCTGACGGCACCGCTCAAGTGCAAGGTATGGTTACGAACGATCCTGGCTATTATGAAAATGGTGTTATCAATACTGCCATTCTGGGTCGACGCGGAAAAATTAATATCGGTATTAACAACTACAATGCGGCACAAGTTTGTTCAACGCAATCGGATCCTAACTATGGAACGAAACGACTCAGTCGTCAGCGTGAGTTGGTGGTTTACTCGGGTCCTGCCTTATTAACGGGCGAGCTCTATGCGTTCCCATCATTTGCCTCGTTTGCGACCGTTTACAACGGTACAACGTCCCATCAAACGGTGTTTGGTTGTGACTTGTACAGTTCGAATCCAGATACAGTGCCCGGCAATGTCGCTGACTTATTGGATACCGTTAATTTCCCTCAGTATAAAGAAATGATGAAGGTCTCAACACAGGGTTCGAATTCCAAGTCTTATATGATCGGTGCTAAGGCCACAATTGATTGTGAATCCAGATATGGGGTTCAGGAGCCTTACGGCCGTAAATTCCAGTCAGACATGCTGTGGTACAGTGGCAATACAGCGTCGCCAGTGGTGACAACGGGTTTAATCTCTCCACTGGATAACGGTAACTGGGATTTATTGTACAATATTACGGGAGCATCGACGGGTTATGTGATCGAGAATACAAAATTCTCTGGTGGCTTGTTGGCGTACTCGAACACGAATTATACGGCTTACGTGGTTCCGATGGGATTGCCGATCACAGCGACATCTTATTCTTCGACTTATCTGTCGAAAGCTCAGGTGACGGGTAATGGTGTTATTAATCCAAGTTGGAATGCGACTCAAACATCCGATACGAACGCGGGATATCGCATGCTTTCTTCGTCAGGGCGATATCATTCCCGGTTTGACTTTACACCTTCGTCTTCTTCTGTGAACATTGGCGAGATCCGCTGCGTTCTTCCGGCGGAGTAGGCTAAATAAAAAAAGCCCGGTTGGTTCCGGGCTTTTTTGTTTCCTTATTTCGATTCTGAACTAAAACCTAAACTGCATCTCGATACCCCAAACATTGCCGCGCTCAATTTCAGCATTCGTTGTTGGAGCTTTACGAACAGTCAGATGAGCTCTTGCATCTTGAACTATATCTTTACCGATCAAATCATTGATCTTATCAGCCACTACACCCATTGGATTCATCACGATCATCGCAAAAGCACCCAGGCGTTTTGAGCCTAAAAGCTCACCGTTGTTGGCTTTGATTTTTAATTCTGCACGATAGAAGATCTCGCCCAGGATAGAGCCTACAATTGGAGTTGCGAATAAGTCCTGAATCGATGGTTGTTCTGCAAAAGCCTCCACACCAAACTCCCAAAAGAATGTCGACATCAGTACTGAGTAACCGAAGGATTGCATCATGCTTAAGCCCTCATTACGCGCCACTTGGTAGTAGGCCGCTCCTGAGTAAGGGTGACCGATGTAATTGATCATCCAGTCGTCTTTATCCATGTGGGGACCGGCTTTAATGTTCTCTTCCCAGTTCTTAGGAAGGTTCTTCATTTTAGACTTGTCCCATTTTGAGACACTCTCAGGCATCAAATATAGAACACCCGCAACACCCAAAGCCGCCAGCGCCACGTTACGAGTGGAAGTGATGATGTTCTTGTCGGTCGAAGTGTATTTACTGATATTTAGTTCTCGTTGCCATTGAACCTCGTTCGACTCACTGAGTACGGTGACCGTCGCGATGGGTTTTTGATTGTCCTGCACGCAAAGGCCGCTGACATCATTCATCGCTTTTAAAGTCTTATTGCTTAGCAGTTCTTTTTGAATCGCCAGACATGCTTCTTGGTCACGAGTGTCGATACTGATCACCTGACCTTTTAGCATCATGCGCTTTTGATCATCCTGCATTTTTGCACGGGTCACGCGCTCGATGTCGACTTGCTTTAAATATTTACGATTGTTTATCGCTTCCTGAACGGAATCCTTCTGGGCGTTTCCTTGAGTCACATAATCCAAGGAACTCTTGTTCCAATCGATCGGCGCTGAAGCTGTTTTTGCAGGCGGAGATGTCGGGGTTTTAGGCACGGACGCAAAATTGCCAGCCATCGCAGCGTTAACCTGAAGTGCCGCGACTCCAAATGTAATATATCGAAGAACAGTCTTCATTTCCTAGACTCCTTTAAAAATACGATTCCGAAGAAGGCAGCATTGCAAGATTGTGACCTTAGCAATCTTAAGGAGTCAGGGAGTTCAGATTCCAGTGACAATCGTTGGCTGCTGCACAGGTGGTAAACATCTTGCGACGCCTATATATAAGGATGAGGTCGGCGTGGTTCCTGCACTAAATGAATAAGATCATTCCTTATTTTTCGTTTTTGCTGAAAGTGTGTGTATGGTGAGTAAGTTTTTAAAAACCACATTACTCGTGATCTTAATGTCACTGGGAGTTGTCGCGCAAGCGGCTCCTAAGGATACAGGTCTCTACCTTTCTTTCGAGCAAAGACTTGCAGTGACTTATGCCCTGATGGCTTCTGGTGAAAGCCTGGAGCAACAGGAAAAAATCCTGGATCGCGGTATTAAATATTTTCAAGCTGTTTCCCAAAAACCTGTTCAGGATGTCGAAGTTAAAAGCTTTAATGAATTCTTAGCGGCATTCCGTGGGCAGTGGCCTGACACTCAAAGTGTGAACTTGGATTTGGATCTTATTGAAAAGGACGGTCCTCGTCCGATGCAGATCTTTAAAGCAACAAGTTACCGCGTGCAGAGACAAATCGATGACTATATTGATTGGCAGTCGGAGCAATTAAAAGCCATGGCTGAAAAGACTGCCGGTGGCAAAGAAGCTTTGGTCAGTCCTTTGATCATGACGCGTGCTCTGGAACTGCTAAATAAAAGCGGTGAAGGTCATAAAGCGCTGAAATATATGTTTTTGCAAAACAGCGATAAGCTTTTTCAAGGACATTTAAAAGAGTTCGATCGTATTGGTGAAAAGATCGCGACATCGGGGTTGGCAGCGACTCAAGATCCTTCGGTAAAAATCGTTATGCAGACGATGCTTTCAGAGTATTTCGCCAGACTGTCTTTGAATTCTAAAAAGCTTATCGTGTCCTCGTTCTTAGGTGGCGATATTCGTGCCGATGATATGCATAAGTTTGAGGTCATGGTTCAAAACGCGGGTCCTCAATTGCAAAAGCTCTTACAGATCGTCGCTCGTCAGGGGGATTTAAGTCCCGAAATGACGATTGTCTTTAAACGCCTTGAAGACGCCGTTCGCCCGGTTCCATACCGTCAGGTTGAAGAACTGTTGAAAGCGGAAAGACAGAACTACGAATTCATCTATTTTGAACAAAAGGCTTTGGGCGTTGGAACCATGGCGCAGGTTCATCGCGCAAAGATTTTGCTCAACGGTCACCGTCAAGATGTTGTCGTTCGTTTTATCAAGCCGGGGATTGAACATCGTGTGCAGGAAGATTCACGTATCCTCAAAGAAGTGGCAGAGATTTTGGATGTGAATCCGGCATTGATGAAGTCAGGGATGCCAAAAATTTCACCTTTGGTTTCTGATGTGACAGCAACAGTGACTGCAGAGTTGAGTCAGGAGGACACTGTTTCTCGTCAAAAGTTTGCGGCGACTCGCTACAATCAAGAAGTCTTTATGGATACTCCGGGGCATAAAAACGTTATTGAATTTCACGTGCCTGAAATCTATCCGCCGAGGGGTTCAAAAACAAAACTGATGGTTCAGGAAATGGTCTTGGGTCAAAAGCTTGATAAAGAAGCGAAACAATGGAGTGACGTTGTACCTCAACTGAAACAAGGTGTGGTCGAAGCCTTGGTTCGTCTGTGGGGTACTGAAACTCTATTCGGTGAAGGTTTTTACCACTCCGATCTTCATCAGGGAAATTTCCTGGTGCAATTCGGTGATGAAAAGATCCGCGTGAACTTACTTGATTTCGGTATGGGCGGAAAAATCACTCGGGAGTTGCAAGATAATATTCTTTTACTTCAAACTGCGTTGACATTACAGGACGCCAAACTGATTGGTCAGTCATTGTGGGATATTAGCAATAAATCCGCAAATTCGGTGACGGAAGCAAAATTTAAATCTTTGGTGACAGCTAAAGTAAAACTTGGCTTTAAAACCAAGGAAGATGCCTCTGCCGATGAGTGGACAAAGTGGGCGCTCAATCATGGACTGCGTTTGCCGTATGACTTTATCAATATCAATCGTGGTTTGACGATTCTTAAAAAACTTTTGGAAGACAGTGGCAGTAAGAAAGATTTGACTCAAATCATGTCCAAAGTAGCTATTCTAAGACCGCGTCAGGTGATTGGTACTCTGGTGGGCAAGGATCGGCTTTCAACTCTAGAACTTGTGGAATCGGGACGCCGTGCTTTCCTGAGTAAACCTCTGCCTCCTGCACCAAAACCTGCGGCAGCCATCTCTTGCTCCCGTGTTTTTAACTAGAAGCACCGCATTTCGGGGGCTGGACTTGACACTTTAGGGGGCGGCGGGTGTACTTAATGGATTATGAATAAGCCCAATAATTCCAATAATAAAGCCGCTCCAAAGACCAACGAAAAAGCACCTGCTGAAGGCGCGAACTTTCTAAAACAAATCATCGAAAAAGATCTTGAATCAGGCAAAGTGAAAGAAGTGGTCACACGCTTTCCACCGGAACCAAATGGTTACCTTCACTTGGGTCACGCGAAATCGATTTGTTTGAATTTTGGTTTGGCTCAGGAATACAACGGCCGTTGCCATCTGCGTTTTGACGATACCAATCCAGAAACAGAAGACACGGAATACGTTGAGTCGATCATGAACGACGTGAAGTGGTTGGGTTTTGATTGGGGCAAAAACTTATTCTACGCATCTGACTACTTCGAAGAAATTTATCAATGGGCTGAACAGTTGATCAAAGACGGTAAGGCTTACGTCGATTCTCAAAACGAAGAAGAAGTTCGTGTGAACCGTGGTGATTTCACTCACCCGGGTAAGAACTCTCCATTCCGTGAGCGCTCGGTTGAAGAAAACTTGGATCTGTTCCGTCGCATGCGTGCGGGGGAGTTCGCAGAAGGCCAACATATCTTGCGTGCAAAAATCGACATGGCATCACCAAACATGAACATGCGTGATCCATTGTTGTACCGTATCCGTAAAGCGCACCATCACCGCACAGGTGACAAGTGGTGCATTTACCCAATGTACGACTATGCTCATCCATTGTCTGATGCGAAGGAGATGATCACGCACTCTATCTGTACACTTGAGTTCCAAGATCACCGTCCATTCTATGACTGGTGTGTGGAAAATGTGGATGTTCCAGGTGAGCCGCACCAGTACGAGTTCGCTCGTATGAACATGACTTACTTCGTGATGAGTAAGCGTAAACTTTTGCAATTGGTGAAAGAAGGTTTGGTGAACGGGTGGGATGACCCTCGTATGCCGACTATTTCTGCTGCTCGCAGACGTGGTTACACTCCTGAATCGATCCAACGTTTTGCAAAACGTATCGGTGTTTCGAAAGCTGAAAGCTTGATTGAGTTTGATATCCTGGAAGCATGCGTTCGCGATCACTTGGATGAAGTTTCTCATCGTGCGATGGCGGTTTTGGATCCAATTAAAGTCGTGATCACGAATCTGCCAGAGGGCCATAAAGAAACTATTTTGTCTTCTGTTCATCCAAAAAATGCAGAACTTGGTAAGCGTGAACTTTCATTCACTAAAGAAGTTTACATCGATGCTTCTGACTTTATGGAAAATCCAACAGAAGACTTCTTCCGTTTGGGCCCAGGCCGCGAAGTGCGCTTGCGCAATGCTTACGTGATTAAATGCAATGAAGTCATCAAAGATGCTTCTGGCAAAATCAAAGAGCTTCGTTGTGAATACTTCGTTGAAACTTTGGGTGGTAAGCCACTGGCTGACGGTCGCAAAGTCAAAGGTATCGTTCACTGGGTATCAGCAACAGATTGCGTGGACGCCGAAGTACGCCTGTACGGTCGCCTATTTAAAGTAGCGCACCCTGAAGACGTAGCAGAAGGCCAAGACTTCAAATCCAATTTGAACCCTGACTCTTTAAAAGTAATCAAAAACGCAAAACTAGAAAAGAGCCTAGCAAAGGCCACCCTAGAAAACCGCTACCAATTCGAACGCGTCGGCTACTTCTGCCTGGACAACAAAGATTCCAAACCAGAAGCCCTCGTATTCAACCAAGTAGTAGACCTAGCCTCCTCCCACTAGGGTGCCAGGTCCTGTTTACGTGTACACCGCATCAAAAAAGAAAAAGCCTGGTTCATCACCAGGCTTTTTGCTTTTAGGGTTAATTCGTTTTGTTGTTATTGTTCTCTCTTTCGATACTTATTTAATAAATCTTAAGTACAAGTCGTAAACCAATCCGTAGCTGTTATCTTTCATCACTACCACTGATTTATAGCGGACCATGTTTCCGTGCTGGTCGACTTCTTTGTAACGGCGGTCGAACTTCAAGTCGATTGCGATGACACCTTTTTCATCCAAAGAGTGCAGCTCGGAGGATTGAGCGATACCATCCAGATTGCTGTCCTTCCATAGTTTCAGAGAGCTGAATACGGAGTCCGCGCCAGTGATGATTTTGTCTTTGTCGTCATCGTACTTAGCCAGGGCCGCGAAACCTTGTTTAGCGAATTTTTGGTCTGGCCCCAAAGTGGCGTCACCGAACAATTCGTTGATACCTAGAACTTTACCTTGGCCATTTGGCAGCACCAGGAAGTAGTCTTCGGTATCAGCAGAGGCGAACCAAGCAGTTTTCACAGGTTTGTGATTGTTCAAAGCACCTAGAAGGTCGAACATCACGCCATTTTGCGGAGAAGTCAGTGAAATCGGTTTTGGTGATTTCGTGTTCAGCTGCAATAGCAATGGGTCAATTTTATCAGCGTTCGCACAAGCAGCGTCGCCTTCGAAACCAACTAATACGTTAGCAATTTGAACTTTACCTTGAAGCTTGCCATCTTTGCCGATTCTGAAGGCTGAGTTCACATCGAGCATCGCAGCCACGGAGTCGAGCATTGGAGCGACTGCCTTTGCGCCGCCATCCATTGAATACTTATAAGGAGAGGAAGCCTTAGCGCCATCGTAAAACACAACAGAGTAAACACCTTCAGTCAGCGGAGCACTGATAGGAAGTTCGATGTTTTTAGAAGTCGCTAGCTGATCCTTAAAGCTTTTTGAGTAAGCTTCAGAGTCATAAACTTGAACAACCGTTGCTCCTGCAGCAATCGAACCCATCGTCGATTTGTAAAGGACGCCCACGATTTTGTTCGTCGTAGACAGAATTGAAAGCTTAGAAAGATCGCCAACTTTAGGACCGCAAACCGGGTTTGGTGTCACGCTGATTTTTGAATACGCAGAATCATCAGGCACATTCGGTCCTTCGCTTTCTGAACCGTCAGGTGTGTTTGTGCCCTCATTAGGGTATTCGGCGCTGTCAGGAACGTTGGTTCCTTCATCTGGGTACTCTGCGCTGTCTGTAGCGCCGAACACAGTGCCATTATCCAGAGCGGATTGTTTGGCTCTTGCATCGATATTGAAGGCTGCCTTAGAGCAGTTCTGAAATGAGACAATCGTCACCGCCGAACCGATCAGAATAAATAGTTTGGCCAGATTCCCACGAAGATTTCTCATCAACCCTCCCCAGAGTTATAAGAGACACAGAATGTTCGTATTGCAAAATCGTGCCCACCGAAAAATGGCACCAACTGCAAACTGTTTGACACTGAAATTCCGGGAGCCGGGGAAGTGTAAACCAAAATTTAGACAGTGAGTGAACCCTGTCCAATTGGTTTTCATGGAGTTACTGGGAATGTCTCAATGCTGGAATGTTAGAGTGAGCATGAATGTGCGTAAGAGTCGGTGAGTGTGGTGGTTGTGTGTGAACATGCAGTGAGTTTGGTTGTGAGAATTTCTGTGGGTGTATAAGCGAGCGAGCGGCTGGTTCCGCAAGATTATTTTCTTCTCTGCATGATAAAGCGGCTGCCATCATCTAAGAAGATGGTGCGTGCCTGAGAGGCACCGATTTCGTTGCCATAGGTATCAACGATCTTAATCTGATTTTGTACCAAGGAGTTCTTAAACTCCGAAGTGCTAAGCTTGGACTTTACTTCTTTGTAGCTAGTGCCAGTGATGCGAGAAAGAACTTCCTCTCTGGAATCAGCTGAAGCATTGCCTGCAGAGCCATTGGAAGCGACTCCGCGACGAGTATTCGCATTCGTTTTTCTGTCAGAGCCACCACCACCAGAATAGAATGTTCCGCTGCCGCCACCTGAACCTGAAGCTCCACCAGTACTACCACCAGCAGAAGCCGCATTCACTTCATTAAAGTTCGCTTGTTCGTCGCCAGAGGCCTGCGAGCCACGCGGGGCTGTCGTCCCTCGACCCGTCGAAGCGACGCTACGAGAATTCGCAGCAGTAGCAGAAGCGCCACCAGTGCGATCAGCAGCATTTGTTTGTCGAGTAAGATCAACTTCCTTAACCACCTTCATCCCATTTTTCGAGCTCGGAATATAGATACCTTTTTTTGCATCATAATTGTTGGTGTCAGCCACCGTTTTGCTTTCGTATCCCGGGTTGCGCTCGTGGTAACGCTGTCCAGAACCGGAACGAGAAGAGGAAGCCGAGCTGGAAGACGAGGAGCCCGAATCACTCGACGAAGACGAGCTCGAATACGAAGAACCGGAATAAGAAGAATCATCGCTACTCGCAAGCGCCGGAGTATTCATAACCCCCATCGCACGATCCGCCATCGCAAACACCGGCGCCGATTGACGCTGGCTCGCAGCCACGGCTTGCGCTTTGCCTTCGTCAGTCATGTTTACTGAGTTCACTGCAAGCTTGTCGGCTGACGGCACAGCTTGTTTAACTTCCGCAACAGACACTTCTTTCGCGATGTTAATGCCTTCGCTTCCGCCACCTTTTTCTGCGGCAGTACTAGATGGAGCACGAGCCGGAGGCTTAACTTCTTTTGCCGACACGACTTCAGACTTCGTGATGGCACCCTTTGTAGCGTTGTCATTGGCGACTTTGTCAATTTTTTGAGATTCGTCGCCGAAGCCCCCACCTCCTACAGTAGGTGCCGTTGTGATGGCCATGTTGTACACACATACGTTGACAATTTTTTCGACATCTTTATCTTCTACAATGCCAACACGGTGAAGTAGTTCATGCAACAAAAGAGGTTTGGACTCTTTGGATAGTTTTCGCGAGTCATAGTCCCTAGGAATTGAAAATGAGATGTTTCCATTCTCTGTATATTTGGCATTTAATGTCTCTTCTTTTTCTTCTGAACTACAAGTTATTAAATCGGATTGTTGTTCTTGATTGGCTCCAATTTTTTTCAAATCAAGTTCAAGCTTTTTTCCGTAATACAGAAGATCTGCTTTTCGTTTTTTGGGGAATATGGACTGTACTTTGTCTCCAGAGATACATGCTTGTAAGTCTTTATCCACAATGAGGCTAGACAACGATGCCTGGATTTTTTTGGAAATCTCTGGAGTTGAGTTACATTTGATTACCTTTGATGCTGCATCACTGATCTTCGACTTACTCACAAGAGAGAGTTCAGAAATCTTTTTTGTTAGATCCGTAACGGATTCTGCACAGGAAGATTCATCAATACTCCCGTTCATTGTTCGGGGCGTTCTTATTGATTTCGCAGCGAGAAAAAAGCCATCATTTTTGGCGACATAATCTGTTTCGAATATTTTGGATGCAATTGTTTTTTTTATCGTAAAGCTGCTCACTGATCTTTCAGTGAATCTTATCAAAATCTGGGTGTTACCTTTTTTTACGACCCAAAGATCGACATTTTGGTCGCGATCTGAATCGACTCTGATATCTTCGTAGTCACTGGTGGAGATTACGCTCGATTCAAGAGGGGTATAGAATACGATATTCTTAGGTGCTGGCGCCCCATACGTGTTTAATGAATTAAGCAGGATTAGAATGGATAAAAACGCCCTCATTAATATCATAATCGGACGAAGGTCCTGAAATGTTTAGGGGCAAACTAGTCAATTATTTATTTAATTTGATCCAATGTCTCAAAGTGAGAAAATGAATAATGCAGAAAAATATTGTTATTTTGATACTGCCTTTCATCAGCGTACAAATCGCTTTGGCGAACTCATATTACGCTAGTCCTGAAAAGATTCCGAACAATAGCTACAGTATAGAAAAGTTCCAAGAAATTAAAGATATGCCTCCCGTTCTTTCCCAGGATTCCTTTGGCCTATGTTATGGTTTCTCTGCAGCTGCCGTCCTCAATTATTGGAATTGTGTGGCAATAAAAAAAACGAACAAAGATTTTAAATGTTCTGACATGCCAGAGAGTCAACGGTTCTCTCCTGTTGCAATTTCTCGGTACAACGGGGAGGCAATTGATGAGGGTATGGACGATTCCGAGTTTGAAGAATTATGGCAGTCAGGTTCACCAAAAAAGGTATTTGACGCCGTTGCTGGACGAATGGGGCGTGCTCCATCTGAATCTTGTGCCTCGTTGGATCAATTCCTTTCCAAGGCTACAGCAGGTGGAACTGCAAATGGGTATTCAGAGACCCAAGCTCAAATTTGGCTAGCATTGTACGAATCTTATAAAAATGTCAGAAAAAAAGCTAAATGTCCTACGTGTTCTTCGGACGCGTATGCGGCGGGTGAGGCTGAAAAGGTAGCCGGAACTTTTAATGTAGATTCTGACAAAGATAATGCAAAAGTCCTTCAGTCGTTCGGGAAAGATTCTTTTGCGAAGGCACTGAACGAATTGATGTACCCCAAAAAGTGCAGTGATCCCTCTCAGTCTGTGGAGTTGAAATTGCCAATGACCGTAAAGTCATTTCCTCCAAAAAATTTAGCAAAAAATGATGGCTTCCAAATTATGATGGATCAAGTGGTTAAAAACTTGGATAAAAATATACCAACGGTAGTAATGTTTTGCTCAGCAAAAAATCCCTCAAAACAGTGCGACAGACAATTTAAAAGCGTCAGTGGTAGTGTATATCCTTATAATGAGAATCATGGTGCAGTAATCACTGGATACAAAAAGTTTTGTCCAACCGGAAATTCAAAGGAAAAGTGCTACTATTCGGTTAAACTTCAGAATAGTTATGGGAAGCAATGGCAAAAAGAAAATAACGACGGATGGATTGATGCTCGATCTGTTATTGACAATTCATTCTACGAACAAAATAAGCTAGTCTGGTTAGAAGAGGAAAAATAATGAGTATGCGATCATTTTATATCTTAATTTTTATCGTTATCTCTTCAATCGCTCAAGCGGATCAAACCCTAAAGTACTTCAATAACGACAAGTATAATGACGTAAAAATTAAAACTTATCAGAAGGCAAATTTGAACGAAGGATGCTTCAAGGCGGGGAAGCCAAACTGCAAAGCATGGACGACATTCAATGCTAAACCAAAGGAAAGAACAAAAAACCCAACTCCGCTAGCTGGTAACCCAGCAGCACTGTATTGCTGGGATGTTGGCGCCAAAAATAGAATCCTAAAAGCGCAAAACAGTGATCAATACGACTTCTGCGTGTTCGACGACAATTCCATGATCGATTCATGGGATCTTTACTACAAACATTTCCCTAAATAGTTTCTGAACTGCAATTTCCACCTCCGCTGCGGAGGTGGGGATTGCATGAATGAAAACTAAGCGGGTTGTAGGCCGCGCTCAAAATGGGTTTCTAGAACTACAACCGTCAAGGTTCTTTCCACGTTATCGATTCCGCGAATTTGGTCGATCAGTTTTGACAACTCCAATGTCGAACCGACTCGCAACTTCACCATCACGCAGTCTTCGCCCGCGACTCCATGACATTCCTCTATCTGCTTAAACTTTTTCAAATCCTTCGCGAGCCCCGAAGAAGTTCCCTTGTTAATCGCAATGCGCACAAATGCGCATAATCCCGAGTTCACCGCCACAGGATCAATCACTATCGAGTAACCCTGAATGATCTTTGCCGCTTCCATTTTCTTCACGCGTGCATGAACTGCGGGTGCCGAAAGATTTACCTTTTTTCCGATCTCCGCGAACTGCATACGCGAGTCTTCTTTCAGCAAGCTTAATATTTTTCTGTCCGTCTCGTCGAGCAACATGGTCTCTCCCGCTTTTGGCTGAATGCCATTCGATATTTATGGAACCCTAGCTTTTCACTATATGAGCCTAACACTATTAGGTAAAATAAGGCATATGGTTTATATGATTAAGCTTCATAAAGGTGAGTTGTGGCGTCCCGATCTTCTGAAAGAAGGCGTAACAGATATCTCCGTCAAAGTCGCAAGCGGCATCGGGTGGGTGACATTCAAATGCTCCCAAGATCTGATTTATCGCCCGGGTGAAACTTTGGATGTTGCTCAGAAAGAACCAATCATCGAAGCCTTGACTGAAGAACTCAGTTTGGAAGTTCAGTTCAAACAACGCGCCCACCATTTCTTTGGCAAACGCTAACGTCCGTTGGTCTGGTTTTACCTAAAATAGGCTAAAAATTACCTAAATTAGGTAAATATCATTTTCCCCCTCTTGAGTTTTACCTAATTTAGGTCGATAATTACCTAAAGTAGGTAATTATGCTGGCAGATTTGCTCGGAAGTAAAACCACAGAAAAATGCCTGATATATTTGGCGGGGCAGGGCGAGGCTTATCCTCTGGAGATCGCAAAGACTTTTGGGATTAGTAACACCCAAGTCATCCGCACTCTCAATAAACTTGAGCAGTCGGATATTTTGGTCGGAAAAGAGATGGGCAGGCTGCGGATGTATTCGTTAAACCCATCTTGGATGCTGGCGAAAGAATTGAAAGCCATGCTTGATAAAGTTCTTCTCAATATGCCCCTCGCAGAGCAAGAGAAATACTTTATGAAAAGAAAACGCCCACGAAAAAAGAATAAAGTAGTTTAAAATGAAAATTTCCAATGAAATGAGTCGTAAGCAATTCGCCGCCGCGGTCGTAGGGCAACTAGAAAAACATGGGATATCTTGTGTTTTAGTCGGCGGAGCTTGTGTATCTATTTACACAGATGAAAAGCATGCTTCTCGAGACCTGGATTTCATTTCGCCGTTTTCGCATGAAAGTATCGCAACAGCATTGGCTGAAATCGGCTTTCAGAAAAAGGGTAGATACTTCTTCATCCTGATTCAGAAATGTATGTCGAGTTCCCCAGCGGACCCGTCGCAATCGGTAACAAAGTTCCTGTCAAGCCCGAGGGAGAGCTGAAAGTTCAAAAGACAGTGATCCAGATGTTGTCACCAACTCAATCAGTTATGGATCGATTGTCAGCATGGTTTCATTGGGATGATCGACGAAGCTTGATTCATGCACTCTGGATCTGTGAAAAGCATCCAGTAAGTATTGATAAGATTAAGCGTTGGGCGGCTAAAGAAAATGCCGACGAAAAGTTTGAGCAATTTTTAGCCCAGTACAAAAATCTCAGAAAGTAATTAAAGAGTGAAATCAGGTCTCATCGCTATTAATCTTGCCGCAATTATTTTTGGAACCGCTGCTTTATTCGGCGAGCTTCATGTTTCTCCCTTTTGGATTGTCGGATGTCGCGCAGGATTCGCAAGTCTCGCACTGATCATCGTCGGAATGGTTAGGGGAGGACTTCATCCAAAATCGGCAGCAAAAAACTGGCGGCTTTTTCTTTTAACGGGAGTACTGTTAGCAACACATTGGCTGACGTTCTTTGCATCGGTTCAACTCGCAGGAATTCCCATCGCAACACTTACGTTTGCGAGCTTTCCGTTGTTCACAGTCTTGATCGAAACCTTCCGTTCAAAAAGAAAACCGCACTGGTATGAAGTGGCAGCAGGGATTGCAATCATCATCGCTGTATCACTGCTCGTCGATCTTCATGCCGAAGGCACAGCCATGTGGGGCTTAGTTTCTGGATTCGCGTCGGCGATCACGTTCGCGATCTTTGGAATTCAAGCTAAACACCTAACCGCAAAATTCACGTCGCTCACTGTTTCGTTTGTCCAAAACGTGATCGTGTTCTTATGCATGCTTCCAGTCATGCCCTTCACGGAACCAAAACCAGAATCATTCGAAACAATGGGATGGCTCGTGATTCTGGGAGTAGTGACAACAGCACTCATGCATCAGCTCTATTTGTTTGCGCTAACAAAACTTTCGGCATCCACATGCAGTGCTTTCATAGCGCTTGAACCGGTCTATGCAGTTTTGTTCGCAGCACTGCTGTTCAATCAGCCATTAACGGGTTGGGTGGTGCTGAGTGGAGTCCTGATCGTTGCAGCTTCGATCGTTCTTCTTCGTTCTGAAGCTAAAGAAACTCACCGAGCAGCTGTTATTGATTAAGACTTTTGATGGAAAAAGCGCGGTTACCTAGAAGCGCACTTTAAAAAAAAAGGCAGGTCAAAAACCTGCCTTTATTATTCAAACTAAAAAACCAAAAACTACTTCAAAGTGAAGTTAAAGATATTCTGGTCAAAGCTGTTGTACTCATCATAACGAGTCAAAGCATAAAGGTCCTTACGAGTTTGCATTTTCTCAAGCAAACCTTCTTGAGTCCCTTTAGCTTTAATTTCAGCCAAACCAGCAACTGTCGCACCCATCGCCAGACGGAAAGTCGTCACTGGATAGATCACGATGTTGTAACCAAGGTTAGAAAGTTCCGTGTAAGTGAACAAACGACCTTTACCAAACTCAGTCATGTTCGCAAGCAAAGGAACAGAAACTGCTTTACGGAATTTTTCAAACTCAGCTTCATTCTCCAAAGCCTCAGTAAAGATACAATCCGCACCCGCATCAATGTAAGCCTTAGCGCGATCAATAGCTTTATCCAAACCTTCAGAAGCACGAGCATCCGTACGAGCGATCAAAAGGAAATTCTCATCAAGCTTCTTACCACGAGCTGCCGCCGCAACCTTACGAGCAGCCTCATCACGAGTAACCAAAGATTTCCCGTCCAAGTGACCACAACGCTTCGGATTGACCTGGTCTTCAATATGACAACCAGCAAGCCCCATCTCAATCATCTCTTGAACCGTACGAGTAGCACTCATCGGCTCACCAAACCCAGTGTCGATATCAATGATGGTAGGCAAAGAAGTAGTACGAGCAATCTGGCGACCACGCTGAGCAACCTCAGTCAAAGACGTTAAACCGATGTCAGGATACCCAAGATCGTTCGACAAAACAGACCCAGAAATATAAACCCCATCAAACCCAGCCTTCTCAATGGCCATAGAAGCCAGCGGAGACCAAGACCCCGGCATCTGCAAAAGCTTACCAGTCTTCAAAGCATCTCTAAAATTCTTACGCTTCTGAGCCGGAGTAATTTCAGGAAACAACATAAAAGAACCTCCAAAAAAACCTCTGGCCATCTCAACGAAATCCTAAGAGTGAAACCAAGGCAACGGAATTAAAAAACAAAATCAAACTCTACGATTCAAGGCTTTATGAAATTTGAAAGAATGCCTCTGAACCAGATCAATTCTTAAACTACCACTTTCAAATCAAAAGATGTCTCAACATCAAAGGACTTTCAAAAGTGATCTACGAAACTCATCGAGGAGGCAGCGGTAAGGCTGGGCCTAGGGGTTTTGTAGAGACCTCCGCGGGGCCTGGACGGCCCTCGCCGAAGGCGAAGCGGTAAGGGCAGGAGGCCCGGGTCTCGTAAAAACCCCTAGGCCCAGCCTTACCGCTGACGGTCTTCGCAAGAAGACTAGAAGATCCCTTTTGTATCGCGCTTGTTGTTAACAAGCTTGTCGATAGGAATCTGAACGTTCAACTGTTGAACCTGCTCAGCAGTCAAGTTTTCCAAATTCTCACAAAGACCGATGAAGCGATCACGTTCTGCTTTAGTGATAATTCCCTCAGTCAAAGTGTCAAACTTACGGATGTAGTCAGCACGTTTGAATGGACGAGCCCCCGCCGGATGCGCATCAGCCACACCAAGTTCATCAACGATTTTAGAACTGTCTTTCATCGTGATTTCTACGCGGCCACCGAAGCGTTTTTTATCTGGATCTGTCTCGTGGTACCAAGCAGTCCATTGTTTGTCTTCGATCGTAGAGATTTTGTGCCACAATGCCACAGTGTCAGCACGTTTCGCGCGCTCTGGAGCATACGAGTTAACGTGGTGCCAAGTACCGTCTTGAAGAGCCACTGCAAAGATGTACATGATCGAGTGATCAAGAGTTTCGCGAGAAGCATTTGGATCCATTTTTTGTGGATCGTTCGCACCAGTACCAATCACGTAGTGAGTGTGGTGAGAAGTGTGGATCACGATATCTTTGATATCGTCGAAGTTTTTGATCATTGGCTTCATTTTGCGAGCTAGATCGATCAATGCTTGAGATTGGTACTCTGCAGAGTGCTCTTTAGTGTAAGTCTCAAGGATCGCGCGTTTTTCTTCGCCAACTTCTGGAAGTGGAACTTCGTATTTACCGTTTTTGCCGTCAAGCATGTAAGCGATAACTGAATCTTCACCTTCATAAATTGGAGATGGAGCGCCTTCGCCACGCATAACACGGTCAACAGCTTCAACAGCTAGTTTACCCGCGTGTGCTGGAGCGTAAGCTTTCCAAGAAGAGATTTCACCTTTACGAGATTGACGAGTCGTGAAAGACACGTGAACCGCTTGTTGAACCGCTTGGAAAATAGTTTCAGTTGGAAGGTTCAACAAAGTACCGATACCCGCCGCTTGAGCTGGGCACAAGTGAGCGATATGATCTTTTTTGTGCATGTGAAGGCAGATCGCTTTAACTAGGTCTACGTGAACTTCGTAACCAGTCACGATACCTTTAAGAAGCTCTTTACCGTTTTTACCCATTTGTTGAGCAACGGCCAAGATAGCTGGGATGTTGTCGCCAGGGTGAGAGTAGTCAGCTGCCAAGTAAGTGTCATGGAAATCCAATTCACGAACTGCAGTGCCGTTTGCCCAAGTCGCCCATTCACAGTCAAATTTTTGATCATTCGGCATACCGAATACAGTTGCACCACCATTGCGAGGGTGAGCAATCGCCATGGCACGAGCAGAAGCTACGGGACGGCGGTTTGCTGCAGCGATAGCAACAGAAGCGTTATCGATGATACGGTTGATAACCATATCGACAACGTCAGCTTTGATTGGAGCATTGTCAGAAGCGATTTCTGCAATTTTCCAAGCCAATTGATCTTTGCGATCCAATTTTTCTTTAGATGGATAAACACGCACTGTGTGTTTTTTCATGGGAATCCTTTCAAGACTCTTGCTTGCATCAAGCCTCAAAAGACTTGTTGCGTTATTTAATGATTAAATGAAAGCAAGCAAGGCTAACTTGACCCCAGAATAGGGTCAAGAAACGAGAGAGTGCGTAAAGGCGCTTTTGTTATGAAAATCAGCCTGAGGACCCGGGTGAGTGAGGGCATAATAAGCTTTCGAACCATCGGAAAACTCTACCACCGCAGTGATGCCCAATTGTTTGAAATGTTTCAAAGCGGGTGACTGAATTTTGACCCGGAAAATCGCCTGATCGAATTCCAAAGTCCGGTGACTTAAACTGACTGCCGCAGTCCCGTCGGGGCGCATGCCTTGGCGGTAGCCGGTAAAGGCATAGGCATTCCAGTCGCCCGTGGGGGAGCAGTTCACTTCCAGATAGGGGGAGTCGGTCTCAAGATCGAAACTGAAAAAAGCTTCCAGGCAGGTGGTCTTCCAAAGTTCATCCCGGCGAGTGGCATCTTCACCCTCGCGCAAAGGTGGGAAGTGCAAGTGTCGAGTAGGGCCTAGCAGGAAATATTCAAGAATAACTTCATCGTCGGAGGTCACGTAAACTTCAGATTCTACTTTAAATAATTTCGTGAAATCTGTCTCAGTGTAAGGTTTCAGCTCAAGCACTAACGTTTCTCCCAGTTCAAGCGAGCGGTAAAAAGATTCTTTCCATCAGAGGTGCGAACCCCGCGATAAACGGTTGACCCACCGGTTTCTGATTGTGAGGAATCGCTCAGACTTTTCTCGATCTCCACCGTATCACCCAGATAAGTCTCTGCCAAAAAGTTTACCGAGTACGAATTTAGTTTCAAGACCTTATGAAGCTCAAAAGGAATGGAATCCAAAATCCATTGGGCATATTTGGCGTTGTTGACGTGTTGGTTGATATCCAGATCGGAATTTCTGACGGCAAATTGGGCAAGTTTTTGATATTCACCGCGAACCGGAATTTTCTCGGTTTCCAAAGTCAGAGGCTCTTCAGAAATCACATCGTCCCAAGGACGCATCTTATCAACTGCCAGGATTTTGCCGCTGCCTTGTTCCAGCGCCAAAAAAGTGGTCGTACAATGCCCAATACATTCATTTTTAGAGTCGAAAATTTTGAATCCGCGTAAAACAAAGGCACCTTCTGGAGGTCTTAGCCACGTCTGAATCCGAATAGTCTCGCCAAAGTCAGGCCAACGCTTCATTTGGGAATGTTGCCTGGTCAGAACCCAGTACATATTGTCTCGGGCCATCTGATCGGCTCCAAAGCCGATGTGGGAAGCATGAAGCCAGGCGGTTTCCTGAATCAGGTTTAAGAGACCAAAAAGGCCTAAAACCCCTCTGGCATTGACGCTTTGACTCGAGATTTTGAATTCTTCGTTCCAGGTTTTGGTGTTCATACTTGAGGCATCCTCCCTTTTTTTGCGGGATTATTTTGTTATTTTACACAACTTATGCGAAAAAACAGGACGGAATTTATCACAAGTGATGTATACTGTTTTTAGTGTATGGTTTGATTCTTTCATCAAATCAATTTGTCACATTCTGAAAAGTTGTTTATGCTTTATTATCTTCAGGCGGGTATATGAGACAAAAAAATATGTTGGCTGACTTTCTTAAAACAAAACGCGTTGCTGCGGGTCTATCCCAAAGAGACGTTTCTGATAAACTAGGGTATTCAACTCCACAGTTCATCTCTAACTGGGAACGTGGTGTTTCTCATCCGCCAATCAATGCTTTGAAAAAACTGGGCGAGCTTTACAAAGTATCTGCCGAAGACCTTTTCGAAGTTACTTTGAATGCGACGATCCAAGACGTGACTCAGGATCTACGTCGCAAATTCGCAAGCTCCAAAGCTCGCTAATTTCAAAATCCCAAGCTAAAAACTAAAAAGCCCGGTTCTCCCGGGCTTTTTCTGTTTCAGAATCAAGAAACTTCACTGATCAATTTCAAAAATTCCGTACTCTTACGGTCAATCAGCTCTCCATTTATAAATCTATGTAAAACGCTGCCAATCAATGTCTGATAAGGAATTCCCAAACGTTCTGCCTCTGTTTTGATATCAATTAAGTCATTGGTATTCAGGCGAACACTTAAAAGAGTCTTATTAACGTCCTCTTTGGGGATCGATTTAACAGGTTTCTTCTTTAATTTTTTAAGGTCATATTCTTTCTTCATAGAAACTCCTTTCCCTCGAAGTGGCCTTACGGGCAGAAATAATTCGGACCGTATCTCCCTCGTCCTTTTCGCAATACACTATCAGCAACAATCTATGCCTTAGCGAAAATCCAATTCTAATAAAGCGTTCTTCTTTAGAGCTATGATCATCGTCATAAAACTCTAACGATCTTGAGTCGGCCCAAGCCGTCTTAGCCTCATCAAACCAAACTCCATGCTTTCGGAAATTGATTTGTTCTTTTATGGAATCCCATTCGAAATCCATAGGCACTCCTTCATTGTAATACGTTGTATATACATTTGCAAGAAGTTCAAAATTGCAAAAAAAAGGCCCTGATATGGGGGCCTTTAAGGGGAGTTTAAGCTGTGTGAGGAATCGGAAAGCGGAACTAGAAAGTACCGATCGAAATATGCACGCGCCAAGGGGACTCGCCTGGTTGCATATTCAGTTTCCACGCCAGATCCACGCTCAGCGGACCTACCGGAGTGTTATAGCGGAAACCCGCGCCCGTCGCTGCACGATACGGCTCATTGATTTCAAGTCCTTGAATTTGCACAATACCACCGTCGTAAAACAGTGCGCCCCCGATGGAGCCGTAAATCGGGAAGCGAAGCTCTGACTTAATCAGACCCATGGTTGAATCCGTCGTCAGATAGTACTTTTTATTTCCGCCGGCAATTCCCAGGTCATTGTTGTTCGGGAAATACTCGGTCCCAGCCTCGTAACCACGAACTGTCGAGATACCGCCCAGAGTGAATCCTTTTTTATCCCAAGGAATACCGTTTTGGCGATCCGCTGTATCGGGCAGGTGACTTAAGTTTTTGATGTAACCGCCACGGAAATTATTTGCCCAAACAACTGGCTGCTTTTGAGCCGTGCCAAGTTTGCTATAAAAAGTGATACCCGCAACCGCACGCCAGTATTTAATCGTTTCTGTCCCGCCAAACACCGGATCAGAATATTCGGCATTCACACGAGTAAAGGTTCCCGCAGTCGGGTTGAAAGGATTGTCACGGAAGTCGAAGTCGATATTAGGACCCGTCGTCACGATATCTTGTTGAGTCGGAGCGTACGGGTAAGAGGCATCCAAACCGGAGTCTCGTACTTGCGCCAAGGAATAGATATCCCAAGTTCCAAGAATCTTAGAGGTCAGATCTTTTTCAATCGTATAGGTGTACTGATTTAAGTCGGTGACCTGTTTGACGTTAAAATCAGTGATCTGGCTGGATAACGTAATATTCACGCGGCCTCTAACGTGGGAGCCAAATAAATAAGGTTCCAAGTAACCCGCCACAACTTTGTGCTCCAGATACTTAACGTCGGCGATATTGTAATTGCCTTCCAGACGTAACGAAACCCCGCGGCCCGTCCCCAGCAAATTGCGGTAAGAAATACCGGTGTAACCACGTAACGTCAGCTGACGTTCATTGGTCGCACCCGCACCGATATTAAATGTTCCGGGTTCACGCTCCGTCACACGAACGATGACGGTGCGATCAGCGATATTCGTTTTCTCTTCCAACGTTTTAACTTCGACGGTGCCAAAGAAACCAGTTCTTTGCAGGTGCGAGATCGAATCCTCGATTTTTTGCGGAGTGATCAATTCGCCTTTTTTAACTTCCAACTCCTGGTACAAAACATAGTCGCGAGTGAAAGTATTGCCCTCTAAAATAATGCTGGCAGCGCGAACCTGCGGGCCTTCAAAGATTTTAAAGTTTAAAATGGCTTTGGTGTTGGTTTCATCATAAGTCACCAGATCTTCTTTCTCGTTCAAAAGAAGCATCTCGATATAACCGTTTTTCTGATAGAAAGTTTTAATATTCTTAACGGCTTCTTCGATCTGGCTTAGTTTCAAGGGGCCGGGCTGTAAGCCAGTCACTTTCAACAGTTCATCATTTTTATAAGCCTGATTTCCCAGGAAAGAAACCGATTGAATCAAAGTCAAAGGACCTTCATCCAAATTCACATACAAACTGACCTGATCTTTTTCTTTATTATAAGTTAGGCGAGTCGATACAATTTTGGATTGCAGATAACCTTCGTTTTGCAGCGCCAATACCAGATTCTTTAAGCCTGTATCGAAGTCATCCTTGTTGTAATAACCATCAGCCACCGTCACAGAGCTGTAATTGCGAATGATGTCAGAATAATGTTTGGGAGGACGGCTGAATTTTCCGTTGATATTAATCGCCTGAATTTTTACGCGGGGACCCTCTTCGACATCGAAAGTGATCTTGCGCAAAAACTGATTGCCGTTATCGTCTTCCGTCGCGGTCACTTCGGCGCGGGCATATCCCTCTGACAAATAGTGATTGCGCAGTTTTGCCGCAAGCTCAGTTCCAATATTAGGATTGGCAGAATAATAGTTATCCAGATCCAGGGCATTTCTTAGTTTGCGGGTACTGAAAATTCGCTGACCTTTGAAATCAAATTCATAAGCTTCAGGGCGATCCACGCGGTAGTTCAAAGTCGCTTCGGATTCGTCAGCATTGTAAGTTACTTTAGGCCCTACAAAATCCGCACGGACATAGCGCTCTTTGTTTAAAAATGCGCGAGCCGCTTTCGTGATGTCAGACAAGGTTTTATCTGTCAGAGGATCATCCAGACGTGAATCAAGCTTATTGACAAGGTCTTTATTCAATTTTCCATTCGGACTTTGCACGATTAAATTGTTAATCAATGTCCGCTTGTTTTCCGTGACCTTAAGGTTGATGTCTACCGTTTCGTTTTTGCCCGGCGGCATTTCAATATCGACAACCGTGTTTAAAAACCCCAGGTCGCGATAGTGCAGACGTAATTTTTCACCCAGCTCGGCCAGGCTTTGCTGGTCAAAGACATCCCCGGATTTCACTGCGAAGATGGCCGATGTCTCTGAATTCGACAGAAAATTATTTCCGCTAAAGTTCACTTCACCAATACGTTTTGCATGGATGTAGTCAAGTTTATAGGAACCCGCAGCTCCCTCGGTCACCACCAAGCGGTCAAATTGCGGCTTTGGTTGCAAGTAGCGTAAGATATCATCCACCACATCAAGGGCGATATAGTCTTTATTGATTTGCGGATAACGGCGTAAAAGATCCGTTTGAATATCTGCTGGCAAAGCTGAAATATCCAACGCCTTTTTTGCCCAGGCCGGGGAGGACTGGATAAATAAAAGGAATGTCAAAGCCATCACGAGAGTCCGGATCATTTGAACTCCCGTTTAAATTCAAGATCAAGTCCGAAAATACTTTCAGTTTCTGAAGGTGTATTTTGCAAAGTATTATTGTCGTACATGTTTTTATTTTCAAATGATCCAACCGCTGTCCAGTTGGGGTTCAAAAGATATTCAAGCTTCACATCGTAACCAGAAACATCACCCACTTGACGGCTGCCAGACACTTTCATTTTGTCCGTCAAGCGACGAGTCAAAGTGATCTTAGGAACACTGATATTGCGAGTGGAATCGTATTGAGAACTCACCCCGAATTTGAAACCTGTCGCTTCAAGTGGTTTATTGATCTCTCCGGCTAAGATTCCACCGGCCACTTCAAGACCTGCCTGGTCGGCAAGCGCTTTAGATTGTCCCGTGGTCGCCATACTTTGAGAAGTCACTCCCAGGGCGATCAAAGAAACGATATCTTGCTCTGAAAGAGGTGGGATACTAGTCAGTTTGATCGTGGGATTTTTTGCTGGTCCCTGAGCAAACAACTGAACATCGTATTCATTGATACGAGAAGTCGCTGACACATAAAGATTCGGATTGATCTGATTGGGATCCGTAAAATCCACGTTCGCCGTCAAAATATCAAACTGACGGTCTTTGAATATAATTTTAGAGCGTTTTTCAGTCGTGATTTTACCCAAAAGAACCGGATTCGTCGGAGGACCTTTCACTGCGATATTTCCCGTGACTGTTCCATCAAACATGGAGTTCTTCACCGGAAGCGGTCTTTCCAAATTGATTTGCAAATCGAGTAATACTGGCTCGAACTGGGTTTCGCGCAAAACTTTAGGTAAGTAAGCACTCTGTTGGATGCTGGAAACACCAGCGCCACCTTCAATAAATTCTTTTTCGAAAATCCCACCGTTCACGCGGTAAGTTCCAGATAAAACAAACGGGAACCATTTTCCAGAAAACAATAGATCCGCATCGCCCGTCGTGTGAACACGATCAGGAACATTCATCGTGACGTTTTCAAGATGCGCACGCACAGAGGTTGGCAAATCTCTGACACCATTGATGATCACGCTGCCATCGCCGGTCACCGAACCACCAGCCAGCTGGCCTTTGATTTCGTTGATGATGATACGAGTTTGCGAGAACGAAACACTTGCCTGCAATCGTTCCAATGGGTGCGGGAAGCCTTTTAGTTTCACAAAGGCATTATTTAGATTAGCTGTGCCCAGAATTTCCGGCTTCGTCAATTTACCAGAGACACTTGCAGATATGCGAAGCGGGCCACCCAAATCATCTAAAAACGGAGTGAAGATCTGCAAAAGACGTAAGTCCGCTTTTGCGTCGATATTCATGTTCAACCGATCTGCCGTAAAGTTTGTACCCGTGATTTTAATCGTGTTGTGAGGACCACGCAGAAGGAAATTTTTAAAGGACGTATTGCCGTTATCTGCGATGATTTCAATTGGCCCCGTATTTGAAACACTGGAGTTGCCACGTTTCAAATAGAAATTTTGAATATTAACTTTGCCAGTGGATTTGAACAGGTCCCCAGATTCAGAGCGTAAATCAATGGTCGAGGTCAATGAAGACTCGTACTCGTTGGCAAGGTTCGCGCCACCGATTAGAGCTAGAAGGGAAGAGAAGGTCCACTGGTTGGTCTTCATCTGAATTTTCAAAGGCGTCGCATTTTCAAATGGAATCTGAAACTCACCCTGAACTTTATCACCAAACAGGCTTAACTGACCACCCAGGCTTTTTGCATCCAAATGCATTTGGAAGGCTGAGTTTTCCAGTTCTTGATCTTCCAAAACAGTTTCCGTCAAAGCGCCTTTGACGTTCACACGAGCCTCTTTAAAGGAGTTTATAATCTCCGCAGAGGCATTCAAAGATCCGTACATATTCGTGGTGATGCGATTGACAGCGTCGGATTCTTCCAGACGCCAGTTTTTAGCATCCACGATCAGATTTAAAATCTTATCGTTGCTAATACCACCAGTCAGTGTTGCGACCGAATTATTTTTCAAAAGTTGAACTTTGCGAGTCTTGATATTCCCATTCTTGGCATCGACATTAAAGTGCAATTGATCAAAGTTTTCGCCACCTGCCGAAACATTCTTAAAAGCTGAATCCAAAGAATAATTCATTCTCCAGAAGTTCAAAGGACCTTCAACCGTCGCTTTAGCGGCACCAGTTCCAGCAATTGTCAGAGGGAATTTATAAATACCTTCAAGGATCGTTGCGATATCGTCCAAGTCCGCAGTCGGTGCACTGAAAGTTCCTACCAAGTGACTGTGGGTTAAGTCGATATCCAAATCACCGATGTACTGAGTTTTATTTTGAGCGCCGGCGATGTTTTCAAACAGCAAGTGGCCTTTTTTCAGTTTCACATTGCTGATGACGTTACCCAAATTGAAGTCTTCAAAAATAAAATCACGAACATTCAGGCTCATGTCCATGGTCGCCGTGTTCGAATCACCCTGGGTGGAGCCTTCAATGCTGGCGTTACCGATTATTTTTAAGTGCGCCAGATTTTGGATATCTTTCATATCCAGTTTTTTGGTTTTATAATTGATCTTAAAACCTTTGTGGAAATCAATTATACCATCACTGGTACCCACGCTGCTGCCGATCGCCAGATTCGTATCGTAGGTCACAGCATCCATGGTCACGTGAGTTTTTCCAGTTACCTTAAAATTTTTAAGGTTCACGATTTCCATACCTTTGGAATTATTCTCGGACTTAACCCAAAGATTTTGGCCCGTCAGTTCTCCGTCTTCACAAGTGACTTGGAAAGAAGGAAGGATGCGACCAGCACAAGGCAGAACCCCTTGAGCAGTTAATCCCACAGGAATGCTTTTTAAATCCAAAGTGGCAAATAGTTTTTGTAAATCCAAAGTTTCAACTTTAACAACGGATTTAAAGTCATAATTTTCATTCAGCTGAAACTGGGATTTATCCAGAACCGCTTTACCAGCGGGGTGATTCACAGTCACTTCAGAGAAAGTGAAAGCCTTATTTTTGTATTCACCCTCGATGTGAGCATCGCCCAATTCAAACTTTCCGACAAACAGGCTGTGAGTCGTGATATCTGCTTTGGCGTTGATGTCAGATAACCCGTTAAAGCGCGTTTCAATCTCAGTATCCAAAGTTCCGGCAAGCTTAGGAACAGAAACCGCCGGTTTTAAATCCTGAAGCTCTTTGTAAATATCTGCCAAAGAAACTTTCGCCGACAAATTGATGACGCCCGAAGGTTTCAGCGTCACGTTTTTGAAATCCGTCAATTCACCACGAGCGATAAACTCAGACTCATCCAAGCGAACACCCAATTGTAGGATGCGTAATGACTGACGAGTCAGGTAAAGATGTGAATCCAGAGAGCCGGAAAACTGACCGACTTTTTTAAGTGAAACGGCCAGTGTCGGAGTGTCCAGTTTCGCTGTGATATTGCGGCCCATGTTCGTTAGCAACAAACCACTGTTGCTGGCCTCGATGTTGAAGCCCATTTTTTCTGACGAAACCAGAATATGCACATTGTTCAGCAAAACTTTTTGCAGAGGAATTTTTTCCGTGATCGCAAAGATATCATCCAATGGCAAAGGTTCAGGTTTTGAATCCTTTTTCATCAGGGGATCAATATTAATTGCGGCCTCGGGTGCATCAATCATCAAAGCCGACAAATTTAAGCGGCCACCCAGAATGGAAAAGAAATCCAAATGAATGCTTGCGCGAGCCACGCGAACAACTTCCGTGACTTTTGCGAATTCACCTTTAGGCAGGATGCGGATATTTTCTAAAGCCAGGGAAGGTCTAAGAACACGGATGCGCAGTCGGTCCGCTTGAACTTCCACCGGCAAAGAAGTTTTGGAATAATTCTGCAGTTCTTGCAAAGCCCACACTTCCAGGCGGGGAATGATAAACCAATTTCCCAGACCCCAAAGAATCAAAAAACCTAAAGTGGGAGTGATAAGGATCCAAAAGACTCGCTTCACTGGCCACCACTCCAAATACTCAAAAGCGCACTACCGGCACGGTAGTGGGGACGGGAAGCCAGCAAGCCTTCTAAAATTTCAACAGCCGTGTGTTTTTGTCCAATGCCCCACATCGCTTGCGCCCGTAAGTAGGCCGTAGCAAAAAATGTTTCCGGTTCGTGGGCATAAGCCAACTCCACCTGCGCAATTTCATTTAAGAGTTCAATGAAGCGGCGGCATTGCAACAACACTTCCATACGGAACCACGCAAGACTGGCCGTGGGTTCGCAGAACTGCAAAATATCCAGTGCAGTTTCATAGCCTTCAAACATGAAAGCGGCGATAGCAAAATCAAAGGCCATCTCAGGCGTTTCTTCCGCTTGATCACGCAGGGATTGCAAAAGGATCAAAAGAACTTTTTCAACTTCAGGATCTTTCGGTGAAAGCTCCTCAGGTTTTGGGCTGCGCGCGCGAGGAGATCTGCGCGCTAAAATTTCCAAAGCATGGCGCTGACGATGCTCGCGCACTTCGTGCGCCACATCGCTGTCGCCAGGATAAAGTTTCTGCAGACGAGCGAGCAAAACTTTTTCTTGTTCGTAAAGTTGTTGCGTACGCAAGGTGATCAATTGATCCAAAAGATTTTTCTTATTGCTTAGGAAATCTTTATGAATGCGATACTTGCGATTCGAACGCCACTCGCCCAGCAGAGGGGAATATTTATTTAAAGCGGCAGAACGTGCGGCTTCATTTTCAGATTCACTTTCCTGAATTCCTTCGATCAAAGCATTGATGACTTTTTCATCCAAATTGATAGTGGCATGCCCCAAGGCCTCCATGAAGTAGGGCCAAGGAATCGGAAAGTTTTCGTTGTCGATATTTTTGATCACGAATTCCGCAAGCTGCAAATAGCGACCGCTGTGATTTAAAAATCGTGCAAGGGCGTTGATGTTATCTAAGGAAATTTGATCGGGAGAGGACTCTAAGCTCGAGATCAATCGTACAGCGACTTCGTCGAGATCGCTGGTCTCGTTGAGTAAATTTTGAATTTCCAACTCAACAAAAATAGACAAAAAAAAGCCTCCGCTCTGAATTAACAGAATTACTCGTCTAGTTTGAAATAAAAACGAGTGTTTGCGGAGACTTAATATCTTGCGTTAGGAACTATTTTTGGCTGACGCGTTCTACGTAGTCACCAGTAGAAGTATCGATGCGCAAAACATCGCCTTCATTGATGTGCAAAGGAACGCCAACAGACAAACCAGTTTCCATGATAGCTGGCTTAGTTGCGCCAGTGACGCGGTCACCTTTAACGCCTGGATCAGTTTTAGCAACTGCCAAGTTCACAGCTTTTGGAACGTCAACGGCAACGGCTTTTTCATTGTAGAAAAGAACTACAACTTTAAGACCTTCCGTTAGGTAGTATTTAGATTCGCCAAGGTCTTCTTCAGACATCGCGATTTGCTCGTAAGTTTCATTCGACATGAAGTTAAAACCTGTGTCGTCTTTGTACAAGAAATTCATTTCTTTGTTTTCAACGTTAGGTACTTCGAATTTCTCACCAGATTTGAAAGTCACTTCGAGATTTTGGCTCGTAAGCATGTTTCTCAATTTTGTGCGAGTGAATTGGTTGCCTTTACCTGGTTTCACGTGTTGGAAGTCCACGATCACGTAAGGTTTGCCTTCAACCATGATCTTCAAGTTCTTACGGAAATCTGATGTTTCGTACATTTAATACCTCTTTTTAAAGCTGGGAAGCGATCTCAAGACTGCCACTGACTGCGTTGCTCGTTGGCGGCATACAGGAAGTATGCCTTCTCCTCGCGCCTTGCATTGGCACTCTTGATATCGCTTCTGATTTGCGATGCAAAGACGTTAATATGCCTAATTCATTTAGGAAATGTCAAATGAGGGAGCGGTAGTCTTCGATTTTGCGAAGCATCATCTGAAGGGTTTCGATCTTTCTTTGGCGAACCATTTCCTCACGGGGAAGAAGTGGTTTGAGCGGAACGGGTTCGTCAGGTTCATTATAACGAACTTGCAGCGTCTTCATTCGGCGTTGAATTTCAGGATGATCGCCAAATTCCACCCGGGTGTCCTTTAAAAGTGCATGGGCTTTTTCAAGATCGTTACGCACAATGAACGCGTCAATTAGCGACAGCATACGTTCAAAAGCCTTATTTCTAGGCACTGGTTGAGGTTTGAAAACCTCCGTAGCCGCACCGGTTTTAGTGCCGGGATATGTGGCTTCAATGACGGGGGCATCCAAGTTGACGGCGGGAAGTTTTTCCATCGAAAACACTTCTTCGTCATACTCATCCGCTGTCAGTGATTCTAATTTTTGAACGGCTTTTTGTGCAGACTGAGAATTAGGATTTAAGAACAAAACCATCTTAAAAGCTTTCAAAGCTTCCTTGGGATTTTTGTTCGTCAGTTGCAGTTCCGCCAAAAGTTGATGTGCCAGAATATTCTCAGAAGCCAAGCCTGTGGCCTTTTTTAGGGCCTCGATGGCGCGACTGATTTGGCCTGCGTCGCGCAAAATTTTAGCGTATGTGACCAATCCTCCGACAAATTGCGGATGGCGTTGAACGCCCGCAGTCACGACTTGCAGCGCCTCTTTCATCAGTCCCATCTCTCTATAAGCTTCCGCCAGAGGGGCGAACACCTGAGAGGTCGGATCCTTTGCGAGGATGTTCTGATATTTTTCGATCGCGCTTGCTTCAATCTTCGGCATACTTCAGATTCTAGTGCACATTCATTGACTTAGCAATACGTTCGGAATGAAATTAAAAGTATGAGTTTGACGATTCTTGGGGTCGACCCCGGTTCCCGCATTACTGGTTTCGGTGTGGTTCGCATCCACAATGGCAAGATTGAGCACATCAATCACGGCGTCATTTTGTTGGATGGCGACCAGGATTTTCCAATGCGTATGACGGAACTTGGTTCAGCATTTCGCGAAGTGATGGAAAAATATCGTCCTCATCAAGTCGTGATCGAAAAAATCTTTCTGGGAAAAAATGCTGACAGTGCTTTTAAATTAGGGCACGCCAGGGGAGTGGTGATGTACGAAGCAGGCCTGGGTAAAGCCACGGTTGCAGAGTACGCCACAAGGTCCGTCAAAAAAGGAATCACAGGAACCGGCGGCGCTTCGAAAGAAGACGTGCAAGCGGTGCTCAAGGCGATGCTGAATATTAAAGCTATCAATCGCATCGACGCCTCGGATGCCCTGGCTATGGCTTGCTACCATGCCTTTGAAATGAAAAAGAACGCAGTTATACAAAGAGCGGTGAGTATATGATCGGTTATTTGCGCGGTAAAATTATTGAAGTATTGAATGATTCAGCTCTGATTGACGTTCAAGGTGTGGGCTATGAAGTTTTGGCTTCTGCCAGCACATTGGGTGACTTTACCATTTTGCTTGGTAAAGACATTATCGTTTGGATTCACACTCACGTGCGCGAAGACGCTCTGACTCTTTTTGGTTTTCACGACAAAGAGGAAAAACATCTGTTCTTGTCTTTGCTAAAAGTAAACGGCGTAGGTCCAAAAATGGCATTGAGTATCTTGTCTGGCGGTCGTCCCGCACAGATTCAAGAAATGATTGAAGCTGGAAACGCCAAAGCCCTTTCTGGTTTGCCGAAAGTAGGTAAGAAAACCGCTGAGCAAATCATTCTGACTTTAAAAGGCAAATTGGTGTCTATCGATGAAGGCAGCAAAGCCAAGTCTGAATCCTTGACACAAATTACATCCGCACTTTTAAATCTGGGTTACAAATCTCAATTGGTTGACCAATTCGTTTCCACTCTGCCGATGACTATCACGGTTGAAGAAGGTGTGAAAAAAGGCTTCCAAACATTGTCAGGAAACTTGTCATGAGTCGCATTATCGAAGGCAGCATTTTAGAAGACGAAATCCACGAAAGCAGCAGTGGTGGCGGCGGCGAGAAGGCTTGGGAAAACGAATTGCGTCCCCAGGATTTCGCAGAGTTTTCTGGTCAGGATATCGTTAAAGATAAAATCAAAGTTTTCGTGGCAGCGGCAAAATTTCGTGGCGAACCTTTGGATCACGTTTTGCTATCAGGTCCTCCGGGCTTGGGTAAAACGACGCTTGCACAAATCATCGCTAACGACATGGGTTCCGATATCAAAATGACATCGGCTCCAGCGATAGATAAAAAAGGTGATTTGGCTGCGATCCTGACTTCACTTAAACCAAACTCCGTTCTTTTCATCGACGAAATTCATCGTTTGAGCCGTCACGTGGAAGAGTATTTGTACACGGCGATGGAAGACTACTACATCGATATCGTAACCGGTGATGGTTTGGGCGCACGCTCAATGAAGTTCCAATTGGCCCCTTTCACTTTGGTGGGTGCGACAACTCGAGCGGGACTTTTAAATCCTCCGTTCCGGGATCGTTTTGGGATTGTGGAAAGACTTCAGTTTTATGACAAAGCTGCCCTTCAAAAAATCTTGATCAGATCGGCTCGTAAACTGAATGTGGAAATTGACAATGATGGAGCCGAAGAAGTGGCTCGTCGTGCGCGCGGAACGCCTCGTATTGCGAATCGCCTGTTAAAGCGCGTTCGTGATTATGCACAAGTAAAAGGCAATGGCGTCGTCACTCAAGAAATTGCGATATATGCTCTGGATCAGTTGGGCGTCGATAAACACGGCTTGGATCTCATGGATCGTCGTATTTTGAGCCTGATCCAAGAAAAGTATTCCGGTGGGCCGGTGGGTATTGATACAATAGCTGCTGCGCTCAGTGAAGAGCGTGACACTCTTGAGGAAGTGTATGAGCCATTCCTAATCCAGGAAGGATTCATTCAAAAAACTCAACGCGGTCGCGTGATCACTGAATCTGCAAAAAAATCAGTTTTAGAAATCATCCAAGCGGAGAATTAATATGCTTACAAGACAGCCTCTCGTCGTCGAAGTCCTTAGAGGACATGTGGTCGAGAGTGTTCATCAAGTCATGGTGGCTGTGGTGAACGAGGCTGGTCATCTTTTGCATGGGTGGGGTAATACCAATTACGCCACCTATCCGCGCAGCGCGATCAAAATGCTTCAAGCACTGCCTTTGATCGAATCCGGTGCTGCAGATAAATTTGAACTTAAAGACGAATGGTTGGCGTTAGCTTGTGCTTCTCATCGCGGGGAGCCCAAACACTTGGAAGCTTTGTCTGCTTGGGCACACAAAATCGGTGTTGCTGAAAGTGCGTTGGCCTGTGGTCCGCATTTGCCGTACAACGAAGCTGCTGCCCATGAGTTCATCCGTCATAATAAAAAGCCCACGGCGTTTTGTAATAACTGTGCTGGAAAACATCTCGCACTGATTTCAACCTGTCTGCATTTGGGTGAAGATTATCATGGCTATGAAAAACACGATCACGCTGCTCAAAAAAGATTGCGCAATATTTTGACGGAAACAATGAAGGTGGATCACGGAAAAATTCCTGAAGGCATTGATGGGTGCGGGATTCAAACTTATGCCGTGCCTTTGCAAGCCATCGCGATTGGCATGTCGACTTTCATCAATCAGCATGCAAACGAGCGCCGCAAACAAGCGGCCCAACGTCTGACTCGAGTGGTGACTAGCAATCCATTCTTTGTGGCGGGTAGTGACGATTTCGCCACAAGTGTGATTCAAAAGACACAGGGTCGCGCAATTATTAAAGGTGGAGCCGAGGGTGTTTTTGCGGGTTTCTTGCCTGATAAAAAAGTGGCCTTCGCCCTGAAAGTCGCTGATGGCGCGGGTCGCGCGGCACAGTTTGCGGCCTCGCAGGTTTTATTGCATTTGGGCGGTATGAATCTGGATGAAGGCAAGGCACTCTCGAAATTCACTCAACCTCACATCACCAATTGGAAGGGTGATAACGTCGGAACCTTACGCATTGCTAAGCCCCAGTAGCTAGTGATAAACTAGTCTCATGTTCTTACAAAAAACGATTCGTAAAAAGACAATGGTCAACGGTATTGGTATTCATTCCGGGGACGCGTGCACGCTCACGTTCCGCCCGGCTCCACCGGATACGGGCGTTTACTTTATTCGTAAGGACTTGCCAGGGTCCCCATCACTTAAAGTGACAGCTAAGAATGTTCAAGCAACCAGTCACCAAACGACAATCGGTGGCGAAGCGTTTTCTGTGGCAACGATCGAGCACTGTTTGTCAGCGCTTTCAGCACTTCGTATCGACAATCTTTTTATTGAATTAGACGGTCCGGAAATTCCAATCTGCGATGGCAGTGCGGGAGAGTTCCTGAAAGCCTTGTTAGAAGTAGGCATCGTCGAGCAAGATCAGCCTCGTAAGTATTGCTACATCACAGAGCCCATTTATTTCAGTGAGGGCGAAAAGCACGCCTATGTGGTGCCATATCATGGCCTGCGTGTGACTGTGACGATTGATTTCCCACATCCTAAAATTGGCAAACAAACGATTGATCTTGATATCAACGAACAATCTTTTGGTCGTGACATCGCCAGCGCCCGTACTTTTGGATTCTTAAAAGACGTCGAGGCATTGCAAGCCCGTGGGCTTGCAAAAGGTGGTAGCCTTGATAACTGTATCGTGCTTGACGGTGAGGACGTGATCAACCCCGATGGTTTGCGCTGGGCTGACGAATTCGTTCGTCACAAAGCCCTGGACGCCTTGGGGGATCTCGTGACCTTGGAAATGCCAATGATGGGTCACGTGGTGCTATACAAAGCAGGCCACGACGTCATGAACAAGTTAGTTAAAAAGATCTGGGATTCCCCAACATCATACCGCCACGTCGAGCTAGGCGCCGATATCAGCGAAGAAGTACAACGCTTCTCCGGATGGACACTAGACGCCCGCTAGGGCGGTCGGTGAAAAAGGCCCATCTGACTGCGTTGTCGGCTGATCTCCTCGCTCCGACGTGCGAGGAGCACGCCTGCGCTGCGGGGATCAACCTCCGCCTTGCATCTGGACCTTTTTGACCGACCTTGGTTTTCGGTTTTATTTCAGTGATGCATGCGATTACCGATGCGGAGATAGTAAATAAAAAAGGCGCTTTTTAGAGCGCCTTTTTCTTTATTTTTTTCTTGTGGGTTCGTTGACTGTTACTTCGTTGCCGGTCATTGCGGCTTCCATGAGGTCTTTGTGGTAGTGCAGGATTACGCTGCCTTGCTGGATTTGTGGAATCACTTTGGATGCCATCGACAAGGAAAGTGCCGGGCAGCCCCAGCTGACACCCAAGCGGCCGAAAGGTTGACCTGTCTTAGGGTTTTTAGAGTTGATGAAATCCTCACCCACATACCAAGCGCCGTGCAAAACGATATCGCGGTTGTAGGCTTGATCGTTTGAGGGTTGCAGTCCGTACATGCGCAAAGTTTTTCCGTAAGAGCCAGAATAAATTCCGCCCGCCAAATAAAAGCCCAAAGATGTTTGTTTGGAATCTTTGATGTTTGAAAATCTTGTTGCGTAGTTGCTGTTGCCAGAACCTTTGCCGTGAGCGACGTAATAACGAATTACATCACCGGTTCTTAAGTTGATCAGAAAAAAACGTCGGCTTGTAGAAGCTTGAGTGAAATCAACGATGGAAACCAATTCCGGATATTCCAATGTCACAACCGTCGTTGTCGGGCGGCGTTCGGATTCATCACAAGGACGAATAGTGTCAGGCCATTTAGCGCAGTCATAAGTGCTTTGTTGGAAGGAACGACCATGGTTTTCATCCAAGAAGCGAACCATGCGATCCAATGCATCGGTTGGAACACCTTGAGAGACAATCTTAGCCATCACATCAGAAGCGGGGCCCGCGATAGCAGTCGCCGTCATCAGAGTTAATAAGACACTTACAAGAGCGAATTGTACTTTCACAGATCCCCCGGATTTGCAGAACAGTTCAAAATTTGGTGCGTTATTCGAGGATATAAAAGTGAAAGATCTAAGAATCAACCACGCAAAGTAATTTCTGCAAAATACTCTCACTTTCCACGACTTAAATTGCACACCTGCAACAACACTCAGTGAAACACCCCTCAAAACGTCCAAATGCCATCTCACACCCACCGTACACACAGCAAAGCGTCATCATCCGTCTGATACTTTTAAAAATTCTCTTTCAAGAAAACCGAAATTTGGCGGAAGCGGAGTGGAACCCTCTGCATGCAGCGACCTCCGTGGGCGCCACGATGGCGCGCACTCGCCAAAGGCGAGCCACGGCTGAGCCCGGATGGCGTGTCGCGGAATGCAGAGGGTTCCACTCCGCTTCCGCCAAATCCCCGCGCTAAATTGAACAGGGATTTACCAAAAGTATTTTACATTTGTGATTTAAGGTATGTCACGATGTCGATGTCTGGCGCCGTTTGCGCGCCCACCCCAGGTTTCGGGCCGGCACCCAATTGATCAACTGTGTAGTCCATGCGCACGTCATAGCGACGGTCTGTTTGGTTGCGCAGCCATCTTTCAGCATCGAACCACGCGCGTTTGTTTTGATCATCGGTGCACGATTGAAGCTCCTGAGGTTTGCGAGCGCCCCAGCGCATTTCCGGGCAGTGATACGGGTCAAAGCTCATGTTGAATAGTCTTTGGCGGGCCGCCTCAAGATTCATCAACAAAGTTTGGCCATTGGAAGTCGTGTAAGAGAACTTACACATTGTCGCTTCTTGTGCATAAACCGCAAAAAGGTCTTTCGCCAGATTGCCACCGTTGTAACGAAGAGTGCGATCGCCGGCGCGATATTTCTTCATCGCTTTTTGCGCTTGATTCAAAATATCCATGAAAGATGTTTTCAAGCGAGCATCGCGAGAAGGTGTCGCGTAGGATTCCCACTCACCCGTGGCACCAAAGATATTCACGGGCAGGCGTTCCGGGTGTGGCTTCAAAGGAATGCCTTCGCGTCTTGCCATTTCCACGGCAGCCACGCGGTCTTTCAAAGAAGAACAGATATCGATCACTTCAAATTTCATATCCAAAAGAGGATCGATAACCGGTTCACCGTTAGTCAGTTTCAACTGAACGTATTCGAAGTAATTCGTCACTTGGCCTTTGAAAACAAACTGACCTTTTTTCCAATCACCGCCTGGATCGGGAGCATTGCCGTAGTATTGTTCAGTTCCATAAGCTGCAAGATTTCTGTTATCAGCAGCTTCAATACGACCACCCACGAAAGTGCCATTATCGAAACTCGCGCCCACTAACTGCAAGGGACGGAAGTTCTTAAACCCCGCACCCTGGCCAGGAATGGAACGCATGAATTTGGAAGTGTAAAGACCCATCGTCAAAGTGTTGTCAGGATGAGCATCGATATACAAAACGCGACCGGCTTCAGTGACACGGTAAACGATGGCCACGTGACCATTCGGATCATAGATCACAGTGCCGGGACGAATACCCACACGGTCTAAGCGAGCAGGATAAAAATCAGAATAGGAAGCACCCTGGACGTCACCAATCATGCGGTAGGCCGCAGTTGATACCGTGTTAATCAAATCAGAATTCAAGAAGCTAACCGCATCAGGATAAACCGCACGACGCAATGTATTTCTTTTGGTCAAAAGGTCTTTGCGATATTTTACGGAGTTGCCGTTTGTGGAGTAGCGAATATCTTTGTTGAAGTCTTCAGGTCCTGCAGGATTTGCAGTGAAGCCTGTCGCTTGAGAAAATGGCAAACCACTTTTCCAGGCAAAGTAAGCACGAAGGTAGTAAGGAAGGTCTGCGCAGTCTGCGAAAAATTTAAGACCGCCTGGATCTGTTCCGTAAAACATATTGGCTGGACTATTCAAGCACTCAGTAACAGTAGCACAGCGGCGATTTTCAACAGCATTTCCCAATTTAGTAACGAATTGGCCAAATTGGTATTCGTGTTCTTCTGTCCAAGCAGGCTGAGTGATGCGCCAGTCGCGGGCACCAGCAAGCGCAGATGTTGTGACCGTAGATCCCAACACGAGTAAGAACAATGCTAATGTTGATTTCATTTTGACTCCATAGTTCGCAAAGGAAAAATAGGGCCCGTTTATAGCGCGAACTAGAGGTTTTGGCTCTGGAAACTCACTCGGATTTGTAGATTTGCAGAACTTTCATGGCAGGTTTAGTATACATTACGTTTTGGTAGCTTGAATTTTCTTGGCAAACTTCCAAAATTTGTTTTCCGCGCCTAACTTTTTGATCAAGTAAGCCTCTGCATTTTCAGGGGAAATCGACAAAGACTGCTCCCACAGCGGCTCAAAAAGTGTTTTGCTGGCACCCACCGCAGTAGATGGAAAACTTGAGTCCTCAACTTCACCATATGCGACGATGAGTAACCTTTGCCATAAGGCCTTCATGGCCCGGTTGTAGGTCGATTCCATATCGCGACCCTGCAGATCGGCGATTTCCTTCAGTTGCTTCGTCGATAAGGGGGAGTCCATCTCCAAAGCTTCCAAAATGACTTGGCTGTTAGGAGAAAGGGGAGCTTCGCTGCGTTGAAAAGCCAGCATGTTCACAAAAGTTTCCTGAGAGAAAAATGTCGCGCGATTCTGGTACCATTTTGCATAAACGACTTTGCCAGAGCGAGACAGTTCCTCTTTCAGAAGCCACAGGTCCGAAACCTTGTGATCAGCGTCAGCGTCCCACTCCCAAACCATCTTGGATCTTGGCCAAAGATGAGCCCATAACGAGTCCGGTTCTGGACTGTTTTTGATAGGGTATACCAGCAAAATTCCTTCTTTTTCGATGGCCTGAATAGCCTTTTGCTTCTTCATTCTTAAAGTAAATCAAGTTCACAAATGTTTGGCAATTTATGTCGCGCTGTCAGGTATTTTGACACTCTGAAAATATCTTCCCAATAGGTTTTCAACAACTCCTCACAAAGGTCAAATTTTTGTGGTTTTTCACTCTGTGTGGTACCTATTTCACCCAATACGTATGACACTCAAAACAAAAGCCTTCCGATTCTTTTACAAAGCCCATATTTATCTCGGTCTCTTCGTGGCCGTGCACTTTATTTTTCTTAGCATCAGTGGTTCGATCTTGCTCTTCAAAGAAGAAGTCGAAGGTTCTGTCCAAGAAGCCTCAGCGGTCACTGCTGAACAGGCGGCAATGTCCTATTCGACATTGCTTTCGGATGTTCTTAAGAAATTTCCTGGTGAAAGACCCCTTGCAGTTTTCAAAGACGATGAACACGAAAACATCTTGAACGTTCGCCTGGGGATGAATGATTCCAAAATGTTCCGTGGGGCACGCAAGCTTATGTTTGATTCGCACACAGGGGCTGAATTGAATGCGGAAGCGGGTAAAAGCTCTTTCATGGACTGGATGCTTAAACTCCACCGTGAATTCTTCTTGGGCTCCTATGGGAAAATCTATGTAGGCTTGATCGGCTTGCTGTATTTCTTTGTGATGCTTTCTGGATTTTTCATTTATGGAAACTTCGCCAAGAAAGTCGCCTTCGGTGAAGTGCGCATCAAATCTCCACGTCATTGGTTTTCAGATATGCATCGTTACATCGGCATCGGTGTTTTTGCATGGGGCTTGATCATTGGTGCCACGGGTTTCTTTTTGGGTATCAGCTCGACCTTGATCAAAGTTTACCAATATCAAGAACTCAAAGAGATCACTCAGCAGTACAAAGATGTCCATGGTGATAACGATCACGTTCACAACGCTTCTGTTTTAGATCAAGTGATCAAAACTTCTGAGCAAGCCTTGCCGAATGCAAAAGTTGATTACATCGCTATGCCGGATACACAGTTTTCTCCGCCGAATCACTTCTTGGTGGTGATGGTTGGTAACACACCCCAAACCGAGCGCATGACTCAGTTGGTGGTGGTCGATGCCGCGACGGGAACTCAAGGTGAAGTGCGTGAGCTACCTTGGTACATGAAGATCACCTTGGCGTCAGAGCCGTTGCATTTCGGAAACTATGGCGGTCTGTTTTTAAAAATCGTCTGGTTGGGCTTTTCACTGTTCTCGTTGTTGCTACCGATCTTTGGTTTGGTGATTTGGTACAAACGTAAAAAAGCCACACAAGCTAAAGGGGTTTCCATGGAAACCCGCAAGCTTTCTGAGAGTGCTTTGTTTAAAAATCGTTTTGCCATTCCTTTGGTTTTATTTGTCGTGACCGCCGTCATGATCATTGGTGCCTTTATTTTGGGTGGCACTTTTGCGATGGCTTCAGGGTACGTTCTTTTGGTTCCGTTAATTTTGACGGGAGCCGTTGTCCTGCGTGGTAAAAGGGGCAATTCGTGAATTTAGCGATCCTGGCAAACCTAAATACCATCACCTTCAGTGCGTTACAGATTCTGCTGTTCACGCTTTTGCCATATTTGGCAGAAACGATGCACGTGAGTCTGTCTTCGGTGGTGGCGACATTTAGTGCCGGGTCGTTCTTATTTTTATGGTCTTCTCCGTATTGGGCAGCGAAAAGTGATAAAGTGGGTCGTCAGCCCATCTTGCTTGCGGGCCTTGCAGGACTCGGTGTTTCAACTTTAATGTTGTGGGCATTGACTCAATGGGGAGAGAAAATTGGACCCGTTGCAGTCCTGGTGCTTTTAATCATCAGTCGTGTGATTTATGGTTTGCTGGCTTCTGCGGTGGTTCCTGTTGCGCAAGCTTTGCAAGTGGACCTTTCTGAATCCAAGTCTGCCATGAAGGCGATGATTTCAAATTCAATGAGTTTAAATATGGGTCGCTCTTTAGGCCCGATTTATGTTTTGGTCAGTGGTGGCCAAAATATGGATCAGGTTTTGGTTGGTTTCCTATTCTGGATCTTGGTGTTATTGGCGGTGAATGTCTGGGCATTGCGTTTATCAGCGCCACAGATGAAAACAGCTGCGGCGAAAGAGTCGGATGTTTCGGCTTGGGGTTTGGCATTTAACCGCATGCGCTGGGTTTTCCTTTTAGCAGTTTTGTTCACAAGCTTTATCGGTATTTTGAATTCTTCCTTGGCAGTTATTTTGAAACACAGTTTCTCTTTATCAAGTCAGGACTCGGGTGTCTTGATGGCCAAATTGTTATTGGTGAGTGCAGTCATCGCTGTCACGACCCAGCTCTTGGGTCGTATGTTCTTTAAAAATCCTTGGCAGGGCGCTTTGGTCCTGGGCGCATTAACTTTGCTCGCGGGTTCCGTTCTTTTACAAGTGATGAATATGGAATCCCAACTTTGGACAGCGATCGTGTTCTTGTCTGTCGGGATTGCTTTGGTGCCGCCATGCTATCTGACTTTGATGACGACTGTGGATCCAGAAAACGTGGGTCTTGGTCGTAAAGCGGGAATCGTGAGCGCTGCGAATACCATCGGTTATGCGGTGGGTGGGGCTCTAGCGGCGGTTACTTTGAAAATTAAATTATTCTCGTTGGAAACTTTGTTGGTCTCATTGGTGGTTTTGATGATGGTCAGCATCGTAGTTCTATATCGCCAGCGCACAGTCGTGGCTGGGGAGGCCTAATATGAATTTGCACGAACTTTCACTTCGTCATTCAGCTTCTTGTTTCTTTAACTCCCTTTTCCGTGAGTGGTTTGACTATTCCATCACTGAAGCTCCCACGGCAATTTCTGTTAAGACGGGTTGCAAGCTCGTCCTTACCGTGAACCTGAATGATGGCGCGATGATGTTGTTGCCTCTGACCCGCAGTTCTTTGATGGGTCGTCATCAATATCATTCGACATTTTATATTCAAAAAGTTGGTGAACTTACTGAAGCTGACTTTTTGACAGTGGCTTCTGAATTGGTGAAACACCTGACGACGGTTTTCCCAAATAGCATCGGCAACGATGCAGTCTTTATGGAACGCCTAAAAAACAGCGTCGAAAACATTGAGCTGGCCTTGAGTTATCGTAAAGAAGATTTGCAAAGCATTTACTCTGAACCGATGAACTTCCAGCAGGCCGAACAAGGCTTGATGATTGGTCATAACTTTCATCCCTATCCTAAAATGCGTGAAGGTTTCGATGAGGTCGATTATCGCCAGTACTCGCCAGAGATGGCAGGAAGTTTTGCCCTGAACTGGTTTTTGGCGAAACCGGAAATCGTTGCTAACGAAAAAGCAGCTAAGTTTCAAGTTGAGCAGTGGACATTGGATGCGTTCTTGAAAGACTTTGAAAACTCAGAACAGGCCTCGGCTAAATTAAAAGCGGGCTTTATCCCATTCCCGGTTCATCCGTGGCAAAAACAACACTTACTGAAAAATCCCGTAGTGCAAACGTATTTGCAAAACGGTGACCTGATTGATTTGGGTGAAGCCGATAAGAAATGGTACCCGACGACTTCATTGCGTTCGATTTATGGGGCGCATTCGCCTTATATGATGAAGTTCTCGCTGACACTTCGTCTGACCAACTCTATCCGTCATTTGACTCCGGTGGAAGTGGTTCGCGGTCTGCAAGTTTATGATGTCTTTATGACAGCTAAGGCGCAGGAATTTTCCCGTAAGCATCCACAATTCCACATCGTCTTTGAACCGGCCTTCATGGCTTTCAAAGATGCCGCTGGCGAAATTTTGACGGAATCCATTGTGGTCTGCCGTGAAAATCCGTTTACGGAAAACAACAATGAAGAAGCCGTGGTGCTTTCAACATTGGCTCAGGATAACCCTCTGGGGGGTGAAAACCTGATTCAAAAAGCCATTCGTAAAGAAGCCGAAAAAACCCATCGCTCTTTAAGTGAAATTTCTCAACAGTGGTTTGCGCGCTACCTTGAAGTAGCTGTGAAGCCCCTGGTGCATGCTCAAGCCAATTACGGAATTCTATTGGGTGCCCATCAGCAAAATCTAATTTTAAGCTTAAAGGCCAACTTCCCTGAAAAAGCTTATTTCCGCGACTGCCAAGGAACGGGTTACAGTCATTTTGGTTTCTCTTTGTATGGGAAAGATGTTTCTAGCCTTAAAATGGAAAACGGAAATATTTTGGATGATAAGGGCAATATTCTTTTTGCGTATTACCTGATGATCAATTCGACCTTTAATGTGATCGCAGCCATCGCGGCTGACGGTTGGGTGAGCGAAGACGAGTTAGTGACGGACCTACGCAACTTCCTCTTGGCCATTCGCGCGTCGAATCCTCAGGATAAATCTTGTTTGAACTATCTTTTGGATCAGGATGAAATCTGGCACAAAGGGAACTTCACTTGCAGTCTGCAAAACTTAAACGAAAACACCACGGCCAATCCGTTGGCTATTTACAATCTGATTAAAAACCCAATTGCTGCGGCAGCAACAGCCAAGGCTTAGGACGATTTATGAAGCAAACTTACTTGCACGTTCAAGAAAAGAAAAATTTTACTGCGGAATTGGCTGATGGAGTTTTGACCGTTTCAGGGCCTGAATCCAACGTGATATTTAATGTCGAAAACGGTGTCGAAAAAATTCAGTTGAGCTGTAAGGATTCTTCTTCCGCGGCCTCGTTAATTGCAATGGAGCACTTGTTTGCTCATAAGCCCGAACTTAAAACGATTTCCGTAAATCAAATTGCTACACATCGTGCCGACTTTTATCAAAATCCAGCGTTGTGGTGCACTTACGGAACCCAAATTTTAACACCAGAGCAGTGGATGTATTCTGGCGATGTTCGTCATCCAGTTCGCCCGCAACCTCGCCCTGGAGATTTGCTTTATTCCCGTTACGTCCCAGCCGTGGGCAAAACCATTAGCTTTCGAGTTGTCGATGTCGAGCGCGATCTAAAAACATTCCACTTTTGGCACAACCAACCTTACGTCAACGAGTTCTGGGAGCTGGCAAAACCAGAGGCGGAACTTAAAGAATATCTTGAAAAAGGTTTGGTCGATTTGCATTCCATTCCAACCTTCGTCGAATTTGATGGAGTCCCTGTCGGGTATTTCGAAATGTATTGGACCCTGGAAGATCGTTTGGGGCCTTATTATGAATCCGAAGCGTTTGACCGTGGTTTCCATTTACTTATTGGCAACATGGAATACCTGGGCTTTAAAAATACCGATGCTATTTTAAAATCTGCGAGCCATTATTTGTTCCTGGAAGAACCCCGCACTCGTAAAATTATGGCAGAGCCACGCTCCGACAATCAACGCATCATCCGTTATGTGGAGACGTTCCCGGCGTGGAGAAAAGTGAAGGAATTTGATTTCCCTCATAAACGTGCAGCACTTCTTGAGTGCCGCCGCGAAAAATTCTTTTTAGGGAACTTCCTGTGAATTTAAAAGCGAACACTCTTCATTCGGGATCTGCGTGGGTGCGGGTGAATCAGAACCTGGTGGCGAAAAGCCTTCAGGAGCTTAGCTATGAGCAAATTCTGAAGGTATCCTCCACCGATGGTCAGAACTTCGTGTTCGCTTTACAAAGTGGCATTGAATATCACTGTCAGGGGTGGCAGGGGATCTGGACCGACATAAAAGTTGAAGCTGATTCCATCGTTCGCGTTGTGGACGGTATTAAAATGCCCGTGAAAAGTGCGGGCCAATTTTTTATCGACTGCCAAAAAGAAACGGGCATGGATGACATCATTCTTGGAAATTTCCTGGAAGAAATGCACAACACCCTGTTTTCCGATCTGCGCATTGAACAAAAGCAAGCCGAGCAATCGTCCTCAGATATGACGACATGGTCTGGTCTAAAAATTCAATCAATCCTCAATGGCCATCCCAAACTTTTATTGAACAAAGGCCGCATCACGTGGAGTGAAGGCGATCTGGCAGATTTTGCTCCTGAAAGCCAGCCCCTTATTCGTTTGATGTGGTTAGCGGTTCGTAAAAACTCAGCCTTGGCTTCCTCGATGCCCGGAGTAAGCACGGATGTTGTTTTGGCGCAGTCCATGGATGAAGCGGAACTAAAGCGTTTCAATCAGGTGCTTGCTGATTTTGAAATCAGTAAGTCAGAGCACGTTTTCGTTCCAGTTCACCCATGGCAATGGGATCGTTTTATTCAGGTACAATTTGCCGCTGAACTTTCCACAGGCGTGATCAAAGCTTTAGGAGTTTTCGGTGACGCGTATCAACCGCAAATTTCCATTCGCACGCTTTCAAATGTCAGTCGTCCGGGTCTTTGGGATATCAAACTTCCAGTCACGATCCTAAACACCTCCAGCATCCGCGGTATCGCTGCGAAATACATTCCAGTGGGTGGCGAGTTGTCGCAAAAGATGAACGACATTTGCGCGAAAGACGACGTTCTTAAGAACGTTCAAGTCTTAAGTGAAAAGGCTGGCGTGAGCTTTCAGCATCCCATCTATAAACAGGTCGCTCTGGCTCCGTATCGCTATCACGAATATTTGGGGGCAATCTGGAGAGAGTGCGCCGAATCCAAAGCGGGTCCTGGGGAATCTTCCGTTCTGACTGGCAGTTTCTTTCATAAAGATACAGAAGGCCGTTCTTTGCTGGGCGCTTACGTGGCGTCTTCGGGACTCACGATGTCGCAGTGGTTACGTAAGTACTTCGAAGTGGTTGTTGTACCTTTGTACCACCTGCAGTTGAAATACGGCATTGGTTTGGTTTCCCACGGCCAAAACATTGTTTTGAAACTTAAAGATCACGCTCCGGTGGGTTTGATCATTAAAGATTTCCAGGGAGATCTTCGCGTGGCGAAGGGATCCGTCCTGGTAGAGGAGTCTGCGAATTTGGCGAGCCATTTGTTGCAGCTTCCTCGTAACTATTTGATTCACGATTTGTTCACGGGACATTTTGTCACGGTTCTACGTTTTATCTCTGAAGTTTTGAAAGAGTGCGACGGATACTCAGAATACGAATTTTACGGAATTCTGGGTGAAGTCCTTCGCGATTATCTTTCAACTACAGGGAAAAACCTGAATGTGGATGACAGCGTCAACCTTCTGGCGGAAAAAATGCCTCGTGTGCTGGTAAATAAGGTGCGTTTCAAGATCGGTTATGCCGACTCTCACGAACGCCCGGTCCCCATGGTCGGTGACGAACTTATGAATCCCATTGTGTTGGGATTGAATAAAGGAGCACTGTAAGATGGAACAAAAGTACAATCTTATAGGAATTGGTATCGGCGTCTTCAATCTAAGCCTTGCGGCCTTGGCAGATAAAACTGCGGGGATCCACAGTGCTTTCTTTGATGGCAAACCCAGTTTCGACTGGCATTCAGAAATCATGTTCGCAGATTCGGAAATGCAGACGTCCTTCCTGAAAGACCTGGTGATGGGGGCGGATCCTACGAACCCTTACAGTTTCATGAACTATCTGGTTCAAAACGGTTTGTATTACTCATTTATGAACACGAATCGCCAAGTGGTGACTCGCCGTGAATTTGAAATGTACTGCCAATGGGTCAGCAGACAATTGAATCACCGCCTGAACTTTGGCGCACAAATCGACGAAGTGAATTTCAAAGACGGTCAGTTCCACGTTCGTTCTGGAAACAACATCGCAAAATCCGACAATATCTGTATTGGAACGGGTTTGACTCCGAACGTTCCTGATTTTGCCAAGGATTTTATCGGTCCAAAAGTATTCCATGCGAAATCGCCTTACCTTAAATCTTTGGATGTCACAGGTAAAAACGTGGTTGTTATCGGTGGCGGGCAAACGGGGATTGAAATTTTCCGTAACTGCTTTAAAGGGAAATGGGGCGAGCCATCCAGCACGCGCCTGATTTCCAGCCGTGCGAACTTGGAGCCGTTGGATAACTCTCCGTTCGTGAATGAATACTTCACGCCGTATTACGTAGAAGAATTTTTTGGTTTGGATCAAAATCTTAAAGATCCTATCGTTCGACATCAGAAAATGGCTTCTGACGGCAATACTCCTGAGTATTTGGAAGCTCTTTACAATGACATTTATCAAATGCGCCACGTTCATCAAAGTGAAGCAATCGTTGAGATCTTGCCTTCACGTTGTATGGATCGTCTGGAAGAGGCGGGGAATGGTTATAAGCTGACTGTCAGCAGCACCTTCTCGAACAAAACGGAAACGCATCATGCAGATATCGTGATCCTAAGCACGGGCTTTAGAACACGCATCCCGCATATCATTGAACCGATTCAACACATGATTGATTTCGACAACACCGGTCGCTTTATTTTGCAGAAGAATTTCTCTGTGAAGTGGAAGGGCCCTGAGCAGAATAAGATCTATGCCATGAACTTTAGCCGTCATGGACATGGAATCTCTGAACCGCAAACAAGCTTGATGGCCTGGAGATCCGCGACCATCCTGAACGACATGTTGGGTAAAGAGCATTATAAAACATCAAAAATGGTTCCTAATTTTGTTAGCTATAAAGGATTATAAAAGGGAAAGAAGGAAGAGAGAGTAATGAGAATTTTCATCGCAGCATTGTTCACGATCCAGGCAAGCCTAGCGCATGCTCAGACGTCAGAACAACCACCACAGACGACACCAGAGACGACGACAACAGAAAAGCCCGCAGAAACGTATAAGCTGCAACAAGTGCAGATTCTGGGGAATAAAGAAGACAAGTCATACTTGGAAAGTACCGAGTCCATCACGGTCATCCAGGCAGAGTCTTACGATAAGGGGGTTAAGGCTGACTCCTTAAAATCCATCAATGGTCTTCCCAACGTTCAAGTGAACAAGAACGACAACACCTTCAGTCTTCGCGGTATTAACAATATCGGTGTGACGGGTTACCAAAAGGACAATTTGGCATCGATCCTGGTGGACGATGTTTTCCAAACGGATCTTGCGATCTCTGCCGGCGCATTTGATTTCTGGGATTTGGATCACGTGGAAATCTATCGTGGTGCTCAATCCACAACTCAAGGTATTAACTCCCTTGCGGGTAATATCCTTTTGTTCCACCGTAAAGCCACAGATGCAACGGAAGGGGCTGCGAAAGTCGGTCTGGGTAGCTATGGCTACAAAGAAGTCGGCGCCGCTGCCAATTATAAATTCAGCGAAAATCTTTTCGGTCGTACCTCTGTGAATGTAGAACGTTATGATGGTTTCATCGAGAACGTTACAACAGGAAACGATCGTTGGGGACGTCAGGATAAGAACTATATCTCCCAGGATCTGGTTTATAAATTGAACGCTTTCGACGAGATTCGTTGGAATATCAAAGTTCTAAACACGGAAGCGGGCGGAACATATTCTCAGTCCAATGATCCATTTGACTATAAAGTTTATGAAGATGTCGACAACCGTGCGTTGACGAACAATCAACAAACAAGCCTTCGCTATACTAAAAAAATCAACGAGAACTCATCGAATGAGACGATTCTGGCTTACTCTCAAAGTGACCAGGACGCGACGGCCGATGCGGACGGAACTTCTGCTGCGACTGCAGGAACTCGTTACGAGGACCACACGGACAGCTACCTCAGCGTTGAAAACCTGTATAAATATCAAAGCGAAAAGGTTAAAAACGTTCTGGGTTTGCACTATCACGATTACATCATCAAAGATGATTATAATTTCAACGTGTTAGCTCCAGGTCCGATCCCAGTTCGTCAAAAAACTGAGAAGTACCAAAACACGTACGCGATCTTTGATTCGATGCTTTATAAGTTCAATGAAACTCATGCCATGAACTTGGGTCTACGTTATGAGTACATGAAGAACAAGTACGACTCTTATATCGTTTACGGTTCAACGAGAACAGCAAGCGGTAACGAAGAGGGCGGCATCCTGCTTCCTAAAATCGGTTACATCCTGACGGAAGGTATCAGCTCTTACGGTATTTCCTATACTCAAGGTTACCGCACTGGTGGTGTCAGCGTGAATCGTTGGACATCTACGGTGGCAGAGTACGATCCTGAAGCGACTCATAATTTTGAATTAAGCTATAAGCGCGTTGAAGATCAGCTAAAAGTGGCAGCGAACGTGTTCTACACTCACTGGGTGGATCAACAGGTTCTGGTACAATACGCAGCGAACAACCCTTACAACTCGGCGATCGTCAATGCGGCAAGCTCTGAAGTTTACGGTGCGGAGCTGGAAACAACTTGGAGTATCAACGCACACAATGCGCTGACGGTAGGTGTGGGTTACAATCACACACGATTCCTCGACTTTAAAGGTCCTTTGAATCAAAACTATGACGATAATGAGTTCCCATTCGCGAGTCCTTGGACAGGAAGCTTGAATTACACATTCAAGCCGACAGATTCTTGGAACTGGGATAATACGCTTCGCTATTTGTCTTCCAGCTACACCGATGCTGCAAACACGAAATCCGTTCCGGAACAATGGTACTTGGATACGTCTTTGGCGTATTTGATGGCGCAATGGAATTTGAACTCTGAGTTCTATATCCGTAACGTCCTTGACCAAAAATATGTGACATACGATGCAAGTAACGCATTCTATGGAACAAAAGTTTACCAAGTAAATTCCCCACGCGAATTCGGCGTGCGTGTCACGTACTTCTGGTAACAGATTTTAAAAAGTGAAACACAGAAAAGGCCTCCGCCAAAACGGGGGCCTTTTTTTATTCCCGTGCTGCATGCGTCTGCGGAAACGGAAATAAACCTTCGCGATCTGCCGAGTGGATCCGCGATGATGCATTCGGTTACCGAAGCGAAGGTAAATGTTTGGATGTTTCGTGTGAGTTGCATCTTTGTTTCAAATGCATTTAAGATTTCAGAATGAGAATTTTATCTGCTTTTATTCTTATCCTTGTGTCTTCTGTTAGTTTCGCCATCGGTATTGACTGCAATTGTCGCGGCAGTGGAGTTTGTCGCGATCGTGGCGATGGCAAAGTCGTCTGCGTAGGCAACACAATGGGTTCAGGCAAGAAAGGCGATAATTGCGCTGGCGCTCCGGGGTTGTGTGCCTATCCACTACGATGTCAGGATCGCGGCGATAAGGTGATGCTGTGCCTGGATTCGTCTCCCAATGCCGGCAGTAACGGCGATCTTTGCGGGGATAACAATTCCTATTGCAAATACCCAACACGCTGTAAAGACCGCGGTGACGGCATCAAAGCCTGTGTTGGTGGTGAATACGGCCAGGGGAGTGCAAACCAGCTTTGTGCCTCTCAGTATGACTTCTGCAAAAAGCCTTTAGAATGCCGCAATGACACCGAAGGCATTCAGAAATGCTCTCCTTAAATAACATCCTCACGATAGTTTCAGAACAAGGATTCCATCTGAAAATTCCATCGTGCTGATTGAACCCTAGTATTCAAACCAAATATTTCCCCAATCCTCTGTTTTCAGCAGGGGAATGCGGTGTTTTTTAAGTCGGTAAATAACTTCTGCGTGAGGATGTTTGTACCTTGCATAGCGCGCTGATGCGACAGCAATTTTTAAATAAGGCAAATGCAACAAGAGTTCATCCGATGTACTCGTGCGCGAGCCGTGATGTCCCAGCACCAGCACCCGCGTGTCTCGCACCCAAGAAAGATTTTGCCACTGCATCTCCGCTTTTACAGGGGAATCACCGGGAAATAAAAATCCTTTAAAAGAAGTGATCTGGCTTGCTGCATTGGTATCCACTTTGCGCTCAGACTTTTTCGATTTTTTAAACACCGTTATTCCCTGCCAATGTGGTATGTCCAACTCTCCCGTACAATCAGAGAACTTTTCAAGCAAGCGCATTTTTCCCGTTGATGAAGTTCCCTGAGGCCTCATGGCAAGGCAGCTTTCCCATGATGAAGGCCATTTTGCCAACGCACCGATATGATCCCAATCCCAGTGGCTCAGGTAAATTTTGTTAGTTTTATCGCGGCAAAGTTTTGCGATCTTCGCCCAGGGAAATCGTTCGCCACCCACGTCGAAATGTCGGCAGGTGGTGTCGTCAATTGAAGTCACCCATTGTCCCTGGCCAACGTTCCATATCACGAGATATGAGAACACGGATTTATTTCCCAAAGGTGTTGCGCTAAAAGTTATCAACAAAAACGAAAACAAAGAGAATCTTAATACCCACTCCACGCGGCATCCTTTCCCTGGCGGAGTCGCAGGCGAATAGAGTGAAAAAAAATGTGCCACGCAAAAATCCAAAACCACAATGTGGATATCGAAATCTGTTTCGCTGAAGCGGCGGGAACAGGTTCAGAGACCCATTCCAGGATGTGGGCAAAGGCACTCATCACAAAATCAAAGGCTGCCACTATAGGCGGAATCATCACGCTTAAAAACCCTAGCGGTAGTAAGATGTAAGAAACAATCGGCCCTAATAACAGATTGTATAGCAGTGCAAGGGGATGCAGGGAACTCAAGCCCCACAGTGGAGCACACATGAAAATAAAAACGGCGCACTGATTGAACAACAAGCGATGAAAAACTTTTTTAATTTTTAACAGCGATGCCCAAGCCAGTGCCAAACTGGCACACCAACTCATGAGCAGTGAGGGGGAGTTCCACCACGCAGGAAAAAGTGCGAGCGTGAAACATCCTGCAATCATCGTCATCAAATCTGGTGGAAATTTCCAACCACGAGATTTGAACAGCCCGCGCAAACCCAATGCAGACAAGGCTCTTACGGCGGGTGGTTGCCAGCCCACAACTAGCGAGTAAAAACTTAAAATTAAGAATCTTACAAAAAATGGAATTCTTAGAATCGCAAAAAGTTCGTCGAGCAAAATAAGATGAGAACCGGAGATCACGAAAATATGAATTAACGATGTCTTCACCAAATTCTGTTTCAGGTTCTGATCGCGAAGTTTTTCACCACAGACTATTGAGGTCAGTGCAGAGTAATTTTCTGACTCGCGAGGGAGTAATGTAAGACACTTTTGTTGATAACTCTGAGAAAGGCTTGATGCATTATTCAGCATGGTGTCCTGCGTGCAATTGCTCAAGCTCAAGGCAAGGAGAAGTAGAATAATCATGAAATCGAGGACTTAGCAAAAACCGCTGCAGACGTGGTTTCTAAAATAATCTGTCGTGAGTCCTCTGCGTCCGTGTAAGTCGGATTGTAAGATCTGAAATTAGAGCGCTGTAAAATAGTGCGATTTTAAAAAATACATTAGTGAAATCATGAGTTTATCTTGTGCTTAATTTTCATGCAAATCGCTGAAACCCTTGAAATTCAACAGGTCCAAGGTCCAGCATTACAATAACTCAACATTTTGTGTGGATAAGTCTGCTTGTTTGCACTTTGGATTGCATGTCATACTGGTAAAAGATCAAGGAGTGTCGAGAGATGAAGCAACTAGGAAGATTAGCAGCAACACTACTTTTAAGCTTACCGTTGGCTGCCGCAGCCAAGTCAACAAACACGATCAAAGGCGCCGCACAAACGCCGAAACAGCAAGCGTTGTTGGTGGAATTGACGGGACAAGATTTTAGAAAACAATCTGACACAGCTCTGTATGCTGAAATGGTAAGCGCTTCTCAACGTGATGATGAGATCGGTTTGAAGAGCCGTCTACAAAGCCTTTTGACGCGCTTTCCAGCAAGCACATATGCGGACAATGCGTTGTTCCTAGCGGGCAGAATGGCTGTTGAGCACAACAACTTTCCTGAAGCGATTCGTTATTTCGGTCGCATCGAAAAAGAATATCCAAACAGCGATAAGGCTGCGAGTGCTCGTTTTGCAAAAGCGATGACATACAAAAGAATGAACCTGACACAGTTTGCGAAACGTTCCCTGGTTGAAGTAAGAGCAAAATATCCAGGCAGCCCAGAATCCTTCAGAGCAGATGCTGAACTGAAACAGTTCAACTAAGAATAATCACCACTTGCAAGGATGCAAAAAGTGAAGAACAAGAAGTTCTCAGTCTCATTGACGATCATATTTTGTGCGCTCTTGGTGCAGTTTCAAACAGCGCACGGGCAGGATGCACCTCCACCAGACACAACGTGGGATGCAGATCCATTAGACGTATTAGAGCCTAAAAAAGAAACTCCAGTGGAGCCAAGCGTTCCTGAATTTACCGAAATTCAACCTGGCTCTTCCACAGGACAAAGTGTGGAAACGCCTCCACCGCAAGCAGCTCCGGATGTTCCCACTCCGGAAATTTCTGCGCCCAATGATGTGCCGGCGCCGACTCACGCAGATGCTTCAGCAAGTTTTTCAGATGCAGGCGGCAGCAGCGATCCAGATTTTAATAAAGAAAATCGCTTCCACAACATCTACAAAAAATATAACGAGCAGCCCACTTCCGATGAAGCCTGGGATAAAGCCGTTGGTGCACGTAAATCTGAAGTTTACAAAGTCGAAAAGGGCAATACACTTTGGGATATTTCCAATACCTTTTTCGGTGATCCAAATTTCTGGCCAAAACTTTGGTCATTGAATAATGGATCAATTTTGAATCCCCATGAAATCACGCCGGACATGAATATCAAATTCTATCCGGGTACGATGATGGATGCGCCGACTCTTGCCGTGGCCGGTAAGGAAGGCGAAGCCGTTGCGGAATCGGAAGGCGATAAAATCGTTGAGCCCAGCATCGCGGAACCTCCAGTGCCACCCACTCGTCGAAAGCACGTTCCTGTGTTAGGCGCGCTTCCGAACAGTTTGCCGAAAGGACGCTTTGGCGTTTATGACGACAGCTCGGCTGTGGAAATTGAATTCCGAGAAAACAAAATGCCGATCCCTTACGAGTACCTGACTTATTTCGTTGCGGATAACGAAGTGCCGGGCACGGGAACTATAACGGCGACGGAACTGGATTCAAAAACTGCGAATGAGTTTCAATACATCTACGTGAAAATCAACGGCAACCAGGAAAAGAACTACATCGTTCAAAAGAACATGGGTGAAGTCTTTGATCCCGCGGTGAAAGGTCGTAAAGGCCGCATGGTGGAGGTTCAAGGGGGCATTGAGGTTTTAGAAAAAGTAAACGCCGAGAAAAACATCTATCGTGCGATCGTGAAAAAAGCGATTCAACCGATTGAAGTTGGAGCCGTTCTGGTTCCCGGCGAAGTTCCGATGATTGATCCTCGCCCAGGAACGGTGAACAACTCTGCCACTGCGAAAATTATGGGTGGGGAGTTTGGTAAAAAACGTGGTCTTTTTGGTTCAAACTCTTTGGTGTTCCTGGATGGCGGTTCCGGACGTGGTTTCCAAGTTGGTCAGAATCTTACCATCTATGCTGACAGTGCGCTTCGCAACTCTCAGACAAACGCAGTCTTGAATGATCGCAATATCGGGACCTTGAAAGTCGTGAATGTCACACCTAACTTTGCCACAGCTTATGTGACAAACTCCAATGAAGACATTTTATTGGGAGACTATGTTGGAATCGGTGCTAAAACCGCTTCTGCAGGTCCGGATGTTCAGGAAAGTCACACGCCAGAATCCAGTGATCAAATTGAAGATGAATTGGATTTAGGCGGCGCACCTCCAGTTTCGCCGGAGTCCGGATCAGAAGATCTCGATCTTGAGTTGTAATCACTTCAGAAAGGCTCTGCGAATTGCAGGGCCTTTTTTTATGACTGAAATCCATGCGCTCTCTCAACTTATAAAATCTCATCCTCTTTATCGCGTTCATCGTGATGAAATTCATCAGACCTATTTGCGACTGTCGCGGATTGGCTGCTTGACCGAATTTTACCTCCGGCAAGCGATGCAGGAATATCTCCCGGAACTGGGCGAGGCCTTAGAAAAGAATTTTGCTTTATATAAAGATCTTTGCGCTGAAACTGTTCGCTGGCAGATGCAGGGGGTGCAGTTCGTCTGTTATGGGGACCCTCTATTTCCCGCACAGTGCTATCGCATGGCAGATCCTCCGTTAACCTTGTCCTATCGCGGATCGCCGTGCTGGATGATAGAAAGATCGATTTCTATTGTTGGAAGTCGCGAACCCAGTGCGGATTCATTAAAGTGGATGGAGCAAGAACTCGCTTTGTTTTTAGAAAAGCAAATGCCCTTGGTCATCAGTGGTGGCGCGCGAGGAGTGGATCAGAAAGCCCATTCCCTGGCATTGCGCAAAAGCAGCCCCACGGCTGTCGTTCTTCCCTCAGGCTTGGGAGAAATTTATCCCAGCAGTTTACAAGAGTGGATCACCCCCGTACTTGATCAAGGCGGATGTTTTCTGAGCGAATACGATCCACAACAGATGATGCACAAGCGACTTTTTCATCATCGCAATCGTCTGATCGCGGCCCTTGGCTGTGCCACTCTTTTAGTGGAAGCTCGTCGCCGCAGTGGCACTTTGATTACTGCCCATCAGGCCGCAGAACTTTCGCGTCCGGTGTGGGTGGTGCCGGGTCATCCCTTGGATCCGCATTTTTTAGGGGGCCTTGATTTATTGTTGGATGGCGCACAAATGGTGCGAGATGCCCAAGATTTGTCCACCTTATTTCACTCCGAGTTAATGACCGAGAATTTTAAAACAGCAGGGATTGTGGGTATTTCAAGTGAGCCCCACTAGGGATAGTGGCGCATTTTGAATGACAAACGAGTGCTGAAAAAAGTGAAATGATCTAAAAAAATCTTTTGCAAGGCGTGGGGAGTTGCTCTTACCATTTGATTCAAGGGAGGGGCGATGTGGTCAAGGATGACCGTGGTAGTAAGGATGCTGCTGCATCGCTCTTATTTTAAGACCGCCCCAACCTCCAGTCGAAACGATCTCTTTTAATTCCAATTTTTTCTTAATGATTGAAGCGCAATACCACCAAAAATAATATTTGGTGCCCAGATAGCAATGACGACAGGGAGTGAGCCGTTACGTGCTGCACCTTCTGCTGCGACATAAAGAACCCAATAGAAAATAATAATACCGATACAAAGAATCATACCGCCAGCCTTCGCCGCGCGCCGATTGGTCGTCGTGCCTAGGCCCACACCAATCAACGCAAACACCACGCAAAGAATAGAAATCGCCCAGCGTTTGTGAAGTTCCGTCTCCATAATGCGACGTTCTTCCGGATCTTTGAAATCTTGTTTCAGACGGTTTTTAACTTCTTCTAACGTTAATGAAGGCGGGGACTTCGCGCGCTCTTCATATTGGTCCGGTTCAGAGAAATGGACATCGTAGGTATTAAAGCTGATCTTCGTGTGAGTTTTCGTCTGGCGGTGGATTTCACCATTCTGCAAGCGCAACAAAACTTCCTGACCCGGACGCTCAGGATCGGGCAGCAAGCTTCCTTCTTTGGCGATGACAGTCAACGGCACATCGCCGTTTTTCTCGTCATAGATAAAGACTTTACGAAGTTTGCCGTTTTTAGAGTCCACTTCGTTGGCGTAAACCACCATGTCAAAGAAACCCTCTGCAAACGTTCCTTCTTTGATTACGGCAGTGGCTTTTGTGTTTGCTAGGCGAGTGAACAAAACCTCGAACTGACGATTGCCCCACGGAGCAATTACAAAAGACATCTGTGCAGAGACAATGCCGACGATCAAAGCCAAAAGCAAAGCCGGGATGATCAAAGTTCCCATCGCCAAACCTGATGCTTTCATCGCCACGATTTCAGAATCCTGACTTAAACGGCCGTAGGTGAGCAGCACCGAAAAAAGCAAAGCCATTGGGAACAGCACCGGTAAAAGTGAGATCACGACGTAACCGACGATTTCGCCGATGGTTTTGATCGCCACGCCGTGGACAAGGGCGAACTCTGTCAGACGCAAAACCTGGAACATCAGGATGATGGAAATGAAAACCAAAAGACCGAGGACGAAACTTGGTAGCATCTCGAAAAAAATGTACTGCACGGCTTTCTTGCCATTAAAGATACTGAACATGGGGTTCATTGTAGTAGGGCGGAAATCGTAAGTCATCGCGCCCATCGTCCAGTCTGTGGTTTGACCGAAAGCTCCGCATATCTGACAATAGAAGGATATGAGCAAGGTTCTTCTGGTGTATGAAGACTACGCTGATCTTATGAGCGTTGAATCGACTTTGAAAAAAGTGGGTTTTGATGTCATTGGACTATCGAGTGAGTACGCCGTCTCTGATCAAATTATTAGCTTCAACCCTGATGTGGTGATCGGTTCCGGAAAAGGAGCCAAGGTCTCCTCTTTGGGAGTCGGCAAGCGTTTGAAAGAGATGAGTCGTTGGGGCGGAAAAGCCGTGCTGATTTTTCCGGCAGGTTTCAAACCAAGTCCTCAAGATTTGATCAAACTTCGCGTCGATATGATTTTGGAAGCCCCGGTGGCACCCCTTCGCATTGTGCAGGTCCTTGCCAAATTATTAGGGCAGGATGAAAGCGCCTTGCTTGAGAAGTTAAATAAAGCCAGTCATCTGGAAAGCCCCGCTGCGAAACCGCTTTCGCCTGCGGCAGCGCAAGGTAAATTTACCACCGAAAATGAAGCCATCTTTGTGAAAGGTACTTCTCCTGAAGAGGGCGGAAAAACTCCTCCGGGAATGGGCTTTAATATCGATCAAGAACCTCAAGGTGAGGGTGCAGAGTTTACGCTAAATAACGAAGATGAAAAAGAAACTCCGCGCTTTAAAATCGGGGCTAAGTTTCAAGCGGCCGACACGGAATCACAGGCAGAGTCAGCGCCTGAAGAAGTCGCCTTCCCGGATGTGGACTTAAAAGCCCTGGAAAGAGAACTTCTTGGAGGCGGTGCACCTGAAGTTGAGAAGGTTGAAAATGTGTCCGGAGCAGCTGCTCCAGCCGCAGATGCTAAGACGGTGAAAGGCAAGGAAGAGGCCGCTCCACCCGAAGCTCCACCGTCTAAGGCTCGCCAAGAACTTGAAAAAGCCACCGCTAAGCTTGCGGAACGAATGAAAAAATACGCAAACCTGGTGTCGGATGTGAAAGTCGCTCCAGTTAGCACAATCACCCGTGTGGAATCCCGTAAACGCCAGCTAGACATCGCGTCAGAGTGGGACAAGGAATCCATTAACGATCTCGATAAGTTGCGCCAACAATTCACAAAAGCCCTTTTCAAAAAGTGATTGCTCCTTAGGGGACCTTGACTATATCTTTTCCGTTCTCAAATTAAGTATGGTAATTTGTTCTAATACGGAGGCCTCTATGGGCGTAAATACAACAGCAGTAACAGACGGTTCTTTTGAAACAGAAGTTTTGAATTCCTCAACTCCAGTTCTTGTGGATTTCTGGGCAGAGTGGTGCGGTCCTTGCCGTGCATTGGCTCCAAAGCTAGAGGAAGTGGCGACTGAGTTGTCAGGTAAAGTGAAAATCGTAAAAGTGAACGTGGATGAAAATCCTGCGACTCCTTCTAAATACGGTATTCGCGGCATTCCTGCGATGTTGCTATTCAAAGGCGGCAGCGAAGTGGGCCAACTAGTTGGTAACCACCCAAAAGACGCTATCGTTGATTTCTTGACGAAAAATACATAAGCCCACACAGGCTTGTTTAAAAAAGTTAAAATTCGAAAAGAGGGAGCTTTTTCAAGTTCCCTCTTTTTTTTGCGGATAATTCGACATCCTCAGCAGTTTTCGCTACGCTTGTTCCATGAAGTCATTGTCTGAAGTCACATCCGCCTCCACAGAAGCCTATGAAACAGCCTTAAAGAAGTTTGCTGATTTGCTAGGGGACAGTCACAAGCTGAAGGGCGCTTATCCCGGGTATGCTTTTGATAGCCTTCCCGCGCTTTATAAAGCACCGGTTCTGCAAGCGTTGCAAGAATGGGTGGAGTTTTTCTCGATGAATGCGGCACCTGCCAAATCTGTTTCTGACAAACAGCTCTTGTGGCGTTTCTTGGGAGCCTTTCGCTTAAAGCCCGATGGTGATTTCTTTTCTAAAATCGACGATGAAACCTGCCTCGAAGTGATCAACCGCGCGGGCTTACAAACCTTTCGCAGCCTGTCTTTTATGTCGGTCTGCAGCTACACACTGGATGAAGTGATTTCTGTTCCCTGGCCGAATCTCTATCGTCGAGACGGGGATATCACCCGCGACTACATTCAACTTCAAGCCACCATTACCGATGGGACTTTGACTCATACCGATCTGCCAGGTTTGATCCGAGAGCATGAAGTTGTTGAAATTTCAGGGTTCGACCAACTGGCAACCACCCTCAAACCTATGTACTTATCACCTGTGTATGATGTGACGGGTGCGGTTGTCGGGGCGATTCATGCCTTTAAAATCCTTAAATGTGAGAGTTTAAACCCCGCCCAGGGCTGATTGCATTAGTTATCATCTTGGGGGAGATTGTTTGCTTTGCTCAGCTTTCGTGGTAGAAATGATTTAGGTGCATATATGCTTGAAAATATTTTGAATTCTGAAAATCTTCCCGAATCAAACCCGGCTCGCGAGTTGTACCGCGAGTCTTTGCTGCAATTCCATGCTCTTCTTGAAAAGCCACGTTCGATCAAAGGTGATTATCCTGGCTTGGCTTTCGACCGTTTGCCTTTAGAAGCGCAAGCGCCGATTGCAAACGCGTTGGCAGAATGGGTGGAGTTTTTCCAGATGCACTCCACGGGTGAGCGCATCTCTGACAAGCAGTTCTTGTGGCGCTTCTTGAGTGCGTTTCGTTTGAAAACGCATCCTGATTTCTTTTCTTCTGTCGACGACGAAACAAGTTTTGAAGTTGTAAACACGGAAGGCCATCAAACCTTCCGCAGTATTTCTTTGATGGACTGCTGCAGTTACTCTTTGGATGAGCTGGTTTCAATTCCTTGGTATGAGCTTTTCAGCCGTGATCAGTCCATCACAGACAAGTACTTGCAATTCCAGGAAGCAACAACGAATGGAACTTTGGTTCACACGAATGTTGAAAACATCATCCCGGTTCATCTTGTGACAGAGAACTTTGGGTTTGATAAAATGGTTCTGACAATGAAGCCTCTTTATCTTTCTCCGATCTATGACATGGATGACAATGTGGTGGGTGTGATCAGCGCGATCAAAATCCTGAATTACGTCAGCCGTCGCGAGGAATCTAAAGAACGCGTTCGCGCGGAACTTTCTGCGCTTCCATAAGTTTTACTGAATCGAAAAATGAAAGAAGCCCTGGTGATGAACCAGGGCTTTTTGTTTTTAGACTGTTTGAATTTTAGTTCGTAGCAACTGTCGTTTGAATTGTTGGAGCATCAGCCAAGCCTGTGTAGAAGTCTTTGTAGTTCTTCATCACACGGCCGTTGTACTCCTCAGGCATCACGTTTTGAGCCAGCAAGCGGCGAACGTTTTTAGGACCCATGTTGTAAGCGCTCACGTATTTGTTCGCTTTACCTGGGAACTGCTTACGAAGGTAGTCCATGTAAGCCGCACCGATACGGATATTCGTCACGGGGTTCGTAAGAGTTTTCTTACCTTTCCAAGGAATGCCGTATTTGTTCGCGATCCATTGAGCTGTATCAGGTTTGATTTGCATCAAGCCGATTTCGCCAAAGCTACCCACAGTCAGTGGATTGAATGTGCTCTCTGTTTTAATGATCGCCATCACGAATACTGGATCCAAGTTGAACTTGTCAGATTCAGAGATGATAGCGCTGGAAATATCGCCTGCGCGGTTTTTCCATTGCGGCTCAAGATAGCCTTGAACCTTTTTATAGATCATCAAATTCAAAGCCACGCGGCCTTCGATTTTTTGAGCGGCTGAACCTTTATAGCGGCCTCCCAACAACTCTTTGGCATGGGCAACGCGTGAAGCTTCATTCACCGTTTCGATTACTGGCAGCTTTAAGATTTTGCTCCAGTTCACATATTCAAAGTTGTTGAAAAGAACCATGACTAGAGTGGCGGTAACTAAAGCGAGTGTTGATTTGAGATGTTTCGTTTTCATATCCCGTCCTCCTGTTATCTAGGTACTAGTGCAGGGGGCGGGCCAACTGGTTAAGTCTGTGAATTTGTTCGAGTCTTTGAATGAGGCGTCTTTCAGATGGAACATGGACGAATGTGAGGTAGGCACTGTCAACCAATCTGTCGACACTGTCAGTTCATTAGTTAGCCAAAATGGAGCGACTTCTCACTCTGGAACGTTCTTGCTCGGAACACGGCTTGGTGTCTCAAATTAAGGCTTGCTGTCGCCTGCGTGCAGCTTCGTCGACACGCCATCCGGGCTCACCGTCGCCGCCTTCGGCGGTTCGCGCATCCATGCGCCGACGGAGGTCGACTTCGTGCACGCATGCGCCATCAATCCTTAATTTGAGACACCAATCCTTGTACTGCATTTAGTTGCGGACTGGCTTGTCAGCCTTTGGCTGACTCGCTGGGGAGATGGGGGACTGGCTTGTCCGCTTTGCGGACTCGCCTTCGGATAGGTGCCAGGTCCTGATTACGTGTGCGGTGCGGCTGGGCCTCGTCACAAAAGTTAAGGAGTCGGGTGAAAATTACTGGAAGACTTTTCGTTGGATGGATTTTTTTACCCTCATAGGCTATCTCTGGCCGTTCATTATTTAATTCTCTGGCTCTGCCGGAATCAATTTTCGAACTAGGAGATGGCCTATGAAATCTGTTTTGATTGCTTCCCTTTTGATGATCGCTTCGAGTGCGCACGCTTCTTTTCTTTGCTCTAGCAAAGAGCTTCGTGATGATGGAAAACCGGCTTATGGTATGACTGTGAGTGAGTCTGAAACTGTGAACACTCATGTGCAAATTGCTATCTGGGCTACGGGGCACGCTAATGATGCTGATCAATTTGAGTGTGTTCGTGAAGCTATGGAATATGGCAACGGCCGTACTTCTCAGTACAAATGCCAGGCTAATGGCGACAAAACTCTTCAAGTGTACGCTCAGAAGTCAGGTCCTAAGATCTCTGCGACTGCGGATTTGAGATCTTCTGCAGGACAATTGATCTTGTCTGGTATGTACTGCAAATCTATCGAGTAGAGTCGGTAGCTCGTCCTCTTGCGTTGTAAGAGGCTTTTTTCGTAGTCAGAGGCCATTTCTGGAGTTTCAATATTTGTAGAAACAGGAGATGGCCTATGAAATCACTTTATGTTGCTTCCCTTATGTTGATTGCGACGTCGGCACAAGCGTCGTTCCTTTGCACTAGCAAAGAAGTTCGTGAAGATGGTCATGCGGCTTATGGCATGCATGTACACGAAGCCGAAGGTTCGGATTCCACTCACATCGCGATTTGGAAAACTGGCAAGGATACGACTCCTTATCAGTTCAATTGTGTTCGTGAGTCGGCTGATTATGACACCGGTCGCACATCTCAATATAAATGTGAAAAAAGCGGCAACGACACTTTGCAAGTGTATGCACAACACACGGGTGCCAAGATCGCAGCAACGGCTGATCTAAGATCTTCCACTGAAGGTCAATTGATCTTGTCCAGCATGACTTGTAAAAACATCGAATAATTTTTCTATACAAAATGAGTGTTGAAAGCCACGTGTCTCGCGTGGCTTTTTTGTTTTAGCCTGCCAAAAATCTGGCGGATTTTGCGGGGGCTCGGTTTGCTTCGGTATGGCTGAACTCGGAACCGACTTCGATTTCTTCAAAAAACGGGTAAACATTGATACGATCATTTTCTTTTACGGCGTAAGTGATCGGCGCACTTTCCCCATTCACCAAGATCAAATCCACCACGGAAAGCGGTACGTTCAGGGACTCAATGACCTCTTTGATTGTTGAGCTTTGAAAGCTTTGAAATGTGATCTCGCGATAGCGATACACCTGCGGCAAAAACATATTCAAATCGTCGTAAAAACGGATATGCAATGTCATGGGGACTCTCGATTGTGATGGTTTTATTCTAATCCGGGAAAAAACCATTCGCGAGGCCAGTGCTAAATTGCATTTCTCTGATTGTGAGTGGTGGATAGGTTAGACTTAAAAGATCATATGGGAGGTAGCACATGCCTAAGCAACAAGTGCCCACAGATTTTAACTTCTCTGGTTTTGAAAACGAGTCGGATTTCGAAGAGCCCTATCAGTCATCACAATTTGAGTCCCCAGGCTTGATAGTAAATCCCAATCGCAAAGAGGGAAGCACTAAGATAGACGATTGGAACAGTCCGGTGCAAGGCCCCGCTGGCCAGCTTTCGGAAGTTATCGATAGCGAAGGTCACCGTGTTCGAATTAATCACTATTAATGCGTAGGTTGTACAAAACCGGCAGGCGCCAAAAAAAAGGCTTCGATTTCTCGAAGCCTTTTTTTTCTAGAATAGGTATCTGCGGTAGGCGACGGAGGAGACGAGTCCCAGGCCGGCCATGGTGGTTAGCATGCTGGATCCACCGTATGATAGGAGCGGTAAAGGGACACCTACGATTGGTAAAAGTCCGATAACCATCCCCATGTTCACGAACATATGCCAGAAGACGTAACAAAGGACCCCGACCGAGAGGAGGGCTCCAAACTTATCCCTCGCATTGGTGGCGATACGAATTCCTGTGATGAACAGATAACAGAATAAACCCATCACTAAAAGCGACCCGACAAAGCCGTGCTCTTCAGAAAGAACAGAATAAATAAAGTCTGTGTGACGCTCTGGAAGGAATTCAAGTTGAGACTGAGTTCCTTTCATAAAGCCTTTACCAAAGAAACGACCTGAACCCACGGCAATCTTGGATTGGATCGAGTTGTAACCTGTACCACGCGGGTCGTTCGTTGGCGAAAGGAACGTCAAGATACGATTTTTTTGATAGTCATGCAGGACGAATTTCCAAGCAATCGGCAAAGCTACGATTCCCGCAGCGATAGCTGTCACCACAATCCAACGTCTCACCTTGGTGAAAAGGACCATGGACCCACCGATTGCAGCGAGCATCATCGCAGTTCCCAAGTCAGGCTGTTCAACAACTAGAACAAACGGAACTCCCAGAACGAACAAAGGTCCGACCATTTCTTTAAATCCCATGCCTTGTCCGTGAGTGGACTTTGTGGAAAGGATTTTTGCCATCAACATGATCAAGGCAAGCTTCATGGTTTCAGATGGTTGGTATCTGAAGAACCCCAGGTCGATCCAACGTTGCGCACCTAAAGCAATTTTACCAAAGAACGTTACGTACAGAATCGCACCCAGATTTAAGACGTAAATGATCAAGGCGATACGGGTCACGATCGCATAATCCAGGATGGTCATGACCAGGAAGACGATCCAGCCCACAACCAACCACATGATCTGAGAAATAAATAGATTTGAAACGTCAACCGAGCTTGGACCGTGAGTGGCGCTGTACAGATTGATCAAACCAATGATGTTCAATCCCAGGATCACCACGATAAAGTTAATGTCGAGTTTTTTAAAGAGTGTTCTCTCTTCGACGTGTAATGAATTTAACACGATTATTCTCCCTCACTCGTAGTCGCAGCTTCGACTTTCTTTTTCACGCCTTTGTTTTTAATCGCATTAGCAATGACGTCTGGATGATATTTCTGGAAGTAAGCATTGTAGATATCACGCGCGATAGGCACGCCGCCCGTATTACCGTGGCAGGAGTGCTCGGCCAGAATCGCAATGACGATTTCTGGGTTTTCAGCGGGCGCATAAGATACGAACCAACCGTGATGTCGCATGTGAATCGGGCGCGCCGTACAGCTCGCATGGATTTGATCCGCCGAGAAACCCATCACCTGGGCAGTACCAGTTTTACCTGCGAACTCAACGCCAGGAACTTTCCAGTAACGGGCTGTACCCTTGTTACCGTTGGCCACCAAACGCATACCTTCTTTCACGACCTTGAAAGTTTCAGGCGTGATTTTGATTCCGTTTGGTTGGGGTTGTTGCAGGTCACGTACGACTTGCGGGAAGTTTTCGCGCAAAACTTTACCATCTTGATCAAGCACTTTGCGGATGATGAATGGCTTTACGACTTTACCTTCCGTGGCAATCGCGTTGTAAGCAATCGCCATAGAAATCGGTGTCACAGTCACGAAACCCTGACCGATGGCCGTGCTCAAGTTTTCACCCGGCTGCCATTCTTCACCAACGGTTGCTTTCTTCCAGGCAGAGTTCGGCATGATACCGGAAACCTCGCGGGAAAGCTCTACGCCCGTTTTTTGACCGATACCCATCGGGTTGATGTAGTCATACATCTTATCAACACCCAGAGCGATACCCATTTTATAAAAGAACACGTTCGAAGACTCTTCGATCGCCTGATAGATCGTGATGTTACCGTGACCTTGTTTCAAGGCATCATGGTAGGGACGACGACCAAAGAAAAACACACCCGGTGCTGCCACGATCGTTGTTGGAGTGATGACTTTTTCACTCAATGCCGCCACCGCCACCAAGGGTTTAAATGTCGAACCCGGAGGGTTGTGGTCTTGGATGATTTTATTACGAAGGGGCTTGAACGGATCATTGATCAGGCGCGACCACGTTTGCGGCGAGATACCCGTTGAAAACTCATTCGGATCAAACGATGGAGCAGAGACCCACGCCAAAACTTCCCCGTTGGTTTTCATCACCATGATACCACCGATGTGACCACGGTTATCGACACCAGTGACGTTGAACGCTTTGTAAGCTGCTTCCTGAATATCACGATCGATGGTTAGAACCGCGTTATTACCATGCACAGGTACCTGATCGCGGATTTGCTCGCCGTAAATATTTGGAGTTTGGGTCACAGCTTCACGACCGTGGGCATCGACCTGAATGAAAGAGATACCATCGGTGCCGCGGATGTCGCGTTCCAAAGTTTCTTCCAAGCCACTCTTACCGACGATGTCACCCTGATCGAACTTCAGGAAGTTCTTATAAAGGTCATTAAAGATAGGAATCTGACGCTTCGAAATCTCACCTACGTAACCAAACAGCTGAGCGCCGTTTTCTTTCAGCGGGTAGTAGCGAACGATGGATTCACGGATCTCAAGTCCCGGAGTATCCAGACGCACACGTTTCAAACGGAATACTTCCTCGCGGCTTAAGTTCTCTTTCAAACGAATTTGCGCGAAAGGACCGTTTTGTTTGCGACTCTTTTGAACTTTTTGAACGACCTTATCGGGTTCCATTCCCAGGATCGGGCCGATAGTTCCCGCCAAAGATTGCAAATCCTCGATGTATTGAGGTGTCAGCAAAACTTCAAAGCCTGGCAGATTTTCCACCAGAACTTTTCCGTCACGGTCGAGCATCAAGCCACGGGGAGCCGTGATTTTATTTTGTTTGATACGATTTTTTTCCGAGAACTCACGAAGTTCGTTTCCGGAAATGATTTGCAAATACCACAAACGCATCGTGAAGATGCTAAACGTGAACGCAATCAATATATAGAACAGTCTGTACCGGCTTTGATATTCCTTAGCCTCATCCGGATTACTGACGTAAGTACTCATAGATCAAATCCTCCGGGCTCATGCACAAACTCGTCTGTCGTCACTTTGTCGATTTTTGCCAGCACCCAATACATTGGCAGAGCAAAAACCGGCGTCAAAATCATCTGCACCAGACGGTCCACAAACTCAAAGCTTGCAGGATTTTTTTCCAGTACCATCGATAGACAGAAATAAATCAAATGATAAGCCACTGCTGAAAACCCACACATAATAGTGTAGTAACCAGAACCACTCCAGAAAACGCGGCTTTTAATTCCGTAGACAAGGACGAACAAGATCAAGAGTGAAAAGAGCATCATCTTGAGAGGCATTGCTGTAAATATTAGCAGAATCGCGCCCATCGCGTAAATCGTAAAGATCGCCGGATAAGGTTTGCGATAAAGGGTCATATATACAATCAGGTTCAGCCATAAAAGTGGCGCCGGTGCTGCATTTCCAAAGAACTGAAACCACAGCGTCGTCTGAAAACCAGCCACAACCAGCAAAACGGCCAGGAAAATTAAAAAGTTTAAAGTCGCATTCCAGCGGATTTTCACTACGGATTCTCCTGAGGCTTCGTTGCAGGGGATGCTTTCGGAGTTTCTTTAGGTGTCGCTTTTGGCGTTACCGCCGAAGAAGCAGCAGGAGAAGCAGCCGGTGCTGCTCCCGTCGTTGCGGGCTTTGCCAAAGTAGGTGTGTGTGTCGGAGACGCCTGGTTCACAGGGGGAGCTTCGGTACCAGGAGTTGCATTAGGAACGGCTCCTTCAACACCGGTCGCCGCTTGCGGCGCATATTTATCACCAAAATCTTCTTTGGAGGAATCCACGATGATGAAAACTTCTTCGACTTTGTACGGATCCACAACCGGGCGCAAATCCACTTTCAAAGAAACGCTGAAGGTCTTTCTTTCCACGGATTCCACGATCGCAACCGGGAAGCCTTTAGGGAAGATGTTGTCCAAGCCACCAGTCACAACCAGGTCGCCTTCTTTGACGTCTTCAGTACGCTCCACATATTTAAGGGCACAGCTGGTTTGGCTTTTGCCTTCAACGATACCATGGGCGCGAGTACGTTGAACGATACCATCCACCACAGCATAACGATCCGTGATCAACATCACGTGGGCCGTGAAGGGCTCGGGTTTAAAGATGTAACCCAGAACACCGGCAGTTGTGATCACTGCCATGCCGCTTTTCAAACCATCTTGAGTCCCTTTGTTGATCGTGATGGTGTTGTGATCAATCACCAGGTCTCGGCCGATAACTTGTGCCGAAGTCAGTTTCATTTTCGTTTGTTGTTTGAACTCAAGCAATCCACGCAGGCGATCATTTTCAACTTGCAGCTCGTTCATGGAGTTCAAGCGACTTTGCAATTCGTTATTCGTGCTGTGCAATTGCTCGCTTTGTTTCTTGATGTTAATCAAGTCCAAGTACATTGCTGTGGTGTCCTTGACCCCGTGGCTGAAGCCATAGAATGTTTCGGACACGGCGCTACCTAACATGCTGAATGGTTTCACCAACCAATGGGATTCTTGAGGGCGTTGCTGCATGTTGATGGAAATGAGTGGCAAAGCCAAAACGATTCCGATGAGCACAAGTTTTTTGAGATCAAAGTTGAAAAAGTTCAAATGTCACCTACCTAATACTTTCCAACGCTATCAAAGGAGTTGAGAAATTCAACAATTTCCCCTTGAAAAATAATAAAAATAGTTGGGTAATGAAGCGGCTTGTTTTGAAGTTTGTTTTAGGAAGGATTTTTTATGAACGAAAATTTGGCAGATAAAATGAAAAGAAAGCTCTCTGCAAAGAGCATCACAGCGATCGTTCTTTTCGGTGCTATCATTCTTACATTCGTATTCATGGGCGCCCCTGGGAAATTGGGGATGGGCGTGGGTTCTGCGGCGCAGGTTAACAACACTTTGATCTCAATTGCCGACTTCCAGAATGAGGAAAACCGCGTTGCGGAATACTATAAAAACATCTTCGGAAGCCAGATGGACTTTAGCTCTCAGCGTCAACTGCTTCGCCAGCAAGCGATCGAAAACTTGGTGCGTATGGAGCTTGTTTCCCAAGCTGCGCAAAAGGCAGGCATTTTGGCAACAGACCAAGAAGTTGCAGACTTCATCATGAAGGATGTTCCGTTCTTCCAACAGAATGGACAGTTCCAGCGTGAATTCTACAAAAGCTACCTAGAAAACAGCCGTACTTCTGCTGGCAACTTCGAGCAAAAAATCAGAAAAGACATCTCTAATATCCGCACGCGTCACTTGTTTGAGATCGCGAACCGTACTTCTGCTGCAGAGTTAGGCAAAATGCAGGAGCTTCGTGGTGGCAAAATCAACGTGTCTTTCGTGAAAATTGACGAAGAGGCTTTGATCAAAGCGATGACAAAGGAAAAAGCGGAAGCCGCTATCAAAGCTTTGGATGAAGCTTTGGCAAAAGGTGACGAAGCTGCAGTGAACGCTCAGCTAAAAGAAATGAAAGCGGGCTGGGAAGAAACTGGTTTGGTTGAGATTGGTGCTGACCAATTCCCTAAAATCACAAGCCGTGTTGCGACTGAATCCATTTTTGAACTGACGAAAGCTCAACCTTTGTTGAAACGCATCGTTCGTGATGGAAATCAGAAATACGTGTTGAAGCTTAAAGACACGAAAATGGAAGCGGGCAAAGCTCTTGAGCCGAATGTTCTTGAAATGACTCAAAAACGTCGTGGCGATGGCATGTTCGAAGCTTGGGTGAACCAATTCCGTAAAAACTCCCACGTCACAATGAACAAGCAAATCATGGAAATGTAATTGCGTGTTGCAATTCGTACGTGAAATTCCCATTTCAATAGTACTTCAATCAGCCTCGTCCGCAAGACGGGGCTTTTTGTTTAAGGTGGCTGCGGGATTCTCCAAAGAGATCAATCCGCTGTCTGGGATGAGCGTTAACTTGGTTCTGGTCGATCAATGGCTTTCAGAACTTAAAAAAGACCTCGAGCAAACAGTCTTTACGTCCGAATCCGATAGTTTGAGTCATGCCTTCGCCGAAATTTTGGCGGTGACAAGACTGAACCTAACCGGTCATGCCGTTGATGAAGATGCAGAGCTCATCAGCTTGGATTTCCGCGAAGAGCGCGGTTGGGGATTTTCTTGGAATCATCTGCAATCGCCTGTCGAGATGATGGTTAAACACTCCCATTATCTGGAAGGATTTTTGGCAGCGCCCGAAGATGCTTCATTGTGCAAGGTCGAATTCGTGTGGTTAAGAACCCAAGATTGCGAAACGGATTTTGCTCATGAAGGCTTTAAGATTTTAAAGAATCTGGTCGCTAAAAATTTTGAAGAGTTACAGGCAAAGTTAGCCCTGCATAAAGGCGGGGAGCTGGACAGTGGCAGTTTCCTGGCGGAAATTAACCTTCATAATTTGTCCAAAGAATACAAAATCACTCTCTAAATCTCATTACATTCGCACAAGTCAGAACTTTTAGTTTACGCCAGTTCTAACCAATTGCTTTAGACTGTCTTCTGTAAAAATTAGCGATTGTCAGAGTAAATGACAAAGTGCATTTTTGTCGATTCAGACAGGAAGTCGTGAGCATATTTTGGGTCTTCCAAAATGGAATAACTTCAGGATGTTGAGGGGTGTTCATGAGAACAATTCTGGGCTTATTGATCTTTTTGTCGACAGCGGCGGCATCGGCAGAAATGGCGATGGTGGCGGCACCGTCCCAAGAATTCTGTATGCAAAACTTCAATGCGTATGGTCCGCTTTATGCGCCCAATACGACCGAGCGCATGGATTGGATCGGTTCACTTTTAAAAGCCGTACCCCGTTGTCGCGTGGTTCAGCTTCAAGAAGTTTGGAACGCTTCCAATATCGACCAAATCGAAAGCGCAGTTGGTAGCTCTTACCACATCAGTTCTCCAAATCGTGACAACCGTATCGGTGTGATGTCAATGTTTGATGGCGATATCAAAGCCACTTGGACGTTTGATTTCAACATCAACAATCTGGGTGGTTTCTTGGACGAGATCCGCGAGACCTTCGGTGTGAAAAAAGCTTTTCATATCGTACAAGCTCGCTTGCCTGAGATGAGTGAAGATTTTTATTTCGTGAACACTCATTTGCATCCGACCAGCACAGAGATCCGCATTACGCAAATTATCGATATGGCGAACTGGCGTTTGCGCAATCCAAATTTAAAAATGCTGATGTCTGGGGACTTTAACGCGAACGAAAAGTCATTCGAGCGTGAGCTGATGATGGCGTTAATGGGACTTCACGACTCCTTCCAAGATACTTTGGGCGGAACTTATCCTCCGGGGTATTGCACTTACTGCTCAAACAACCCTCACAGTTGGATGCCGGGTGATCATATCCTCGATTATATTTTTGTTTCTAATGCCGGGGGCGCAGATACCCGCATCAAAGCCGTGGCTGGCGAAATTAATATGCGTGGTCCGTTGAAAGAGCCGTTGTCTGATCACTATGGACTTCGCGTTCATTTTAAAATCGCTGACGGCGATGGTATTTTGACAGCTGAGCAATGGTACTTATACCGCGAAAGAACGATGCAGTTACTGGCTCAAGCTGAACAGATCCTGACAAACTATGGGGATCGTGACTTAGCTCCTTACATCAAAGAGCTTCAAGTGATGAAATACCAAATCCAAGTTCAGCAAGGTGATTTCTATAATTACTTTGTTCAGTACAGATAGGCTTTAAATGAAACTTCTTTCCGTATTTGCATCTTTGTTTGTTTCTTTGTTCGCAGTTTCTGCCCATGCAGGAAAACCAACACTGATCTGTCTATTCACGGACCCAACGATCCGCATGGTTGTTTTGGCCAAGGGTGAAACTATCGGACAGGTGGGGGATATGGTCACTTATGAGCACTATACAACACCTGGGGAGATGGGGCACATTACGGAGTCTTACGTTAAAGACGGTGCGCTTTCCATGAAGGTTTCCGGAGCTACTGAAGACGACATGATCCTGGAAGTGGCTTTCGGTAAGCCCGGTCGTGATGAAAATACCGGTGTCACGTACAGAAACTCTGGCCTTTTAAAAACAGTCCAAGACGAAGTCATTGTTTACGGTGGCTGTGATTTAATTGACTAAATTTGCGAATAAAAAAAAGCCCGGTGAGAACCGGGCTCTTTTGTTTTTACTTCGGCGAAAGGCGAAGTTCAACCAGCTAGTCCATATGTTTTGGAGTGAAAGCTTCCGGGAAGATCTCTCCAAATTTGAAGGTTTTCATTTTGCCAGTCAGATTTGCAGTATAGATCATCGTCTCTTCAGTGCCGAACTCTGCGATCACTTGGCGGCAGAATCCGCACGGCGGCCATGGTTTGTCGGCATCACTGATAACCATCACTTCCTTAACTTGTTTTGAAGCGCCCTCGCTGACAGCTTTAAAGATCGCGACACGTTCAGCGCAAACTGTTCCACCGAAGGAAGCGTTTTCAACATTGCAGCCATTAAAAATTTGACCGTCAGCCATCAACACTGCCGCACCGATATGGGCATTAGAGTAAGGGGCGTGGGCGCGTTTTTGGGCTACAGCAGCAGCATCGAATAGTTTCTTTTGCATGTCGTTCATAGATGACTCCTCAAGTTCGCAAGGGCCAAGCCAAAATGTTCGGCTTAAAGCGGACTACAAGTCTCTAATAATTTTGACAGTTCAATCAAGGGTAATCCTTGGATCGCCGTAAAATCTTGGGATTCAATTTTGGAAAACAGCATGATTCCGTGCTTTTCGATCTTATAGCTCCCTGCGCAGTCCGTCGGCATGTCCAAATCGACATAGTGTTCGATCTGTTCACGACTCATTGCCTTCATATGCATGCGGGTGATGTCGGTGTAGGGGATGGCTTTTTCGCCGTCAAAAACGCAAATGGCGGTCACAAGTTCGTGGGTTTTCCCCTGCATGCTCATTAGTTGCTCAATGGCTTTTTCGCGGGTGTGCGCTTTGCCAATGATACGGCCCTCAAAAGACACCAGCTGATCTCCACCAATCACGACTTTGCCTTCGCCTTTAAGGCTTGCGGCTTTAAGGAAGGCTAAGCGTTCAGCCAGGGCGCGGGGAGCCAGCGACGGATCTTTGTGCTTATCTTCGTCGATAGCAGGTGGTTGAGCAGTAAAAGGCACAGCTAAACGAGAGAGAAGTTCTTGTCTGTATTTGGAAGTTGAAGCCAGGATCAGTTGCTTTTTCATGTTATCGGTTATATTTCAATTCCGCTGTAAAAACTATAAAAACAGAGTCTTTACAGGGATTTTGCGGTAGAACGCTGATCGATAAGGTTGAACTATGACGAACAAACATCTGCCAGACGTCGCTAAAGAAACTCATACAGAAAAATTCGCTCCCATTGACTGGGTGGGTATGGGTTCCATCGAACTTCCCATTATGCTGAAACAAGCAGACGGTGTGTACCGCATTCCCGCGCGCGCCGATGCGAAAGTCAGCCTTGATAAAAAACCTTCCCGTGGCATTCACATGTCGCGCTTGTATTTGATCACTCAGGAAACGCTTTCTAAAAATGAAATGTCCCTGGGCCTTTTAGGTCAGGCAACAGACGAGTTTTTGAAAACTCACGAGGACCTCTCCACTCAAGCTTTGGTGCAAGTGCAATTCGAAGCTCCCCTGGTTCGTAAAGCTTTGAAGAGTGCGAATCAAGCATGGCGCTCATACCCAGTGGTTCTTTCTGCGTTCAACGAAAACGGTGTTAAGAAGTACTATGTGGAAGCGGTCATCACTTACTCTTCCACTTGTCCTGCCTCTGCGGCCCTTTCTCGCCAGTTGATCCAAGACAATTTCAAACAACAGTTTGGCAGTGAGTCCTTGGATTTTGACGTTGTTCACCAGTGGTTGGGAACGACCCAAGGGATCGTTGCGACTCCGCATGCGCAACGCAGTTTTGCTCGCGTGAAAATCGAAGTCGGTCCGAACTATAACTACGCTAAAATCATCGATGTGATCGAGGAAGCTTTGCAGACGGCCGTTCAAGGTGCGGTGAAACGTGAAGACGAGCAGGAGTTTGCACTCCGCAATGGTCAGAATTTGATGTTCTGCGAGGACGCAGCCCGTCGTGCGAAAGAAGCCTTGGATAATGAGAGGGATATTCTGGATTACGTGGCGGAATTCAGCCATGTCGAGAGTTTGCACCCGCACAACGCGGTATCTCATATTTCTGCCGGGAAAAAATTACGCACATTTTGAAATCTAACTGATAATCATTGTCAGAATATTGGACTTTGACCCCAGGGGCGTCCTATAAATCAGGGATCTAGGAGCCACTGCACATGGGACGAGATTCAGTACCACTTTTACCACGCCAACATGATGAAGATATCGTGATCCATCACGATCCATTTGATGAGGCGGAACTTAAAAAGATCATCCGTGCTTTGAATCTGAAAGTCACAAGCCAGCGTATGGCGATCCTTAAAACTCTTCATGAAGGCCGCCGCCACGTCACAGCTCAAGAGCTTTACGAAAAATTGGCAAAGGACCATCCTGAAATCGGTTTCGCGACTGTTTACCGCTTCCTTCGCACATTGACTGAAGGCGCTTTCGTAACAGAAGTGCGCATGGGCGGTTTGCCAGCTCGTTATGAACTTACTCCTAAAGGTCACCATGACCATTTGACCTGCGTAAAATGCAGCAAGATCTGCGAATTCGAAAACCGCGCCATCGAGCAACTTCAAGAAAAAGTCGCGAACCAATTCGGCTTCGCCCTTACTCACCACATCCTGGAACTTTACGGCGTGTGCCCTGAGTGCCAAGCTAAGGCGAACCGCTGAAAAGCAACCATCTGACTGCGTTGTCGGGCATGCACTTGCTCTTCGGCGTACTTTGAGTACGCCTGCGTGGCAGCGCATACCCTCCGCCTTGCATCTGGCCGCTTTTGAGCGGTTCTTGTTTCACATTTATTGCTGGCTGTTTCCCTTCGGGAAAGGCGCTTTTTTGGCTTCTTCCTTTGGGAAGGTCCGCTTTTTTAAAAGGCGCCTGCCGGTTTTTTGATATGCGGTGCGGAACCGCTGCGGTTCTGCGTTGCGTGGAGACGGGTTGCGGTTGTTTGATTTTCGGGATGTGCATAGACTTCTTATCGGGAATGGCTGCCAAGTTGCATGACTTGGTAGTGAGACTTTGAAAAGGATCCAGTTTTTGTCAGTCGGAAAACTTTACGAACATTTTTTTAAACCGGAAGTGCGCAAGCAAGGTCGTGAGGATTTTGCGGCGGGCTTGGCGGTGCTATCTGTGGCCGGCGATGCTCGTATCGAAGGTTATGTGAAGGCTTCAAAGCCGGTGAAGGTTTTGTTTGTTGCGGAAAGTATCGCAAGTTCTTCGTTCGCGGTGGATTGCATGTGCAGTTCTGCGGCGAAGGGGACTTTCTGCAAACATATTTGGGCTGTTCTTTTGCAGACCGAGAAAAAACATCCTGATTTTTTAGATTCCAAAACCAATATCGAAAAAGGATCATTGTTTGAAGTGGTGGAGTCACCCTTCAAAGCCAAGCAGGCGGAATTCAAAAAGATCCAATATCAAAAACAAAAAGAGCGCGCCAAAGCTCAGCGCCAGGAAATTAAAAACAAAGCCAAAGGCATTTCTAGCAAAGTCTCTAAGGGAACAACATTCTCTCAGGATGTGAACGCTGCCTTTGAGTTCTTCTCGGTGAATGGTTTTCCGATGGAAAATGCCTTGGACGAAGAATCGCTTAAGAACGCTAAAAAAGTTCTCGCCCGGGTTTTTCATCCTGATAAAGGCGGAACTCACGACGAGTCAGTCATCTTAAATCAACACTATCAGATTCTGATGGATTACTTGAATTAAGGGGAGCTTCGGCTTCCCTTTTTGTTTTGGGGCTAATTTGACTCCAAATTTTCTGGCACAGCTGTTGCTAATGGGATTTTCAAAAACTTAAAAGGGAGAATTTCATGAAATTAGCAAAGATGTTTCTAGCTGCGGCTATTGTTATCACTTCCACACAAGCATTCGCCGCCAGCGTTTGTACGTTGGGGAACAACTACCATACTTGTGATGGAAAAAGCATCATCGCAGATCCAATAAAAACTATTAATCGAACAGCCGTTCTTCAAGATCTTTTGAATCGCGGTTATAAGATTGTTTCCGTCATCGGATCTGACGGCCTCTCTGCCTACTACACTCTCGTAAAAGAGTAGGTGTTCTTCAGCAAACAATAGCAGGAATAGGCATATCCTATTTGGAAAAGGTAGGTCCTTGCTTATGAGGTAAGGACGGTGCCTTTTCTCGAGCCTCGCGGTTTTTCATTCAGATAGGGTGGTAATACAGAGTTGAGTCCTCAATTCCGTGTCGGAATAGCCTAATCCTGACGGAATTGGCCAAAAATCCTCAATTCATTGACGGAACCCCAGGGTTTGACCATGATGGCGACAAATCAAACCGAGAGGGTCCTATGAAATCAGTTACAGAATTCAATTACTTTACTTTGAACAAAGGCTTGGCAGCGAAAGCAGCATTGGCTGGTGAAGGTAAAGCAGCAGAAGAAATTCAAACAGCGCTTGCCGAAACTTTTAAATTCGAAGGCGAAAAACTAACTCATTTCGTAAATGCTCTTGAGGTTGTTGCTCAGAACAATAACAACACTTTGAAGCGCGTTGTTGTTATGAGCTTGAATGAAGGCGAAAAAGCTCCGGCAAAAGCGGTTCAAGTGGAAGCTTTCCACTATGTTCCAGAATTCGTAGCGACTGCAAAACCAGTTGTTGCTGAAGAAGGAAACGCTAAAGGTGGCCGTGGTGGTAAAGGTCGTGGTCAAGGCGGCGGTCGCGGTGGCGATAAAAAAGGTGGTTCTCCATGGGGCATGTCTCCTGAAGAAATGGCTGCTAAAAAAGGCAAAGGCGCAGCAGCTCCAAAAGCTTAGGACTCACGAGCTAAAATTCGATAATTCACAAAAGGGTCGCCTGCAGGCGGCCCTTTTTTATTGCCGTTTGCAAGAAAAGTTACGTCCTTTCCTCGCAGGTAAGGCCGTACCTTGTGATGCGCCAAGGCGTTGGGCCAGAGAGTTGTCCCGGGCATTTATCAGGCGTACACTGTCAGGCTATGTCGCAAGCAGAAGATGGAATCATAGTAAAAGGCGCCAAAGAGCATAATCTTAAGAATGTCAGTGTGACTATTCCCAGGAACAAGATCACCGTTTTTACGGGGCTCAGTGGTTCTGGAAAATCATCTCTGGCGTTTGATACGGTCTATGCTGAGGGGCAACGTCGCTATGTGGAAAGTCTCTCGGCTTATGCTCGTAATTTCTTAGAGCAACTAAAAAAACCAGAAGTGGATTCCATCACGGGGTTGTCTCCAGCAATTGCGATTGATCAAAAATCGGTCAGCACAAATCCACGCTCGACCGTGGGTACGGTCACAGAAATTTACGACTTCCTTCGTCTGCTTTATGCAAAAGTCGGCGTGCCTGAATGTCCTACACATCATATTCCCGTAAGCAGTCAAACTCCGCAGCAGATTATTGATGAAGTTACGAAAAAAGGTCAGGGCGCCAAGTTTTATGTCTTAGCTCCCATGGCTTCCGGAAAAAAAGGGGAGTTCTTAGCAGAATTCCAACGCTGGGCTAAAAAAGGTTTCGTGAAAGCCAAAGTCGATGGAAAAATGATCGACCTGGATAAAGCCACCAAGCTTGCGAAAACCAAAACCCATGATATCGATCTGGTCATCGATCAATTGATCCTTAAAGACACTTTGAAACATCGCTTAAGCGAAAGCATCAACACGGCTTTGTCCATGGCGAACGGTCGCGTGATCATTGAAACCCTGGATGGCAATCGCACGAACTACTCTTTGCATTCGGCTTGTCCTATTTGCGGCTACAGCTTTCCTGAAATTGAACCACGTATGTTCAGTTTCAATAATCCGCGTGGAGCTTGTCAGACTTGTAATGGCTTAGGCACTTTAGATTTGGTCGAAGAGGAAACTTTCTCTGACGGCGAAGTCGGTGGCAAAAAGCTCGACAAAGTTGTTTACAAATACAAAGGTAAAAAAACTTCTGACGAGGATGAAGAAGAAGGCGACGACATGGTCCTTCATGATTGTCCTGATTGCCATGGCTCACGTCTTAGACCCGAAGCTTTAAATATCAAAGTCGCAAATAAAACGATTTCGGATATGGCTTTGATGAGTGCCGCGGACTTGCGTGATTTCGTATGCGAGATCAAATGGAGCAAGAAAGACAGCCTCGTTGCCGAAAAAATCACCAAGCAGATTTGTGATCGTCTGGATTATATGATCCGCGTGGGCACGAGTTATCTTTCCATGAATCGTTCTTCCCGCACTCTTTCTGGTGGAGAAGCACAACGTATCCGTTTGGCTTCGCAATTAGGTTCTTCCCTGATTGGTGTTCTTTATGTGATGGACGAGCCAAGTATCGGTCTTCATCCGCGGGATCACCATCGCTTGCTGGATATTATCGGGGAGTTGAAAGATCGCGGAAATACAATCCTGCTGGTGGAGCACGATGAAGACACGATTCGCTATGCTGATTTCGTTGTCGACTTAGGACCTCGTGCAGGACGCTTGGGCGGCGAAAAAATGGCCCAAGGTACGCCTGAGGAATTAGAGAAAAATCCAAACTCCCTGACAGGAAAATATCTGAAAGGCGAAGTGCGCATCCCAGTTCCTAAGCAGCGTCGTCCGGGCAATGGGCAATTCTTAGAGCTGATTGGGGCTACTGGAAATAACCTTCAGAATGTGAATCTAAAAATTCCTCTCGGTACATTGACCGCTGTGACGGGTGTTTCGGGTTCTGGAAAATCGACATTAATCATCGATACGTTATACAAAATTTTGGCTAAGAAATTTTATAAAGCCCTGGCTGAGCCATCGCCTTATAAAAAAGTCGAAGGTTTGGATAAGATCGATAAAGTCATTGATATCAATCAAAGACCGATCGGCCGTACGCCGCGTTCGACTCCGGCGACGTATGTGGGCTTATTCCCGATGATTCGGGATTTGTTTGCGAATCTGCCGGATTCAAAACTTCGGGGTTATGAACCCGGTCGTTTCAGTTTCAACGTCAAAGGCGGGCGCTGTGAGACTTGCATGGGACATGGACAAATCCGCGTCGAGATGCACTTCTTAAGTGACGTCTTTGTGACCTGCGACACCTGCATGGGTAAGCGCTACAACCGCGAAACGTTGAATATCAAATACAAAGAAAAATCTATTTCTGATGTTTTGGATATGAACGTGGGCGAGGCTTTGGATTTCTTTAAAAACCACAGTCAGATTTATCGTAAACTCGAAACACTCCACCGCGTGGGCTTGGATTACATGACTCTGGGGCAAAGCTCGACAACCCTTTCAGGTGGGGAAGCGCAGCGGGTGAAACTTTCCAAAGAACTTTCTCGCCGCGGCACTGGTAAAACACTTTACATTCTGGATGAGCCAACGACGGGTCTGCACTTTGACGACGTCAGAAAACTTGTGGAGTTGCTGCAAGAATTGGCAGATCAGGGTAATACCGTTCTGGTAATTGAGCACGCCATGGAGGTCGTTAAAACCGCGGATCATGTGATCGATCTGGGACCTGACGGCGGAAAACACGGCGGGCGTATTGTTGCGACGGGCTCTCCTGAAGATGTAACAAAAGTTAAAGAAAGCGAAACCGGAAAGTTCTTGAAAAAGATCCTTAAATAGAATCAATTCAAGGGATGCTAAAATACTTTACGGGTTCCATTGCAATTACAATTCTTGGTTTGATCGGCTCTTTCTTTGTCGGTCAATTTTATGGCGGTACAACGGCGGCAGGGCTTGAAGCTTTGTTCATCGCAGCGGTGCTCGCAGTTCTTGAAATCTCTTTGTCTTTCGATAATGCGATCGTTAACGCCACGATTCTTAAAGACATGACGCCGGTGTGGCGTCATCGCTTCTTGACGTGGGGGATGTTGATTGCGGTGTTTGGTATGCGCTTGGTTTTCCCGTTGGGAATCGTGAGTGTCATGGCAAGCATCAATCCATGGGAAGCTTTGGTGATGGCAGCCACTCGTCCCGACGAGTATGCGAAACTCATGCTGGCAGCTCATTTGGAAGTGGCGGCCTTCGGTGGCACTTTCCTTTTGATGGTGGCGTTGCGTTTCTTCTTTGACGCCGAGAAAATCGAGCACTGGTTGGCTCCCTTGGAAAAACCCTTTGCGTTCTTGGGTCGCGTGGAAGCGATCGAAATCGGTTTGGCCTTGGTTATCTTGATTACGATTGCCCACTTCATGCCTCAGCAGGCGGAATCCTATGCGTTCCTTAAATCAGGTTTGGCAGGTTTGATCGTGTTCGTGGCAGTGGATGGCATTGGCGCTTTCATGGAAGCTTCCGAGGAAACTATGCACAATGTTCACAAGGCGAGTGCAGCAAGCTTCCTTTACCTAGAAGTTCTAGATGCCTCTTTCAGTTTTGACGGCGTCGTGGGAGCATTTGCAATCACACATAACTTGTTCATTATTATGATTGGTTTATCAATCGGTGCATTCTTTGTACGAAGTCTTACGATCATGTTTGTTGAAAAAGAAGCCCTGGCGAAATTCGCTTACCTTGAGCATGGTGCTTTCTATGCGATCTGGGTCTTGGCTTTGGTGATGCTGACCGCGCCGTTCGTACACATCCCTGAATGGGTGACGGGCCTTTCCGGTGCTCTTATCCTTGCGGTTGCGTTTCTGTGGTCTTTGAAGAAGGGTCCCACAGAATCTGCAGAATAGAAGCTGCCATAATTATCAGAGCGCCGATTCCTTGAAACCAGGACAGGCGCTCTTGTAAGAGCAAGAATCCAAACAAAGCAGCGAACGGCGATTCCAACAGGAAGATCATACTGGCCGTCGCGTCTGATAAAGTCTTTTGCGCGCGAATCTGAATAGAGAACGCGATCACACTGGATCCCATTCCTAAAATCACAACTCCCATCCACGCTGTCCAATCCGCTGTCAGATTGATACTTTGCTGGGTCAGCAAAAGCGGGGATAGCAATAGCAACGACCAGATCGATTGGAAATTATTAAAGCGAAAGGCGTTATCGACTTTATTGGACACGCGGCCAATGTAAATAATGTGACAAGCCGCCATCACCGAGCAGGCCAGAGTCCAAAGATCCCCGACATTGATGTCAGTGATATTGGCATCCATCAAAATAAAAGTTCCCACCAAGGCCAATACCGCGAGTCCGTAATTTACTAAACTGCTGCGCGCGCGGAATACGAGCGTGTTAATCAGTGGAACTAAAATAACATAAAGACTGGTGATGAAGCCGCTTTTTGTCGCGGTCGTATGCTGCAATCCAATGGTTTGCAAAATCATCAAACTGCCCAGAAAAAATCCTGCAGGCAGTGCGCGTTTGAAATCCGATTTCATGGAAGGAAGACCTGGCTTTCGAACGCACAGGTAAATCAATTCCCCAAAGGCTGAGGCAATCAAAAAGCGGTAAACCAGTGTTTCCGCTGGAGTGAAGGCACGCAAGGCAAAGACCGTTGCGACAAAGCCGAAACCCCACAGGGCTCCGGCAATGATCAGTTCAATAGCGGCTTTGTTTTTGGTGGTCACCTAAATCGCAAACCTAGTCGAAGGCTTCAGACCAGATACGGGATTTGTCGATGCCGTCGATTTCGATCAATTGGTGTTTTACTTCTTTGATCATACCGCCGTTGCCGCACATGTAGAATGTCGTTGGAATATTTTTGTAATCGTATTCCGAGATAAAGTTTTGGATGTAACCTTTTTTGCCGGTCCAAGAATCTTGCGGACGGCTCAACACAAACTCCCATTTGAAATCAGGAAGTTCTTTAGCCAGCGCTTCCAATTCCGGTTGGTAGTACATGTCTTTTTCTGTACGAACACCGAACAGCAGGCGGTATTTCAAATTTGGATACTGTTCTTTTTTAGAGAGCAAATAACAGATGTGTTGAGAAAGACCGGTGCCGGTATTCAAGAAAACAATTTGTTCTGTCGGTGGCTCTTGGAAGAAAACTTTTCCGAAGGGGCCCGTGAAGTTCAGCATTTCGCCGCCCTTCAAGTTCCAAACAAAAGTCGAGGCCACACCGTTATCGACGTATTTGAAAAGGAGTCTGAAGCCATTCTTGATTCGGTCATCTGAGGCGATAGAGTAGGCGCGCAAAACGGGTTTCGCTTCGCCTTGTGGAACATTTAACATTACAAATTGTCCAGCTTTAAACGCAAACTCTGCGGGATCATCCGTTTTCAACACCAGTTCGCGAACTGAAGGTGTGTGGTCGATGATTTGTTCGACTTTCATGTGATAAATTTTGCGCGCTGAAGACATCATTTCTCCTTGAGATAAGGGCCATTCATAATCCGAAATTCCCAGACAGTCCAACAATTTAGCTTGTTACATCAGTTCCTAATCAATAAACTTAAAAACAGTGAGGTATCCATCGTGAATAGTGCACAGCATCTGATCTTATCTCTATTATTGGTCATGGGTTTTTCTGCTCGTGCACAGGAGAATCTCGATGCCGCTGGTGCGGCGGAGGACGTTCCTGCTCCGCAGCAGTCTTTGATGAAATCTGCTGCAACGAAGGAATTTAATAAACCGCTATTTTTCGACCAGCTGGATAACGGGGTTTTATTACCGCCGCTAGAGCTTGAGTACGATTTAACTGCTCAAAATGGCAAGGTTCTAAAAATTGGTCCGATTCTTTTAAGCGAGCAAACTTTCAACTTTAGTTTGATGCCGTTAGGGAAAGCTCATCCTCAGATTTCCCGCATTTTGACGCCGACTGAAAAAAATGACGAAGCCCTGATCATCCACTGGCCGATTGAGCTGATGGGCTCAGGTTCCTTGGAGATGATCTCTCGCACGGGTGCGGTTTTATGGCAGCACGATATCAGCGAGTTGGAACAAAAAAAATGGGCCGCGCAACTGCAAAGCTGGCGCGGAGCTTTGCTAGCACAAAAAGTATCTCCAGCGGAACTGACGACAACAGGTTTGTTTGGAAGTTCTTTTGCAATTCCTAATTTTAAAAATGCCGGTTCGCCTTTCGGCAAATTGAACGAAATCTTCCGTTTCTGTCTGACTCAGCAAGTGGGGCGGGGATACAGCCGTCTGTGCTCGCAGTGGTATGGAAATCAGAAAATAGAAAACAAAGTGGTTTTGGGTAAAGCGCGCGTCGATGCAACCACACCGCGTGTCCTTTTAAATAACGAAGAAACTTTACCTCGTCAGTCGGCACCAACAGCTTCCGAAGGTCCGACGTCTTTCTTTGCGGAACTTGCCACGGGGGAGAGTTATGAATTCATGGTGGAGCCGAACAAGCTGCAGCTGATGGATATCGCTGACACGGCTCGCCCGGGTTTGCTTCGCATTGTCGGTTACGACACGCGACCGTTGGGAAGATCTGTGGTTTTGAATCCCGATCAATATCTGAAAATAACGACGATGATTGGGTTTGAATCAACGATCGGTGACAGCCGTAAATTCTGGGCCGCTTCTTTGAAAAAAGACGATGCTAAGATTTATCTTCCAGGTCAAGGCGGTGGTATTTTCAAACAGCGTTTTGAGTTGTCCGTGATCCCGCGTCGTCAGGCGCGTCTTTACGTTCACGAGCGCACTCCTGTCGGAACATACAACGACAACATCCGCCTGTTCGGTCGTAAATTAAAAGAAGTCACAGTCAGCACGGATCAAAATTCCGTGAACATTGAAAAAGATGAACCGAATGAGTTTGAGTGGAGATTTAAAGCCACGGAGCGTGGTGAAATCAATCGCTCTTACTTGAATCTGGAGTACCAAGGCCAAAAGTATCGTTCGTACTTTGAGATCTACAAAGGATATCCTCGGGAATTGTCAGCGCGTTTGTCGGTGGCGAAATCATCTTCAGATTTCGTGTTCATGGGCGAGCTTGCCTACAATCAGTGGTTTGAAGATCTTTTCACTTGGTCGAATTACTGGATTTCCCGTCAGCGCTGGGGGATCAGTGCCAAGTACTTTAAGTCTTTCAATGAGATCAAAGTCAGCACTTCGGGTCGTACCGCTCCCTTGGATGTTTTGACAGTGGATTTGAAGTATCGCTTTATCCCGGGCCTTTGGAATCGTGATGAAACTTTGGGGATGATGGCTTCCTATCAGAATGTAAACTTTGGTGTTTTGACAGCGCCGATGGTCGGTGGGGGTCTTTTCTGGGCGCGCTCGATGCCAAAACTGATTGATGACGTCTTTAACATTCTGCCGCTTTTCAGATATCCAAAATGGGTGGACGTGGAGTTTATCTATTATGCGCAAAGTCTGGATAGCAAGGTGACTTTGAATTCTTCAATGTCATTGAATTTCCACGGTAAGGTTTTGTGGACGAATAATCTTTTCGGCGAAGCGGGTTTTGGTATCAAACGTTATGCCTTTGTCGACTCCGAATTGAACCAAAAAGCCGATCTGAATACTTTCTATGGTACAGTGGGGATGGGGCTTAGCTTTTAAGAAAAAGCCCCTCTGCTGACCGCAAACGGCAGGCTGTTAAACATTTTGACAGCCAAAGGCTGCCATAAACTAAATGTTCCCAGATGATCATGGTCCTGGAATTGCTTTTATGGGCGAGACTGGAGCAGCCTATGAAAAAGTGGATTCCCGCAGTTTTAATTAGCATCACGAGCTTTCACCATAGGACCCTGGCTGCTGAAGCAAAAAGCATCTCCGATTCTTTTGTAAAGCAACTCTCCTGCCAAAACCTGACGGTCGATAGTATCTATCAAGCTATTCAGCCCACAGCTTTTCACCGTTACTTTCATATACCTGTCGCCAATTGGAAATTTCATTCTGGCGGGCCCACTTTGGGAGTGTGCTGGGGGCTTTCAAGTGCGCAGCGAAAAATGTTTTACCTTGCGCGCTTCGATGAGAAAGAAGAACTTAGCAGGTCAGACTTACTTAGAAAAACTTTGACCATGTTTCGTGGCGCCGAATTCACCGCACAACAGTCAGGGAATGGCCAGGCGCGCATGATTCAGACTCCCGCGACCTTGGAGGTCCTAAAATATTCGGACCGCTCCTTGATGTCTTCTTGGGCTTTGGAGGAGCGCAAACCAGATGGTTTATTCCCGATGCTAAATCGTGGATACAAAGAAACCATTAATGGGGCTGCGACTTGGATGACGTTTAAATTGGATCTGGAGCGCTCTCAGCAGCAGCATTTTTTCCGCGGCGGAAATTTGAAAATGATCGCGGGTGATACGGCAGATCGTAGTTCTGTTGAAAATCTCCTGACGGTCACGCAGTTGGAAAAAAATCTGAAAGCCAAGCGTTTGACCATGATGGTTTTGCGAGGTGGAACGACCACTCAGCACGTCGTGGTGGCAAAAGAAATTATAGACATGGGAAAATACTTTTTGATTATGGTCTATGACTCAAACAATCCTCTCGTCGACATGCCGATGTACTATCAAAAAAGCACCCAGTCTTTCCATGCACCGGCCATTATGTCGATTTTAGAAAAGTCGGGTGACCATGGCAGACCTCTTGGGGTATTTATTGTAGATGAAGATGAACAGGTATCCATCGACGCTGCACTGTTAAAGTATTATAAAGCGGAGTGTGCCAAGTAAGATCCGTCAACAGGACGGCCTCAGAAAGAAGGAGAGCATGTCGCTAAAAATTGTTTTTGCTTGTGCTCTCTTTTTGGTGATTCTTGCGATTGTAACTTCTTAAGTGAAGCAGTTCTGACTAGAAGTAAGCGAAAATTCCTGCAGACCCTGTGATTCCCGTATCTGAGTAATAACCCCCAGCCACCGTTTGACGCTCATACTGATAGCCAAAGTCGATGCGAAAGCATGCAGAGCTTGATGTCGTTGGGTACCATTTCACAAAGCCTCCACCAAAGATATCCACGATATCGAATTTTGCGCCGTTGCCACGGTCTTCATTTCCGAAGGCACCCCAGCCGGTCAGACCAAAGATAAATGCTTCACCTGGTGTGTTGGGTGTGAAGTTGTAATCGGCAAAGCCACCCACACGCCACGTCGTGGATGTCACGTCACTGACGTGGGCCATAGTCATTTGCACCAAGGGTCCCAATTCAAATGTACCCATATTCCACCCATAGCGCGCCATCAGGCTCATGGTTGTTTCATTGGTGGAGTTCGGTGCATCGGATTTGGTGTTTCCAAAAATCAAATTCAATCCCACAAAATTTTTGCGGGTTGCGGGACCGGAGTCATCGCCCAGCTGATCTTCGGAAATCAGATCATAAACGGCGCCCGGTGCGAGTGGGGAAGTGCTTTCAATAATGGCCGTGTTGCCTTTTACTTTGCGCACTTTAATTTTTTGCGCATATGCGGAAGCCGAGCCGAGGGTCATCATGGTGATAATCAAAAGAAGGTGTCTCATGTTGGTCCTTTGTTTTTGGCCAAGCCTATTTTCAAAGTGATCCACAACACTGTCAACGGGAACTTGTCTCACTCTGGGAATGTCCGTTTGTATTGAGTAAAGTTTGTCCAGACCTAGACCGAAAAGTTTAGTGGGGAATGAAAGGGGAAATGCATGTCTGCAAAGTGGGGCAATATACCGTCGTGGGCGTACGATTCGGCCAAAGCACTCATGCAAACGTTGAAAATAGTCGACCCTGAAACCTACGCGCACTGCTGCCGAGTTGGTGAGATGTCGCGCAAATTGGCTCGCGATGCGGGTCTTAATGAATACGAACAAAAGCTTGCTGAATTCGCCGGTCTCTTTCATGACATCGGCAAAATGGGTGTCTCTCAAAGCATTATCGCTAAGCCTGGTAAGTTGGATCCGCAAGAGCAAGCGATCATGCGCTCTCACCCCGTGATGAGTGAAGACATCGTGCAACCGTTAGCCTCCCATAAATTTTTTGAATCCATTCTTCCTGCGATTCGTGGTCATCACGAGCGTGTGGATGGAACAGGTTATCCTGATAAAATAGCCGGTGATAAGATTGATATTTTAGCGCGCGTGATATTGGTGGTGGATACCTACGATGCGATGTCGCAGACCCGAGCTTACCGCAAAGGCTTGCCGGATGAAGTGGTTTACGAAGAGCTGGTACGCTGCTCAGGAACACAGTTTGATTCCCAGCTGGTGAAAATATTTTTGCAAGCGCATCCGCTATGGTCCGGTCAGGAAAATGATCAAGAGACCGAACACCTGCTCATCAAAAAAATCGCCTAAAAGTACGGACACACTTTCTCCAGGCGCAGCGAATGGGCTGGGCATTTTAGATAAAAAAATACCTCCTGCAAATTGCGGAGGTATTTTTTTGCCGATTTTTAAGCCTGCATTACTTTTGTTTATTCGTGCTTTCAAAGATCTTGTCAGCGGATTTTGCGACGAAGCCTTGGTAGTATTTGCCGTTATCCATTTTATAACGTTTTGCAAACTCATAGTAACAGCCCGGCATATTGTGAGTGCCATCGGTGAACTTAACCGGAATTTCAGAAGCCATCGTTGAAGATTGCTCAAGATAATCCGCTGGAGTTCCTTTCACCAAGCCGCCGGATTTGTTCAAGACAATGCCTTTGGATTGCAACCACTCATTCAGGTGATTGATGTCCTGGAATTTTTTAAGCTTGTTGATGATCACGGTGAAGTGATTTGGGCGGAAACCGTAAGCCGCAACCCAAGATGCGTATTCAGATTCTTTCGCGAGTTCTGAGTACAAGGCCCATGACATGTCCCAAGGACGACCGCACATGGCGAAGTCTTCGCTGTCGATCAAGCTTTGTGGAATCGAGTCACCAAGTTTCATCAAAGTCTCGCGAACAAACGGAGAAACTTTTTCTAACTCAAGTTCAGAGATAAAAATTTTCGGCATGTCTTCATTAGGATGCTCGTAGTGACGTGCGAACAATTTTTTCTCGGGGAAGATATAAGGTTCACCCTTTTGTTCGTAACCAAATTTTTTGAACTGTTTTGCCAATGATTCAATACCCAAGCGCGGATGATTAAAGGTGCGAAGGGCAATGTGGTCGTTAAGGACAGTTTCGCCCTCAGCCACAAACATGTCATGGATGTTTTTTGCTGCTGGATTCAGTTTGCAATAATCTACCCACATTTTTTCCAATAAAGTTTCAAGGGTCATGTTGTCTCCCGTTTAGAAATCAAGGATACTTCTGTTGGGAAAACGGAGCAACGCTTTAAGCGTTCATGTCGGAGCGTATAATGGCAATGAGTACACTTCCTGAAATCCAGCAAATTGAATCCCGCATCGAATCAATGGGCTCAGCCCTGCGTTCAGAAGTTCTGGAATACAGCCAGGATGGAGATTTGCGCCTGCCAATTTATAAACTTTCTTTTGGCACCACAGATCCCCGAGCTCCGGTTCTAGGGATCGTCGGGGGAGTTCACGGGTTGGAACGCATCGGTGCTCAGGTCACCTTGTCCATGTTGAATTCCTTTGCAGAATTAGTCCGCTGGGATCGTCAAATGCAACGCACTCTCGAAAGTGTGCGGGTGTTTTTTATTCCCACCGTCAATCCCATTGGAATTTTGCGTAAAACTCGCAGCAACCCGCGGGGTGTGGATTTGATGCGAAATGCGCCCATAGATGCCGACAAACCTGCACGTTGGCTCGGGGGACATCGTTATTCTTCAAAACTTCCCTGGTATCGGGGTAAAGAAAACGAGCCGATGGAAATCGAAGCCCAGGGTCTTATTCGCGGTGTGCAACAAGAAATCAAAGACAGTCAACTGGCGATCACTCTGGATTGTCATTCGGGATTTGGTCTGCAGGATCGCCTGTGGTTTCCTTATGCGCGCACGCAAAATCCCTTTCCGGAATTGGGGCTTGCGCATTCGTTTAAAAATCTTTTAGATCAGACGTATCCGCATCACTTTTATAAGTTTGAACCCCAGGCGGGGACGTACACCACTCATGGCGACCTATGGGATTATCTGTACCTGCAACATCGGGGGCTTGAGCGCGGTCAGCAGTATTTGCCGTTGTGTTTGGAAATGGGATCGTGGATGTGGGTGAAAAAACATCCGTCGCAAATTTTCCGAGCAGATGGGCCATTCAACCCTTTGATTGGGCATCGTCATCAGCGCACTTTGCGCCGACATAATACTTTGTTGGAGTTAATGATCCGTGCTGTAGCAAATCCGGCCGCTTGGGCTGCGCTTCCCGCGGAGCGACTTCATCAACATCATCAACAGGCCCACGAACTGTGGTACTCACAACGCAGCAAGTCATAAGATGTCTTCTGGTGACCCAAAAGGAGCGCTGGAGCACTTGCTCTAATTCAGCTCCCTAAGTTCACAGAAAGATTTTCAGCGACGCTATCAAAGCTCATATATTTGACTTGGTACACTCGGGAAACAGGGTGTCGTTGACTCGTGTACTCGAATATTATCTTCTACCTCCTGGACTTTTATCCAGAGGGAAACGTGAGGGGAACCACATACCTGTTAGCTCTAGTTCTGAGCTTATTTGCAGGTTCCAAAACCTTGGCCGCAGATTCCAGCCTGAAATTGAAGAAGGCTGAAGGGATCACTACGCTTAAGAATCCTGAAACTAAATCAGATGATTCAAAGCCCGCGCACGTTTATGGTCAGATCCGTTTGGAAGGTATGCAATACCTCACTCCGGTTCCCGATGCTCCCAGATTAACTTACAGCCAACTATTGTCCGCGCGTCTTTCGATTTTGAAAGAGGCCAGCTGGATTGATGCAGCCAGCGACGTTTCTGCGGGAACGTTCTTTTCTCGTGGGCAGACTCATCTGATTGTTCATGAAGCCTATGTTGCCTCCAAAGGAGAAACCTTCAAAGTCTTCGCCGGTCGCAAGAAAAAGGACTGGAGTGATATCGATCACCGTTGGAATTTGGGATTGTGGCAGCCTTATTTGACCATCGATGCTCTTCGTCCCGAAGAGGAAGGTCTGACTGGCGTCTTTTTTGATTACAACAAAAAGGACTGGGAAGTGATGTTAATGGTCACTCCCATGTTCATTCCAAGCATGGGGCCCGATGTTCGTGAAGAGGGCGGCGGCCTGGTTGCCGACAGTCGCTGGTACCGTGCTCCTTCGCGAAATTATGATTTCAACTCTCGCATTAACACGATCTCCTATAAATTAGATATCCCTGAACAAGCGAAGCTTGTGAATAACGGCGGCGCTTCGTTGATGACTCGTCTGGGGGATAAATCCAAGGGAACTTGGATGGTGGTGAGTGCGGGCTACTTGCCAGTCAATGATTTGATTTTAAAGCGTCAGGCCTTTAAGCAAACTTCAGAAGACAAAGTTGACGTGACAGTGAGACCTGCGGTGACCTATCACCAAATTCAATCCGTGGACGTGGGTTACACTTTTAAATCTATCAAAACTACGTTGTCTTATCTGCAAGACAGCCCCGAAAAAACTCTTCCCGAAGAGGAGTGGGTGATTCAAAACCTGCAACCTTTGCAAGCATACTCTGCGGCTTTAGATTTTGCTCTACAAGATATTTTGACGAAAACCATCGCTGTGCAAATCGCTTACTTGAAAGTTGTGGGCGGTGGTATTCAAGACGTGACGTCGACAGGTTCTCCTGATGACTTTACGCTTTATGATTCGCGCTTAAAGTTTACCAACAGTCTGATGCTTCGTTTAGAAGGCCAAGTGGCAACGCTTTATAAGCGTCCTTTGGTGACTCGTATCAAGTATCTTTACGACTATGATCAACGTGGATCTTTGTTAAATACAGAGTTCCAGTATTACCCCAGTCAGAAATGGGCCGTGGTGATGGGTGGAGACGTTTTGGGTGTTCAGGACGAAGACTATAAAGCTTCAAGTTTCCTGAACCAGTTCCGCGCCAACGACCGTTTCTATGGAGGCATGACTTATGTTTTCTAAAAACTCTGTGATTGCTGTTTTAATGGCAGCAATGGTTGCCGTCGTTTCTGGATGTGATTCCAACATTGGTGAAAAACCTCCGGAAACAAAAGCTCATGAATACGCAGGGGCTGCCTGTTTATCAAACACCAGTTCTGTGATGCGTGAATTTATCGAAGGCAATGCCAAAGAAGCGGACCTGAATGCTTTGTGGGGATGCCTGGGCGGAGCTGTTCAAAGTTTCCAGCGCTATGTACGTGGCAGTGATAAATCCCGCTATTCATCTCAAGAGCTGGCCACGTTCTTTGAGAAAAATTATCTGGATCAAACCAAGGGTGCGAAAATCAGTCCTGAACTTCAGTTGGAGTTCATGAAATTGAAACAGTTGTTTTTGGGTGGGGATGTTAACTACCTGACGCAAAAAGAACTGACGAACATGCAACAAGTCTTTGCCATGCTTAATGGCATTACCGTGCGCATGAATCCTTACATGAAGATCGTAGTTTTGAAGTGGTCCGTGTCTGACACGAACCAAGTTCAAAAAGACATGCTTTTCTTTGAGGAAGCCAACAAAGAACTCCAAAACTCTGCCAAGGTTTTGGCGACTCATATCGAAAAAAATGGTCAAGCTTACAACCTGTCGGACTTTGTGACTTTCTTGCAGGAACTTTCAGACACCCTCGGGGACGAGTGGTCAGCAGTGGAAACTGTTCGCACCTATATGCCGGTGGTTAAGAAAGTAAAAAAGGCTTTGGCTGGTGGCAATGAAAACGCCATTGCTCCCAATGAATGGCGCCGATTCAGTTTGCTCGGTGCCCGCGGTTACGTTCAGTATCTACGCTATTACTATTTCATCGAACAGGTTCCAGAAACTGATACGGGTTACCGTTTAACTTATCTGGCGCGCACTATGGAAGACGTTCTTTCCGTATTCCAGGATCTGGTTGCGGAAAAACCTGAGGGTGTGGTGTCCCGTGATGAAGTGAATGACCTGCTTTTGACGTTCTCGAAAGTATGGCCGGCGTTTAAAATCTCTCCGAAAATGATTTTGGAATCCATGAAGGTCAAACAATTGATCTTTGGTGGCAGTGTCGATTCGTTCACGACCAATGATTTCAAAACGGCGCGCATGAAAGTGAATCGCTTGAAAGCGATTGTTGAAAGATTCCTGCCGTTCTATCCGATCTATAGCCGCGACTGGGATCCGCAGATGTATTCCTATCAGGAATCTCAAAAGCTGTTCCAGGATGCGCAAGTAGTTCTGGAGCAGTCGGGAGTTGAGCTGGGTGGCTTGGTGGAAGGTCCTTACGACCTGAAAGACCTGATCGCTTTATTGCGCGAGTTTGAAACTTTGTATCCCCATAAAGAAAAGCAACCTAAAGGCGGCGGCAAAGGAGATCAAAAGTATGTTCCGATCAGCGAAGAGCTGAACAAGCTTTTGCCGCTGGTGGTGGATGCAAAGAACATGGTTTTTGGTGGCAATGACTCTTCATTGTCTAAAAAAATCTGGAGTCCTTTGATGGGTATGGGTGCTCGTGTTTACACGAGTGTTTTGTATCATCATTATTTCGTGTCTGATAAGCCGATGGAAAAGTCGGAAACCCTGTGGTCGATTTCCACGTTCTCGAATCAAAGTTTGAACTTGCTTCGTGATATCCTGGTTAAAAAATCCGTTCATCAAGTCAGCATGAGCGAGATCATGTTGATCATGAATCGCTTGAATGACCTGAAATACTTGCCAGAAAAAATCAATCTGAAGTCTTTGAAAACGATTTTGAGTCTGGGTGTGAATAATGTTTTAGTCGCTCCCGAAGATCGACTGGGTGGGTACGTTCCCAATGCCATCACCATGCATTCAGTTGAGCTTTTGCGTGAAGAACTGCAGATCTGGGTTGATACAGAAATTTTCTTTGCTCAACTGACTCGAAAATTCCCAGCGAATCAAGGTCTTCGCCCGCGGGATTTGGCCGATGCCATTGAAAAAGGTCGTACGAGCCCGAATGGTTCGGCAGCACTTCGCACCGCTTTACGCGAACTGGGTCCGGTGGTGCAAACGCCGGCTCCTTTGACTGTGGATGCTCAAGGCCGCATGTATATCTCTCGCGAGTTGCAGCAGGTTTACAATCAGCAGTCTTTGTCGCAGTTGAATCTGAACCGCGCCTTGGCTCGCATCATGATCCGCTCTTTTGCGGGTGACTTGGGTCGCATCAAATCCAATGCCGGTGTGACAGTCGAGGAAGTGAATGCTGTCTTTAAAACTGTGAAGCCTTTCTTTGTCGATATCGGGTTGCTTGAACCTGAGAATGATACTTTCGGTGATGCTCGCTTCCGCGATGCCAATATCTTTATGCCTCACTCTGACGGAAATAAAACGGCTTCCTTTGTGGAGTTGACGGATCTGGTGGGGATGTTGTGGTCCGGTGTCAGCATCAACACCATGCTAACCGAAGGACTTCCTAAGGACTGTTTGTTTGAGCAAATGGTGAAAAGCAAAAAGACTGGCATCGAGAAGCTCGAAAAAATGGTCAAGGTCGATTGCGCTGCCAATGCTTATCGTTTCTTGTTGATGGATAAGATGACGGCAACTCCGGTCTTCCGCAGATTCCTGCAGGGTGCAGATCGTGATGAGACTTTGGAGTTTATTAATAACATCTATAAATCTTCAGGGTATGTGCCGAATAAATCACGCACAACGAAGCTTGCCGATTTGGGCCAGGTTCCTCATGCGATCCAATACGTAGAGATGCTATTCACGCGTTTTGACGAAAACAGCGACGGCGTTTTGACGAAGTATGAAGCGTTAAAAGCTTACGACCTGTTTGAGGATTTGTTGAAACAATATGCTGGAGACCAGGTCGCGCCGAAAGACCTGGATTCGGTTTTCATGTTCTTGCTTCGTTATGGGAAAGCACCGACGACGTTGAAAGAAAAAGCCACGTGGTTCCTGCGTTGGAAGGGCAAACCTGACAACTGGAATGTGGCTGCGGATCGTGGGCAATTGGCGCGCATCTTGGGCTACATCGCCGACATGAGCAGCAAGGCTACTGCTGATGCTGTTCCTGAAGTTCCTGAGTCGGATCTTAATTCTTACTAGTTCAGGGTGGGGACCCGCGCGACTGGCCTGAATCAGTCCGCTGAACACCTTCGCATCCGTCGACACGCCATCCGGGCTCAACCGTGGCTCGCCTTCGGCGAGTGCGCGCCATCGTGGCGCCCACGGAGGTCGACTGCGCGCAGGTATTCATCGGCCGGCTTCAGGCCAGTCGCGCTGGCGCTCCTGGGCTTGTTCGTTTTAATATTCGGATCCGGAGACGGGGGATGGGATCGGGGAGCATTAGAGTCTTTTGCTTTAGAGGGCCCGAGGTTTTTTGGTGTTCGGGTTTAATTGGTGGTTTTATTTTTTTATTCCGTTGTTCTTTTTTTATTCTCTCATCTCATCTCATCTCATCTCATCTCATCTCATCTCATCTCATCTCATCTGATCTACTCTGATCTCATCAGCTGTCATCTGATCTGATTTGATTTGATTTCGAAAGATTTTGCGGCGTCGACTTTGGATCATTGGCGTCTTTTAGAAATCTTTGTCTCATTCGTTTGAAGGGATCTCTTTGGTTTGGATATTGAGGAATTGCTTAACGCAATCAGTTACCGGAGCGGAGGTAACTCGTTGATAACGTGTTTTCTTTTTTCGTGCGATGGAACTGGTATGAGGGTGACGCGTGCAGCAACCGCTCCGGCAGTGGAAATTGCTGATTTGTTAGGAACGAACGCTGCGCTTATGTTTACAAAAGCCCATTTCGAATTTCAAATTTTTGTACAAAATTAATTTACGATTTTGTTGGTGCTGATGGCAGCACCCGTGACTGTGGCTTGGTTTACGATCACGCCAGTATAGATACCTGGAGCTTGTTGGGCTGCTGGGTAGGTGCCAGTTAGGTCGCTGCTGCTGTTGGTGTCTACGTCGGCTGTCGTTGCAGCATACGGAGTGTATCTCCAGATCAAGACTCTGGTTTTGTTACTGCCGCCGGTGTTGTTGTGGATGTCGATGACGAAATCCAATGCCAAGGGCGCATACATGTTGGTGATGGAGCTTGCTACTGTGACCCAGTTTCCGTTGACGCCGATTTGGCAGGAGACGTTGATGCCGTTTCTGATGAATTTGACGGCGATACCGGAGGATTCTGAGACATTCAGGTCATTTGAATTGAAAACAATCGTACTCGTTGCTGTGATGCTGCCACCAAGGGAGGCCTTAAAAGCAATCGAGTTGTTGGTGAAAACTCCAGCCAAAGGATTGATGAAGCGAACTTTCCCGATACCGGAAATTTCCTCCGCCGTGGCTGTCGTTAGTGTTCCACCGATTTGGGTGTAGGAATCAATGCCAGCCACGTCCGTGCTGGTACCGCCGCAGGCATTTAAAGAAAGAGTCGCGCCTGCCAATAAGAAAACCACTCCGCCTGATAATAGAGCAGAGCAACGAATCGCGATTTTACGGGAAATTCTTAGAATGAATTTTTCCACATCATTGATTCCACTGGTAATGGAAGCTTCTCATTGTACTTAGCAGAAGGCTTCACGTTGTATGGCGTGAGAATTTCACCTTTTACTTCAAAGTAGATCAGCTGCCCAACGGGCATTCCAGTGTAAACTCTGACGGGTTGTTTTACGGAGATTTCCAGGGTCCAGAAGTTACAGAAACCCACGTCGCCTTTGCCGGCTGTTGCGTGGATATCGATACCAAGACGACCGACACTGGATTTACCTTCAAGGAATGGAACGTGTTTTAGAGTCTCAGTGTATTCCTGAGTCACGCCCAAATACAAAGTATCCGGCATGAGAACAAAGCCCTCATCCGGAATCTCGAAAGTACGAATCTTGTTATGCTTCTTAGCGTCCAGCACTTCGTTTTCATACACTGCAAGAGTTTTACCCAAGTGAACATCGTAAGAGTTCGTGCCTAGGCATTCTCTGCGGAAGGGCTCAACTTTAATTGCGCCAGCTTCCATGAATTCGAGAATCTGCTGATCCGTAAGAATCATTACTTAGTTTCTCTGTGAACCGTGTGACGTTTCAAGTTTGGATTGTATTTTTTCTTTTCAAGACGGCTTGGAGTCTTAGTTTTGTTTTTCGTTGTAGTGTAACGAGAAACTGGTTTGCCTTCACCGCGAGCTTCAGTGCACTCAAGAGTGATGATGATTCTTCCTGATTTTTTAGCCATTTTCGTACCTCTTAAAACTTATATGTATTGCCTCGCGCATAATGCGAAAAATGACAATACCTTTTCAAAGGGGCTCAAGGTATCAAAGGAAAACGGAAACTTCAACAGCCAATTTCACGTCTTACGAGGGAAATCATGAAGTCTATAAACCTTTTTTTGGTAGCCGCTCTCGTTTCTGCCTGTGCCCATGCCCAAACGTCGGGCATCTTCAGAGGGAACGACCTGCAAGAGACGACCTTATCTGAGTCCCTTTCTAAAGTCACTCCGGGCTCGATTGTGCTGGTTGGAGAGAACCACGGATTGTCAGAGCACCAGCGTCAACAGGTCGAAATCATGCGCCAGCTGCGGGAATCCGGGCACGTGGTGGCGGTGGGATTGGAATTTTTTACATACACGGACCAGAACCACGTGGATGCTTACCGGGCGGGCGGCCTGGGGGAGTCAGACTTCTTAAAGGCCATTCAATGGAAGCAACCATCCTATGAGTTCTATCGTGATCAGGCGCAGTTCCCGAGCCTTCAAGAAGGAGCAAAGACCCTGGCCTTGAATGCACCTCGGGGACTGACGGGTAAAGTGGCAAAGACAGGTTTAAACTCACTGTCAGCGGAAGACCAAGCTTTGCTGCCTCCGCAATTCACACTCGGCCGTGACTCGTATAAAAAGAGATTCCTTGAACAAATGCCTCACTTGCCAAATCCGGAAGCGGGCGAGCGCTACTTTGCGGCGCAGTCTATCTGGGATGATACGATGGCGTGGCGAGCAACGGATTATATCGCCGCTCACCCGAATCAAGTGTTGGTGATTATTGTCGGAGAGTTTCATACGCGCTTTGGGGGAGGACTTCCGGATCGAATTCTTGCTCGTTCCCCGGGGACACCTGTGATTACATTTTCCCAGATAAATACCTTGGACCTTAGTGATTCAGAGATCCAGGAAGAGGTGAATCCTCATACGGATTATGGAGTCCGCGCGAATTATCTGTGGTTGGCGCCAGCGAAAAGTCCAGCCCCGTAGATAGGTCACTGAAATCCGTTGTTAATTGCCCGGAGTTTTCTAAAATAAGGGGAACCGTTTTAAGGAGTCCTATGTTCCCCCTCGAAACACGCATCTTAGTTATTGATGATATGCCCAGCATTAGAGACCTGGTTAAAAACACTCTCAAGGCCATGGGCTTTAAAAACATTCAAGAAGCGGGCGACGGCGAAGAAGGTTTGAAAGTCCTTATGCAGTCGAATAATCCAGGCTCCAGCATTCAGTTGGTTATTTCCGATTGGAACATGCCAAAGATGAAGGGCTTGGATTTGCTGAAGCACGTTCGTGCCACATCCGAATGGCAAAATCTTCCATTTGTTCTTTTAACGTCAGAGTCCGAGCGCGATCAGGTGACTGAAGCGGTTCTGGCTGGCGTTTCTCAATATATCGTAAAGCCTTTTTCAGCAAAAATTTTCGAAGACAAACTTAAAGCAGCGTGGACTAAACACAATCAAAAATAAGAAGTGAGGGGTATGGAACAATCCCAAACGTTTTCTCCCAGAGTGGGGCTGAAAAGAACCCTCTCTGATCGAGTCCTCTTAAAAGTCTTTTATTATCTGCTCTTTCCGTTGGCGTTGGCGTTTGTTCTGCCATACGTTCCGATGGTTTTGATGGCCATTGAAGAGGGCACGATCATGACAGCGGTGAGTTTCCTGGTGCTCGCCTTACCGATGCCTGCGATCTTGTTGTTCCAAGCGTTTTCATTTTTCAAACCTCTGGCGTTTTCCAATGTCGCGATCTTTCCGGATCGCCTTCAGATGACAGGGAAAGACAAGCAGCCGATTGAGGTGCCTTTTGCCGACATCAAAGAAGTGAAGTTGTCCCATCTGCCGTATCAGGGGGGAAATTTCGTGATCGTGATGAACGATGGCAAGCAGTACAAATTCACCGTGATCCTAGAGCGCAGCGAGTATGTTTTGGAGGCGATCTCTTCCTTTAACCCGCAATTACTTCCTCCTGAATCTTTCGAGCTTTATCGTCGCACGGCTATTTGTGCGGATCATAATTACACGCGTATTAACGATGCTTTAAAAAACTGGCGTATACTGGTCGTAAAGTATTTGTTGCTGCCGGTGATTGTGTCGGTAGCCGTCGTGTTGCTGGCACCTTACTTGGGGCGCCTGTCGATCACCGAAGATCTGGATAATGTTTTCCGCTCGATGACCATCGTGAATTTAGTTTTGGGAGTGGCGTGCTTCCTGATTGCGGCCCTTTGGATTACAGGAGTGACCAACCGTGCGTTGATCCGCGATCCAAACAACGCCCGTCGTGACATGGTCATGGAAGGCAAAGTTTTTCTGGCGGGGAGTATTGTCCACTGGATTACTTTTGCAGGATTCGTGGTTTATTTCACGCTTCGCTAAGATTAAGCGGCGTTGAGTTTTTTTGCAGGCAATAGATCGATGATGTAAGGCACTTCCACAATCAGGGATGTGCCTTTTCCATTTTCAGAGCGCACCAAAACCGTTCCACCCAGGTTTTCAGCGGCGTGTTTGATCGCATCCATACCGACGCCACGACCGGAAGTCTCGGTGACTTGCTCGCGAGTCGAGAACTGACTGTCAAAGATATGCTGAATCACTTCCTGATCAGTTTCTTTTGAAACATCCAGGCCCTTGGCTGTCAGCTTTTCGCGAATGACGTTGGCATTCACTCCCGCACCGTCGTCATCGATACGAATCTGCAACCAGTCCACATCGGGTTTTCTTAAAAGATCAAATTGCACGCTGATCGTACCCGCAGCAGGTTTACCCAGCTCTTCACGAACAGACGGAAGCTCGATTCCGTGATCAACAGAGTTACGGAAAGAATGCACAAACGTCGCAAAGAGGTTTGAGTAAATTTCCGGCAGAACTTTTAGTTCTGCATTTTTCAAGATCACCGGATTTAACCGCTTGTCTTGTTTTTCAGCGACTTTCTGGGCAACGTCGTCATACGCGGCAAAGAAAGAACCCACCGTTTCCATCATGAATTCATTTAGCAGCAGACGGGCCGCAGAATTTCCTTGTGGAAGATTTTGCAGTTGCTCGACTGTGTATTGAAGTTTGCTGACCGGGATTTCCAACAGGCGTTCTTGCGATAAAGCTTTGCCGCCCAGGATTTCCTGAGTTTTCGTAAGGAAAGCCTCGAAGGTTTTTTCAACCAAGCGGCTTTCATTCTGAAGTTTCTGATATTGATCGGCGCTGCGGGATTCTTTAAATTCCGCAAGCAACGTTTCTGCCTTATGGCAGGCTTCGGTCATGTCCTGAATAGAAAACAAAGCCGCGCCACCTTTTAAAGTGTGGAGCTGACGGAAAAGCGATTCATCATCTGCATTTTCCCAGGAAGCTTTAAGACCGGATTTTAGTTCTGACAAGAGGGATTCAGATTCACGAACAAAGCGACCGATCTGGTTTTTGTTCTGAACCATATTGATGATCAAATTTGCATATGCGCGATCGCGCTCAGCTTGTTCTTGCGCCTCTACCAGACGAGTGATGTCGGAAGCGACCATCACGATACCATCCATTTTGCCTTCGGCATTGCGAAGCGGGAAGTATTCCAAAGCAATGTGATTGCCTTGAGAGTGCGGATATTTTTCTGGTCCCAGCGGGGCCAAGTCCTCAAAGGGCAGCATTTCCATGAAAACGGTTTTCATCCATTTTTGGAAGCCATCCACTTTATTGGCCGGAAGTTTCAAAACATCCCAAATGTTTTTGCCCTGGGGACGATCTTCGACAGTGGTTTCGCAGGCCTTGGATGTTACTTCCAACACGCGACCTTGTTCGTTAAAGATCAAGAAGCCCTGGTTCAAACTGTCCAGCAGGGCGGTCATCATTTGATTCAAACGTGACAACTCAGCCGTACGATCGGCAACCATTTTTTCCAAGTTTTTGGAGTAGTTTTCCAGCTGAACTTTGGCGTCTTCAAGGTCTTTGATGACGTCTTCTTTTTGTTCAAGCTCGGCGCGATATTTCTTTTGCAAGCGCTCTTCGAGCGTCACATCTCGGACAAAGACGATCCAGTTTTTATCACCCATGGAATCAAAGACGGGTTGCAAAGTGATTTGCACTTTACCTTCACCACCTTGAGAAGTTTTAAACGTCACTTCTTTGTAAGGAGTCGGGTCGCAAACGTGAATCAGCTTGTCCAGTTGTTCAATAGGTTCACTGAAGGTAAATAGATCCAGAAACTTCATCGAGCCGCGCGTGATTTTTCTAACTGAAAGACCACACACCACAGCCGCTGTTTCATTGCAATAGATGACCTTTTGATCTGTATTCAGAACAAAAACGGGCTCTAGCAAGGTGTCAAACAGCGAGTATTGAATCTTCATTTTACGAATGTTTCATTTTTCTGATGGTAAACCGTGAACTCACGCTTATCAGTCCATGAGGACGGCAAGTCTCCTTGAGCTTCTGCTCGCACGCGCCAATAGATTTTACCCAGTGGCACTTTGCTTTTAATCAGATAGCGATTGCCTGGAAGAGTGGATGTGTACAGGATGCGCGAGAAGTCTTCTTTATCAGAAACTTCCACGGTATAGCCCGTAGCACCTGCAACTTTTCTCCACTCAAGCCAGATGAAAGGCTCTTGCTGAGTTTGCAGGAAGATCGACATATTATTGAACGGCTCCATCAATTGGGGAGACGTCAGAAGCGGTTTCATATCTTCCACCAGAATGCTGCCAATATCACTTGGCGGGCTCAACTGACCTTTAGGGCTCACAGCATACACGCGGTAGTAAGACTGACCTTTTTCCATTTGCGACCACAAAGCCGACGTGTCTTGCACGTCATATAGTTGAGGTTGCTGGAAGTTTAAGTCTTTGGAAACTTGCACACGGTAACCGCGGGTTTTAGCCACCGAAGTCCACTCCATTTTAGGAGCCATTTCACTCGCAGGACGGCGTTCGTCAGGACGAGGCAGGCGGAACTTGATGTCTTTCGCAATCAGTTCAGGACGGTCTGGAATAGGTTCTTTTTTCGCTGTCACTTGGATCGTGAAAGGAACTGCCGCAGACCAGCCCGAGATTTTTTTATCTTGAGTGGCGCCATTCACACGCACCCAGTATGTACCGGATGGCAGGCGAGGCGTGAGAGTGTTTTGAACGAAAGAATTACCTTCTTTCACAACTTTCTCGAACTTTTCGTCCTGAGAAATCTGCCAGTGATAGGATTTAAGCAATGAGTCTGCAGACCAACGAACTTCTGTGGAGATCGCCAGTTGAGAAGGGTCACGGACTTCCAGTTCCATTTGGAACTCCGCATTTTGACCTGGGGATGTGATCACCGGAACATTCAAATGAAGAAGCGACATGTGACGAGTTTCTGACATTCCCACTTCGCCATTGCGATCATAGGCTTTCACACGCCAGAAGTAAGGACCTGGTTCCAAAGGTTCCGAGATTTCTGTTTTGCCTTCAGTCGTTGTTTTAAGAACCGCGACATTATTAAAGTCAGCTGTGGGGGAAACTTCCATTTCAAAGCGCGCGATATTCCCGCGACCACGCCAGTTGAATGGCATCTTGTCGTCTGGATTTTCACGAACGAATGTGGAGTTGTTGGCAGTGATAAGCTCAACAGTGGGTTTAACCAAGGCTTTCACACCTTGAGGGGAAACCGCGATCGGTTGTTCCTTATCTAAGGACTTACGAACTTTCTTATCCTGATAATTGACCTTACCCGCTAACAGACGAAGGTCGACGTTGCCGGAGTGGGATTTTTTGAACTCGATTTTACCGCCGCCATCAAGGTTGAATTCTTCAGCACCGGATTTGATTTTAATTTGCGAACCTTGAGTGATATCACCGACCAAGTTACCGTAACGCAGGTCGAGCATCATCTGGCCATTTTTCATGTTCAAAGTGATCAGGGAGTTAGGGGCGATACGAATGAGCGTCCCGTCTTGTAGGCGGATTTGCGCTTCAGAACGGTCCCCAGTGTAGATAGAGTCATTATCAAAGATTTTATCTTCGCGAGTCGCAGGCAACCAGCTGAATGTATCCAGATTTTTTCTACGGACGTCGTTTTGCGAAGTTGCGACGGAACCAATCAGCTCCATTTCGCTTTGGTTGGATTTAGGGAATAGCAAAGAGTCGTCGTACAAGAAGTACGAGAACAACAGCAACACGAGGACTGCTACGCCGAATATTGTTTTCTCTGTTTTTCCTAAACGTGTCATATATCTCCCGCTAAACTCATCGGCTCAGTCGGGTTTTTAATTTACGGACCTAAGGCTAACTTATATGAGAATTTCTTTTCGGGATTCTTGTTACGAGTCATACTGACTCTGTGAAAAAACGTGGCATATCAATTAGATATAAGATTCTCTTACTTTTAACTTCTATCCCGTTGATTACGTTAACGGCATATCTCGTGTTGGCATTGCGGATTTTTGAAGACGACAAGATTGCTTACGTCTTTGATTCTTCCAGCAGCATGTCGGGCACGATGGCGGCTCAAATTAAGACACAGCTGAATGCTGTGCTCGGAACCGCCAAACCGATTTATCAAGATTACTTGTCCGTTTATAAATTCACTCCCGTCGCAAAATCTATTTTTGATAATGAATACTCCATCGAAGATGTTGTGGTTTTCACTCCCGGAGCGAATGGCCAATATCAAAAAGTCGCAGCCCTCGAAAAAGTTCCAGACGGTGCTGACAACCTGATCAAGTCCTTGCAGTCGAATCTTCCGATGTATTTTACAGAGGTGGATGCCAATCAGCGTGTCGTAAAAGTTCCCTTTAATGACGACCGTGTGTTGATCATGGATAAAGTCTGGAATCAGGACAAAACGAAAGCGACAGTTTTCGCGTTGTTGGTGCGTATGAGTGAATCTGCAGAGATGTTCAATGCAGCGACTTCTCAAAAAATGTACCTGATCGCAAAAGACGGTATGGTTTTGTTTGGTCCAACGAAAATGGTTGGTCAATACCTGCAATCTATCATCACGCCGAATTTCTTAGCTGATACGACGAGCAAAATCGGGCAGGGTGCAGAAACGGTGAAAGCTCCGAACGGAGTGGATTATCTGGTGTCTTTCTCTAAAGCCGGTTTTGGTGACTTAACCGTCGTCACGACGATTGAAAAATCCAAAGCCCTGGGTGCAATGCAAATCTTGATCAGAAAATCTTTGATCTTTTTTGGTATCTTGATTTCTTTGACAGTGATCATCAGTCTTTTTGCTTCAACCGGTATCACGCAGGCTTTGACTCAATTGTTCTCGGCAACGAAAAAAGTTGCAGAGGGTGATTTCAATGTGCGCGTTGATGTGACTTCCACGGATGAGGTGGGAAGCCTTGCTGACAATTTCAATTTGATGGCGGCAGAGGTGTCCCGTCTGTTGGAACAGACCGCTGAAAAAGCGCGTATGGAATCGGAGCTGCAGACCGCAAAAACCGTGCAAGAAACCCTGTTCCCGGATGCGAGAGCTAAAATCGGGCCTCTATCTATTGCAGGTTTTTACGAGCCGGCATCGGAGTGTGGTGGCGACTGGTGGCATTACTGCCAAGTGGGCGAAAAGATCTTTTTGTGGATCGGGGATGCGACGGGGCATGGAGCTCCTGCCGCGTTAATCACGAGTGCCGCAAAATCAGCTTCTACGATCATTGAACGCCTGGATATTTCTCCGGCCAAGGCGATGGAGCTTTTGAATCGCTCTATTTACGATGTTTCTAAAGGCCGCATCATGATGACCTTCTTCCTTGCAAGTTTCGATTTGCAAACGGGCAGACTGGTCTATTGTAATGCCTCTCACGAAGCGCCATTTTTGATTAAGAAATCCGACGATGCCTTAAAGAAAAAAGATTTAGTGGCCCTAAATGAAGTGAATAATCCCAGATTGGGACAGTCTCGTGAATCTCTTTATGAGCAAACGAGCATTCAGGTATCCCCAGGGGACGCTGTTTTCTTTTATACTGATGGTATCCCAGACATTCAAAATCCAGGGAAGAATGCCTGGGGCGAGCGCGAGTTTATCAAAGCGCTGATCACGGCGAATAAAGATTTCCCTTCTGTTTCGGATTCTGTGGAGCGTTTTGTAACCAGTTTCCAAGCACACCGTCAGGGAGCGCCTTTAGTCGATGACGTGACCTTTTTTGTGGTGAAGAACGACGGTATTTAGTAAAATCATAAATGATTTTTTTATAGGTTAGATTTGTGCACCTCTTGTGCAAGATGAGTGGGAGAATTAAGGATGAGCAAACTCGACGTTAAAATGAACAAAGCAGCTAGTAAGTTGTCTGTTCAGATGAATGGAACAATTGACGAAGACGTTGATTTTTCCCAATTCGATTTGTCTGGTAATCAGGCAATTGAAATGGAACTTGCTGGCGTTAAGAGCATTAATTCTTGCGGTATCCGAGAGTGGATCAAGTGGATGGGCACAGCGGGAGCTGCTGACATCACATTTGCGAACTGTCCGAAAGTGATCGTTGACCAAATCAACATGGTGGATGGCTTTTTACCATCATCTGCGAAGGTGTCTTCGTTCTATGTTCCTTACTATAACGACGATTCCGGGGCTGAAAAGAATGTCCTATTCCGATACGGTACTGAATTCAAAGAGGGTTCCGTAACGCCTCCTCCGGAAGTTAAGGACGAGGACGGTAACGACATGGAAATGGACGTGATCGAGTCCAAATACTTCAAGTTCATCAAGAAGTAAAAACACCAGACAAGAGTCTAGGTTTTAAGTCTAGAAAGTGAAGCGAGTCCTGTGGTCCAGGCTCGCTTTCTTTATTTTAAACCTAAATATACGAGCATTTAAAGCCGAATAGAGAATCGTGAGTGATGCTAAAAGTAAAATCCTTATTTTGGAAGATGACGAGTCGGTCTCCGCGGCACTGAAGGAAATTCTGAGCCGTGCAGGACATTCCGTACTTGTTGCAAGCCGTCCTGATGAAGCGACGGGCATGCTCACGTCCAATAACATTGAATTTCTTTTCTGTGATTGTATGCTTCCGCAAATGACGGGGATGGATTTTATCGAGCGCACGCGTGCGGAACATCCCAACCTTCGTTTCAAAGTCGTTTTGATGAGCGGTATCTTTACAGATAAAGCTTTCATTCAAGAGGCGACGAACAAGACTCAGGCTTTGGCCTTCTTGCGTAAGCCTTTCGAAATGGATCAAGTTCTAAAGCTTGTTAAAAAAGAAGCTTCTGCCAAAGAAGAGACAACGAGTGCCCGTAAGCTTCTTTACCAAATGTTCTCCAATCCAAAAGTGACGAATCGCCAAAAACGTAAAGTCATCGAATCGATTGAAGAGGTGAGCGGCTTTGACTTGCCGTTCTTGTATTCTCTCTTGGTGGAAACTAAGAGTAGCGGTTATTTGAATATTTATAACTCTGATGGATCTGTGTCTGGTATTTCGTTCTGCAATGGTAATATCGTGGGCGTAGACGTTGACGATAAAACGACATTCCTGGGTGAGATGTTGATCCAAAGTGGTTATGCCACTCCGGCAGACGTGCAAACGGCTTTGCGTGATAAAAACAATCGCCGTATTGGTAACTATCTGATTCAGAACAATCAATTAAGCCCACATGCTTTTGACGTGATCCTGATGGAGCAAATGAATATCCGTCTGGTGAAAACAATCGTGGATGAAAAGATCCGTGTGAACTTTGCGTCGGCAGAAGTTGAAATGTCCAATCCAAGTATCGATGCTGATGCGCTTTCGCACTATCTGCATGACTGGATTGCTTCGAAATTATCTTTGAACTGGTTAAAATCTTTCTACATGATCTGGACAGGCAACGTGATTGCGAAAAGTCCAACCTACACGGATGATCATCCGGCATTAAGTATGTCGATGATTAAATCTCTGGATGGTTTCATGGCTAAGATTGACGGCGAGACGACGATCAATAAGCTTTTGGACGTCAAAGGATATACAGAGATCGGTGTCTATAAAGCGGTCCACTTCCTTTTGACCAAGGGTTTGATTGTGTTTGCTCAAAGAGCCGCTTTTGAATCTCCGGAAGTTCAATTGAAGTCCTTGCAGAAAATCTGGGCGAACCTTGAAGGTAAAAACGGTTTTGAAATCGTGACCTACATGGAAAGCGGTACCATGGGTTCGTCATTGGAAAGTGTCCTTGAAGACTTCCTGACGACCTTAGGACCTGAGCCAGCTGAGCCAAAATCCGAAGTGGCGAATTTGTGGAATAAAATCAAGAAGGAAGCGGAAGACGCGGTCCTGGTGGCTCAAGACTCCAACAAGGCTTCTGCATTCCGTCAGGAAGCTC